>JAFTTE010000146.1 GCA_017466905.1 Clostridia bacterium | reverse complement strand
GCTCTCAACTTAAAATTTATGCTTTGGGTGAGGACAGTTCACCTGTAACACCGCCACGAGAAGATGATATGCCTAAAAGTGTGGGGCGCACCGTTACACCGCCAAAAGATATCGCCACCACCGAGGCTGTATGGAAGATTTATATCAGTATAGCGGAAGAAATATCAGAAATTTTGCATCGTAAAGGACTTTATGCCTGTACGGTTCAGGTGCACACCAGAGATACAAGCCTTAAAACAAAGGAATATTCGCACACCCTTACAAACCCACTGAACACCTCAATTCTACTTGCGCGTGAGGCGATGAAGATTTTTGAAAAAAATTATAATTGGGATTTGCCTTTACGCTCGGTAGGCTTCAGGGTAACAAATTTAAAGGGCGATAATGTTGCCTTTCAGACCGATATTTTCGGTATGGATACCGACGACGAAAAGCAGGAGATAATTGAAAATTCGATTTTAAATGTGCGCAAAAAATTTGGGGTTGACAGCCTTAAACGAGGAACAAGTTGTGATGAATAACAAACCACAAAAAATCGATAAGGTTAAAGGATTATGATTACAGTCAAGACGGATATTATTTTGTAACAATATGCACTCAAAATCGCAAAAATATATTGTCAATTGTAGGGGAGGGGTTTCCCCTCCTGAAACTTACGCGATATGGCGTAATAACCGAAAGACTACTATTAGAAATCAGTGAACGTTACACTGAAATAAATATAGACAAATACGTAATAATGCCAAATCACATACATATTTTACTTGTTGTAAAAAATGGCGGGAGGGGAAACCCCTCCCCTACGATAGATACGGCAATCGGGTGGTTTAAATATATGACTACTAAAGAGATAAATAAAACTTCAAATGCACAAGGCAGAAAGATTTTCCAACGCTCATTTAATGACCACATAATCCGTGGCGAGCAGGATTATAGAGAGATTTGGCAATACATTGAAAATAATCCTATAAAATGGACTGATGATGAATTTTATGATTGAATAACTCAACCGCAGGTTGTTTTTGTCAATAATGCCTACATTGTAATCAACTGGGAGTTGTTGTATAATGCAAATGATGAAAGCTTTCAAGAAATTTAACGGAGGTCAACATTATGAGCATTAACAACATAGGTAATAACATATCTTCCCTGCGAAAGCAAAAGGGCACAACACAGGATGAGCTTGCAAGGTTTGTCGGTGTTTCTGCGCAGGCGGTTTCCAAATGGGAAAACGGCGGTGTGCCAGATACCGAATTGTTGCCTAAAATTGCAGACTTTTTTGAGGTTTCTATTGATAAATTATTCGGACGCACAATTACCGAATATACCGACATAAAAAAGGCTTTATCTCAAAAACTTATTAATACAGATGAAAAGGGAAGATTTAAAGAGGCGTTTGAGTATTGTTGGGATATAGAGTGTTCACTATATGGCAGAGAATTTGATGATGGCAGCATTGCTGAATATATAAAATCACTTGGTGAAGAACAGCGTCATTCAAGTATGCGGTTTGACGATGGCTTTACTATGATGGAAATAGACAGCAGATTGCAATATTTTTTGCTTGTCCCTGAGTGCAAAAATAAACAAGCGGCATTTTTTAATGGCATAAATTATACCGAGCTTTTCGCTGATTTTTCTGATAATGATATTTTTAATGCATGTGTTATGCTTAATCAAAGAGAAAACGACAAGGCATTTACCCCTAATTTAATTATGAAAAAATTAAACATTACCAAAGAAAAGGCATTAAAGGTTATCGCGGTTTTAAAAAAATATAATATGATTAGGTCAACCTTTATTGAAATAGACGATACAACAGAAGAGTTTTTTAAATTTATTGCAACACCTTCATTTACAGCACTACTCATTTTTGCCAAAGAAATTATAGAAAGTCCTTGTGCATGGACGTGTTTTTCCGAATCCAGAAAAAAGCCATATTTGATTTAATAAAAACAGACAGCATCAGTTAAAACTGGTGCTGTCTGTTTTGTGTTTTATTATTTTTCTGTTATATAGTCCATCAACTCATCAAAACTACCATGCGGATATTTCCCGATGTCCTCATCAGTTTTATTGATAAGGCAATCAGTAAGCAAAAACACCTTCATACCTATACTTTCCGCCACCATATCATCACCTACATCGTTGCCAACCATCAGGCACTCGGTAGGATCTATGCCTATTCTTTTCGCAACTTCTATGTAATAAGCAGGATTTGGCTTGCAGCTGTTGATATTTTCATAAGTGGTATAAAACTCAAAATCATCAGGTTTTAGCCCCGCCCATCCGATTCGCCATCTTGTAGCCCTTTCGGGAAAAATCGGATTTGTAGCAAGTGCTACACGGTAGCCCATTTCCTTGAGCTTATGTACTGCTTCTTTTGCCTTTGGATTAAAACCGCAGACCTCTTTTACCTTATCAAACTCTTCTTCATAAAACTCATCAAAAAGCGGCTTATCGGCTAAAATTTTATCACCATAAACCGTTACGGCAAAATCCCAGAACACATCCTCATTACACTTGTCGCTATTGTTTTTAATCATAGCGTAGGTGCCCTTCCAGATGGTGTCTATAAACTGCTTCGGCTCATATCCATAAGGTGCGAGTTTAGTCGAAATTCTTTTAAAATAATCCCCCACAAATACATCCTGATCCATAGGAACAAGCGTGCCGTCAAGGTCAAACAAAACTGCTTTTATTGCCATAGTTTATCTTCCTTATGTATTAAAATGATATTTATTATAACATAGAAAGTCAAAATAATAAATACATTTATTTAACTTATTGTTAAATTTTGGTTGACAATTCGTTAATAATTGAATAATATAATAGCAAATGTAAAGAACACTATCTGCCATGAGGGAGTAGCAAGCGCATCCGCGCAACAAAGTCAACATCATGACTTTTAGTCTGGCTTTGTTTTAATTTGCAAGACTCATATAGGTTTCAAAGCCGTATATGGAGTCTGTATGAAAAATTTGACACCAAATGCGGTTTTCCGTATTTGGTGTTTTTTACATTTTGCGGCATAAAATAATTAAAATTGGAGGAATGAAAAAATGGCAATTCATAATCTTTCACAAAACGAAGTGTTAGAAAAGCTTTCCACTGACAGCAACAACGGACTAAGTCCATCAGAGGTTGCTGCCCGACAGGCAAAATACGGCGAAAACCGTCTGCGCGAAAAGAAAAAGAAAAGCACAGTTGCGCGATTTTTCGACCAATTCAAAGATGTAATGATACTTATTCTTATTGCTGCGGCAATTATTTCTTTTGTTGTTATTTGTGTCGAGCAAAACTGGGGCGAACTTTTTGAACCCGCGCTGATACTGCTGATTGTAATTGTTAACGCAATTATGGGTGTTTATCAGGAGGGCAAGGCAGAAAAGGCGCTGGATGCGCTCAAAAATATGTCGGCGCCGCACGCCCGTGTAATACGTGACGGAAAAGAAACGGTTATCGACGCAGCGCAACTTGTACCGGGCGACATTATCCGTCTTGAAGCGGGCGACTTTGTACCTGCTGACGCGCGACTGCTTCACAGCGTAAGCCTTAAATCAGAAGAATCTGCCCTCACGGGCGAATCGGTCCCCAGCGAAAAGGATGCCCAAAGCCCTGTGAAAGAAAATGCCGCCATAGGCGACCGCAGTAATATGGTATTTTCCGGTTGCAGCATAACCTATGGCACCGCTGTTGCAGTGGTTACCGCCACGGGTATGGACACCGAAATGGGTAAAATTGCAAACCTGTTAGACAGCGAACAAAACACACAGACCCCTTTACAGCAAAAGCTTGCAAAGCTTGGTAAATACTTAGGTATAATGGCGCTTGCCGCCTGCGCTGTAATATTTGTTGTGGGTCTTGCAAACGGCATACCCGTTCTTGAAATATTTATGACCGCTGTATCCTTGGCGGTATCGGCGATACCAGAGGGCTTGCCCGCAATTGTTACAATAGTTCTTTCAATTGGCGTTCAGCGAATGGTTAAAAAGAACGCGCTTATACGCCGCCTGCCTGCAGTTGAAACACTTGGCAGCGCGTCTATAATCTGCTCTGACAAAACAGGTACCCTCACACAAAACCGTATGACACTTACCAAGGCATATCTTGACAGCGGTGTCATTGAAGATATAACCGAAAACAATTCAGATGAAATCAAAAAATTGCTTATGTACGGCACGCTTTGCTGCGACGGCTCGGTTATTTTTGCCGAGGGCAAAGAGCAGCATATAGGTGACCCTACCGAAACATCTATAGTGGTAGCGGCACACAAAAACGGTATGACAAAGGACGAATTAAACCAAAAGTTCCCCCGTCTTGCAGAAATTCCATTTGACTCTGACCGCAAACTGATGACAACCGTAAACCGTATTGACGGCAAAAACATTGTTATTGTTAAAGGCGCGTTTGATGTTATGGCTTCGCGTTGCGTTTCGGGTGATTTGACTGCTGCTAAGCAAATTACAGAGTCTATGAGCGAAAACGCTCTGCGAGTGCTTGCAATAGGCTTCAAAGAGATTGATACCGTTCCCCAGAGCCCATCATCCGATGAACTTGAAAACAGTCTTACCTTTATGGGTCTTGTTGGTATGATTGACCCGCCACGACCCGAAGCCAAAGCGGCGGTTGAAACCTGCCGAAAAGCAGGTATAAAGCCCGTTATGATTACGGGTGACCACGTTGTTACCGCGTCGGCAATAGCGCGTGAACTTGGTATATTGCTTGACGGTGACAGGGCTATCACAGGCGCCGAGCTTGATGCTATGAGCGACCAAGAATTTGATAATGTGCTCGAAAGCATTTCGGTTTATGCCCGTGTATCGCCTGAAAACAAAATCCGCATTGTAAAGGCTTGGCAACGCAAGGGTCAGGTTGTATCTATGACGGGTGACGGCGTAAATGATGCGCCCGCGCTTAAAGCTGCCGATATCGGTTGCGCTATGGGTATTACGGGTACCGACGTTGCCAAAGGAGCGTCAGATATGACACTTACCGATGATAACTTTGCAACCATTGTCGATGCAGTGCGTGAGGGTCGCGGCATATATGCCAATATCAAAAAAGTAGTAGGTTTTCTGCTGGGCACTAATATCGGTGAGGTTATCACGGTATTTTTGGCAATGCTGCTCTGGCATAAAACTCCCCTGCTTTCGATGCAGCTGTTATGGATAAACCTTGTAACCGACTCCCTGCCCGCAATCGCGCTCGGTATGGAAGCAGTCGAAAACGACATTATGGAACAAAAACCGCGTCCTAAAACCGAAGGTATTTTTGCAAATGGACTCGGTATTCGCGTTGTGCTTCAGGGCATTATGTTTGCAGTTCTGACTCTCATTGGCTTTAAAATCGGCGAAAATATGACAGGAACACTTGTCGGCGGTCAGACAATGGCATTTATGGTGCTTGCTCTTTCGCAAATCATACAGGCGTTTAATATGCGTTCAGACCGTTCTTTGTTTAAAATAGGTGTTTTCAGCAACAAAAAGTTAAATCAGGCCTCACTTGTATCACTTTTACTTGTAGCAGTTGTTCTGTTCACACCTGTACGCGTCGCTTTTGGACTCGTAAAACTTGACGCAAGTCTTTATCTTATAGCGCTTGGACTAATCCTTGTACCTCTTGTTGTTATGGAGCTTTCAAAGGCATTTGGCATTATTAAGCATAAATAAAAAAAGCAAGGCACTGCTGATTTTAAGCAGTGCCTTGTAGTATTTAATTGGCTGTCAATGCATTATACGAAACCTTAAAAGCATCTTCCGATATATCACACTGTAGTATATATACAGGTATATTTTCTATCATAAGCCCCAGTAATGCCAATGTTTTTGAAAGAGATACAGGGTCGTGTGGCAGATAAACCTGACGCATAAGATGATTTACAGCATCTTTTTTATCAAGACGCGTAATATTATTGGTTTTGCCCTGCTTTAAAATACAGATTGCTTTAAGCGGCGCGCTTGCGTTGCGCTGATAGCCCTCTTTGCCAGCCCAGGGAGTGCCGTAAACGGTTGAGGCTTCTCCGACTCTGATAATCGGCTTATCACCGTTTATAATGTCCACCTTACCGTCAAGGTAGTGCTTCCACAAATTTATATGCGTGGTCTTTCCCGTGCCGCTTGGTGCTGTAAAAAGATAGGCTTTACCGTCATATTCGATAGCCGCGCCGTGAAAAACAAATCGGTCAAAGCGAGGTAACTGCTCACCTATACTGCGGTAAATGCAAAGGCTCTCACAAATTTCTATCGGCGCTGACGGTACCATTTCCTTTTCCTTTAAAACCGATTTTTCATCGGTTTTCGCCGTTATGTCAGGTGTATCAAAAGAAGAAATATATTTTTTGCAGAACTCAGGCATAAAATCATAGCTATGCTCTATGTTTATTTTTAAATCAGCAAGCAGAATGTCAAGTTTTTGCATTACTCTGTCACCTGCTCTGCAAAGCGTATTTCGCAACCAAGATACTGCTGACACTCGGTAAGACCTGCCGCTATAATCTGCTTTGTGCGCTCATACGATGCCTCAGCCTCCTGCACTGTAGCATCGTCAAGACCGTAACTGTTTGCCATATCGGCATTTTCTAACGGATACATTGTATACTGATAATTGCCTGAACTACCCCAGCGGTCCACCCAGGTGGGTATAATGTCAACTGCGGTAAGCGAAACATCGCCGTCAGTGTCTTTGGTAAATGTGTAACTAAACAGCACGCCGTCTTCTGTGTGACCCGTTTCACATACACCTGTCATTTCTACAATTCTTTGGTTTGATATAGAGTTACCCATAGAATAAAGGCAAACGGTTGTGTTTTGGCTATCTTCTGAATGGATAAGCTCAATCGGCTGTAACACGTGCGGATGACCGCCAACAATTACATCAACACCCATATTGCAAAGCTGCTGAGCCGCCGCTTTTTGATAGGTGTTAGGGGTTGTGTGATATTCGTTGCCCCAATGCATATAAAATACAATAGCCTCAGCGCCATTTGCGCGCATATCATCAATCACAGCCTGCGCCTCGCTATAAAAGGCGGGCAGATTTGCGCTGCTGAAATAATTTATAAGCTCACTAGCACCGCCGGCAGTACTGTTGGTACCGTAGGTATAACTCACCATACCAATTTTTATACCGTTTATATCCTTTATAAGATATGTGGGGTCATCGGTTGTTTCTTTTGTGCCTAAAAAGTCAAGACCTGATGCCTTTATCTGCTGTACTGTGCGTTTCAGTCCCGCAAGACCTGTGTCAAGGCTATGATTGTTTGCCGTAAGCAGCATATCAAAGCCGTCTGCTTTTACATAATCTAAAAGACTGTCGGGGCAGTTAAATTCGGGATAACCGCGATATCTGCCTGCCTCTTCACCGCCGAGTGTTACCTCAAGGTTGGCGATAGCGTAATCGGCTGCAGTTATATACGGTTTTGCAACCTTATAAAATTCAGCAAAGCTATAGCTGCCGTCATCCTGACGCGCGCCGTTCAGCACGTTTTCGTGTATAAGAATATCGCCCGTATTTAAAACGGTAGCGGTAATTTCTTTTGGCGTTTCCTCTGACGAAATATTATCATGGCTTATATTAGAGTCGGTTTTGGAATTGTTTTGGTTATTACCTGAATTGGAATTTTTAATAACCGCGCTAATCACCGCCGCAAGCAACGCTATTACAGCCGCAAGCAATACCGCTAATATTGCGATAAATATACGGCGACGGATTATCGCCTTCTGTCTTTTTGTTTTTTCCTTCATTTTTATCACCTTACATAAACAAGCACAACAATATTGGAATAAATACTGCGGGAATTATATTCATAACCTTAATATTGGTAATTTTCAGCATATTAAGCGCTATCGCGATTATAAGTAAAGAGCCTATAACCGACATATGCGCTACTACCTCTGCGGTAAGCACAGGTTGTACCACAACGGCAAGCAATGTGAGTGTACCCTCAATAACAAGCACTCCAAGCGAAGACAGCATTACTCCAAACCCAAGTGATGATGCCAGCACCGCTGACGAAATAAGGTCTATAACCGATTTTGAATAAAGGGTTGTATTATCACCCGATACTCCCGAATCGATAGAGCCTACCACCGTCATAGCGCCAACGCAAAAAAGCAGTGTTGCGCTGACAAAGCCCTCGGCAATTTTGCCGCTTTGGCTACCCTCTTTTTTAACCTTGTTTTCTATTTTTTGAGCAAGACTATTTACAAGTCGGTCCAAATCCAAAGCCTGTCCTATAACGGCACCTAAAGCCATAGATATTATTATAATCAGCGTGTTGATGTTGTCTTCAAAAAGTCCTGTGACACCTATATACAAAACGCACAGCGCCACCGCAGATACAAGAGTTTTTTGAATTTTTTCGGGTATGCCGCGTTTAAG
>JAFTTE010000145.1 GCA_017466905.1 Clostridia bacterium | reverse complement strand
TGCCAGACTCATGTACTCGCCGTTACCCGTGCTGTGCAAGGACATTATATTATCATAAAACTGCTGTGATATTATTCCGTCCTCTGACAGCTCGGCTGCCATTTTCACTGTATTCCATCCGTTTTGCCTTACTACCAATGGCTTAACACAATTAAGCGCAAACTGCTCTATTACACCGTGATAACTGTTTTGGGTAGAAATCTTATGCTCAAAAAATTCCTCAAGCGCTGTTTCAAAGCCAACAAATTCTTGTCCCGTATCTGCCGCCCTGCCTATATCTAGCGGATTCATATTCCACATACTAAACAGCAGTATATTACCGTCCGCGTCCTTAAACACATTTCCATCAAAGCGCTTCATCGCCATGTTGCTAAACCTGTGTCCTGCGGTGTCATAGCCGCTAAGCTCTTTTGCAGAATTGTTTTTAAGCTCTCGGTTTATTTTTTCGTATGCACTTTGCACGTCGATGGTCTCAACATTTTCAAAATAACCCGCATCGCCAATTTTTATTCTCTCGTCAGCAAGCTTTCTCTTTTTGGCGTTCTGATATTTCGGTTCTATTACATACCGTTTCATATTTTCGGTATTCTCTACCGCATCTACTGTGCTTAAGCTTTCGGTTTCATCCTGCGCGTCATCATAAATAATGTCATCCTGCACCAATATTCCGTCATAAGCTACGGGTCTCAGCTGATGTTCATAAAAAGGAACCACCGTTTTGCTACCCTCGGCAAATCGGTGGTTTTTATAAATAATACCGTCATAGCCCTGTTGCCGCAAAACGTCAAGCAGCGCTTGCGTAGCATAATTACTATAGTCATAAGGCTTTAAAGCAGACTTCATTGTCACCACACGATTGTACTGTGCTGGTGTTATTTTATCCTGATTTACCAACCAATCGCATATTTCGCCATAAGATTCATCATACGGGTCAAACGGTAGGCATAATGGTCTTTTTATCACAGCATAAACCTCTGTGCATACCGCCGATTGAATACGCTTATGGTTGGAACGATGCTCGTTATACTGCGCCACAGCCATATCTACCGTTCCCAACGCAAGACCGCGTTTTATCTGCTCTGACAAATTGTCACCGTACAAATTCATAAAATACAGTGATATTGGCTCACCCTTTTCATTTTTACAAACGCTGTCTTCAAGCATCTCCTGATTATTTATACCTATATACCTTCCGACAGTATCGTGCTCCGCTGTCGTAACACTCGCAAAAACACTTCGAAGCATAAAGGCATAATCCTCATCCAAAACCTCGCCGTCATTGCCGCTTTTCTCAACAAAGCCGCTATTGCCGCCTTTAATTCTGTAATCACTTCTTACCTTTTGTTCTTTAACATAGCTTTTTTGCTTAGACGCAACAAAGCTTCGTAGTTTAAGTGTGTTATCGCCCTTTTCTGTAATTTCATTTATATTGCCATACGCTACCTGCCTGTCGCTTTGCTCTTGCTCGGCGTGTCCTGCCTCTGCAGTCAGCTTAACCTGACCGCCCTTGTCAGCCGAAAATCTTCTCTTTTCTTTTGGATTCTGCTTTTCCTTTAACGTCACAAGCCTTCCGTTATCATCATAAACAATTACTTCTGCAGCATCCACGACAGGATAATACATCATCATATCGTTTATGCTTTTATATTTTCTGTTCTGAGAAACATAATGCTTAAACTCCTGCTTTTTAAACATCAGCTCGGTCTCATAATTGTCCTCAAAATATTTCATCATATCCTCAGCAGTAAGATATCGGTTAAGCTTTTCAGAAAAAGGCAATTTTCCTTTTCTCTCAAGCTCTTGCCAATGCTCTATGTTATATCCGATATACCTACCCTCTTCGTACTGAATGATTCTTTGTAATTCACGCATTATGTAAGATTTTAAAATCTTACTTTCACCGTTTATATACTCTCGGCATAGCTCCTTATCCATATAAATGGTTTTTGCTTTAGGATTAAATCGCACCTTATCATAATCGGAATGTATTGACCTGATAACAACCCTCAGGTTTTCATATTCTGGAAACAGTTCGAAAAATTCATCCCATATAATAAAATCACTTAAAACGCCCTCCCAGGAGTACCCATCCAATCTGAATCCTGGCTTTCTGGTGTGACCCTCTGTTTTTGCGGTAGCGTTGGCAAACAACTTGCATTTGTTTATATCTAAATAATTTTTCCACTCCCCAAAAATATCACGTACAACACCTAATTCGTTTTTGATATACGCTCGGCTTTTTCCCTGCCTTTCAAGCTCGTCTGCTTTGCTTGTAATATTTTCATCATCACAACGCACAAAGCATAATGATACGTCATGCTCATTATCTTGTTGCATAGAAAAAGCCACCTCATCACTATCTACTTTGGATTGATACTTACGGTTAATATGCTTTGCATACGCCTCAGGGTTATATCTTAACTGCTGTATTGGCGAACCTAAAGAATATTGACTGTTGTTTAATCTTTGTCCCAGTCCTCTTCCGTCTCGCTCTTGTATTTCTCGGATATTTCGCAAGCAATCTCGTAAAGCTTCGCTGGGTCGTCTTCTTGTGTTTCTAATATATAATCCAGCATCTCCTGTGTCG
>JAFTTE010000144.1 GCA_017466905.1 Clostridia bacterium | reverse complement strand
ATAGAACTTTTCAAAATCCTCGGTCCAGGCTAATCCAAGTGTTGGGTCCCAGTTACCGTTGCCTGCATTTCTGCACCAGATAATATAGTATTTGCCCTCTAATTCACAAATACGGGGATCATAGCCGTATTCATATTTTTGACCGTCTATTGCGTTTTCAAACTTAAGCGGCTCGTCCTCTATCTCCCAGTTGATACCGTCTTTACTTTTGCCCTTGTGTAAAAGGGGTAGCATATCGGTCTTGTCGCAACGGAAAACACCGCGGAACTCACCCTTGTAGGCTATAACCGAGCTGTTAAAAAGGCTGTTTGCATCCTCGATATCGTCGCGGGTTAAAATCGGATTATGGCTGCTACGCCAACAAACATCTTTACATCCTGCGGGCTTTTCTTCCCACGGAATGTTGGGGATTGATATACCGTTTAATACCTTTGCCATAAAATCAACTCCTGATATATTTCTTTAACTTAAATATACCAAGAGTTGAAGTGAAAAACAAGAATTATTTTGACATTTTCAGGAATTATTTTGCTGTTTTGTGTATTCAGTAGGTGTGATGCCGTAAAGCGCTTTAAACCGCCTTGTAAAATTACGCACGCCGCTAAAGCCGCTTTCATAACACGCATCTATTACACGGTTACCGTTTTTAAGCAGTTTTTTTGCATAATCGAATCGCTTGTCGGCAAGATAGTCGCTAAAGCAGACTCCTGTACGTTTTTTAAACTCGCGGCTAAAATATGAAGGCGAGATATGAAACCTCTGGCTGATAGTGTCAAGTGTGATTTCATCACGAAAATTTATATTTATATACCCTATTGCCTGTGAAATACCGTCACCCAATACGTTATCATCGACATTTTTTGCCTTGCACTCAAACAGGTCCACGATTATAAGCTCTATAAGATTTTTAAGCTGCAAGGCGGCATAATCTCCCTTGGCATTAAATATTTCGAGCAGATACTTAAAGTCATTGACGCTTTTTTCGTTTACGTTTTTTATAACATCGGCTTTAAGGTTTGACAGCAGAAATGCAATTTCGGGCGACATATCTTTAGCAAAAAAATGCCATGTGATTGTCTTTATATTCTGTGTTTCAAAGCCATGAAAATCCATGGGCGTAATAAACAGCAGGTCACCCTTTTCTATAGGATATGACCGATCGTTTACGAGGTGGATACCCTCACCCTCGACAATATATTCAAACTCATAAAAATCATGCTGATGAAGAGGGTGATTTTGCAGTATCTTATTCTGACAGACAAGATAATCACCTATTTTCACACGGTGGCTTTGGTTGTATATGTAAGGTAATGTTTTATTTTTCATAATTACTTTTCTTATTTTTTAAGTTCAAATTCTATATCTCCGCTGGTGGTGACAATTCGGCACTTGCCACCCGAAGCACCATCTGGTACCAATACCTCGCCACTTGTGGTCGTAGCATCAAAGGTTTTTTCACTAAGCAATCTGCCATCTATATCCCCACTGTTACTTTGCAGATAAAGCGTTTGGGCATCACAGCCTTCAAGCCCGATATCTCCGCTTGTGCTTTTTGCTTCGAGGTCGCCGCTTACTAAAATATCGTTAAGCTTGATTTCGCCGCTAGCAGATTTTGCAACGAGTTTTTCGCACTCAATATTATCAAGGCTGATATCACCGCTTGACGAATAGACATTTAGTTCTTTTGGCATTACTTCCGATGCATAAATTTCGCCACTGCTGCTGCCAAGCTTTAATTCTTTACTTACCCTTGCTGTAAAGTTAATTTTACCGCTTGAGGTAATAATTTCAGCATTGTTAAATGCAAAATCTTTAGATATCTCTACATCGCCGCTATAACTTGCAATAATAAGCGAATCATAACTGTAGTCGGGCAGATAAACGGTAAGGTGAATTTCACCAAAGTAAACACCTATATGCTGATACCACTTGCGCTCATCTATTCGTTCAATCACAAGACGGTTATCTTTAACCTCTATAAAATGCGATAGGCTCTCACCCTCGGAGCACTCTATTTTGCAAACACCGTCATCGGCTAATTTAAAACTGATATCACATTCAGAGCCTAATATGCTTATGTTGTCAAAATCCTCTTTTACCGTATATGTTTTGGTTTTAAATTCTGCCGTATTAAATTTTGCAAAATCAAAGTCCAAGCTTTTAATAGATGCAAAACAAATTATCGCGCCAATTATAATTAAGCATACGGCTATTATCATCCAGATCTTTTTTGCGGTTTTCATTTTACATCCCCCTTTACAAAGCAGGATTTTACACCCTGTAACACCTTTTTACTTGCCCACAAAAGTCCTTTTGTAATCTGATTAAAACCAAAAAACATAAGCACTGCAAGACCTATGCACAAAATCCCCGCACCCAAAGCAAACATACCCTCTGCCGTTTTGCCCATAGATATATAAATTATAGCACCGACAACACCCGCCACACCACAAAACGCAACCGATAAATTGACAGCGTAGAGGCTTGCTACAACAGACCAAAACACAACATAAACGCTAAGTATTATCGCCACTACCGCAATAATGATCGGCAACCACACGGGCGCTCCCAAGGCAAGCAACACTATCTCCCATACCTTGAGTCTGCGTTTGGGTTTTATTTTTTGCTTTATAAGTTTTGGAAGCGGTATATCAATAAGTATTTGTTTTGCAATTTCCTTCGGGTCACCAATATCTGACACCGCGTCTTCCTCGGAAATGCCGTCTTCTATGCGGTCGTCTATTATTTCAGCATAATAATCAAGCGGCTGTTTTATATCATCCTGCGGCAATCCAAAAAGATGCTTCCGTAGTTCTGCTAAAAACTGCTGTTTATTCACTTGTCTTCCTCCCTTGTCACAAAGTTATAGATAGAAATTATCTCTTGCCACACATCTTTAAAATCCTCTATGCGTTTTAAACCTAAGTCGGTTATATGATAATACTTTCGCAGTCTGCCATTGTGCTCGGCATTTCTAACGGTAAGCAATTTTGCCGATTCGAGACGGCGCAGTATTGGGTATAGAGTGGACTCTGATATTTCTACATAAGGCTTCATATCCTTTATTATCTGATATCCGTAAGAGTCCTCGCCCTTTATTGCGGCAAGAACACAGATATCCAATAGTCCGCGTTTAAGTTGAATATCCATACGATACCTCCCTTTGTATAATACTATACAACGCATAGTATTGTTTGTCAAGAGACACTTTTTGATGTTTTTAAAGACAAGATATGACCTAAAAAGCAAAGGGAACCTCGTCATATGATGAGGTTCCACTTTTACATCTTTTCTATTATATTTTTAACATTTTGCATTTTTATGTCAAGTTCAGCACTCATATCGGCACATTGTGACAGCTCCGAAGCGGTAAGCGACAGAATATCATCAGGTAAATTTTTCTTGTAGCGCAATTTATGCTCAAGATTAGCCCAAAACTCCATAGCAATGGTACGCAGTTGCACCTCTACCTTCATAAGACGTTTTTCATTCTGTAGAAAAATCGGCACCTCTACCACCAGATGCAGACTGCGGTAACCATTTTCCTTGGGATTCTTTATGTAGTCCTTGCGCGCAATCAATGTAATATCATCTTGACTCAAAAGACAGTCGGCAAGCATATAGATATCATCTATAAAAGAACAGATAACGCGAATACCCGCAATGTCATATATTTCTGACTCAATAGAATTAATATTCATCGGTAAACTGCGACGCACAAGCTTTTCCTGTATGCTTTCGGGAGATTTAATCCGCGTTTTAATCATCTCTATCGGGTTTCGCTCATGCTGTAAAGAAAACTGCTCATTCAGCACACGAAATTTGGTCTCAACCTCTAAAAGCGCACACTGATAGCAGGACATCAATGATTTTAATTTTTCTAAACTCTCTTTCATTTCGGCAAGTGAATTTTCTTTAAAAAATCTGACTATCTTTTGTGCCATTGCTGCTGAGCTATCATCATTTGTAAGTGAACCTATTATAGGATTAAACGTATCTTTCTTATCCATATTTATCCCCTTTACTTTTTTAACAACTTAATGCTATCATTTCAGGTAAAAAGTTTCAAGATATTTTTAGTGACTAATTATTTAACAAATTATAAATTAAGCACCTGCTATTCATTTGCTATAGCAGGTGCCAATAATTTAATTATGCATTATGAATTTCATTTATATCATACGGTGTGGTCTGATACACAAAATAGTTAAGCCAATTGCTGTAAAGCAAATTAGCATGCGAACGCCAAGTAACCAGCGGCTCGTTTTCGGGATTATCATCAGGAAAATAATTTTCTGGAATTTTGATGGGTAAGCCCGCATTTAAATCGCGCAAATACTCGTTTTTAAGGGTGTCGGCATCGTATTCGCTGTGCCCTGTTATAAATATCTGCTTGCCGCCTTCAGTAGCCGCGGCATAAATACCGCAACGCTCACTTGAAGCCAGAATTTTAAGCTCGGGCACTGCCGCAACGTCCTCGGTTTTGATGGTTGTATGGCGTGATTGCGGCACCATAAACACATCATCAAAGCCGCGGAAAAGTATAGAGCGCTTATAATCAGCTTTATGCGGAAATATGCCGAAAAGTTTTTCGCTCAGCGGATATTTATTTATGCCGTAGTGGTAATAAAGCGCCGCCTGAGCGCCCCAGCAAATATGAAAGGTACTGTGAACGTGGGTTTTGGTCCATTCCATTATTTCGCAAAGCTCATCCCAATACTCAACCTCTTCGAACGGCATCTGCTCTACGGGCGCGCCTGTAATAATCATACCGTCAAAGGTTTTATCCTTTACATCCTGGAATGTCTTATAAAAGGTAAAAAGATGCTCTGCCGAGGTGTTTTTTGAAACATGGCTTTTTGTGTGTATAAATTCAAAATCTACCTGAAGCGGTGAGTTGCCAAGCAGACGGGATAACTGCGTTTCGGTTTCAATCTTTTTAGGCATAAGATTGAGCAGCAATATTTTAAGCGGACGGATGTCCTGCGTAATAGCACGGGTTTCGGTCATTACGAAAATATTTTCGTCGTTTAAAATTTTTACCGCAGGTAAATCGTTTGGTATTTTTATGGGCATTTTCTGCCTCCTTCATTAAATATTATCAAGCGCTTGGCTTATGTCGGCGATAAGATCATCGGCACTTTCAATACCGCAAGAAAAACGCACAAGGTCCGCGGGTACGCCTGCGGCAGCCAATTCCTCATCGTTCATCTGGCGGTGGGTTGCGCTTGCAGGATGCAGGCAACAGGTGCGCGCATCGGCAACGTGTGTTTCAATTGCGGCAAGCTTTAAGTTTTTCATAAAGCTTTCAGCAGCTTTGCGACCACCCTTTATGCCAAAGCTTACAACACCGCAGCTACCGTTTGGCAGATATTTCTGCGCAAGCTCGTAATATTTATCGCCCTCAAGATTTGGATAGGTTACCCAAGTGATGCGGTCGTCATTTTTAAGGAAATTTGCTACAGCCAGACCGTTTTCACAGTGCTTACGCACGCGAAGGTGCAGACTTTCGAGTCCCAAGTTCAAAAGAAAAGCATTTTGCGGTGACTGAATAGAACCAAAGTCACGCATAAGCTGCGCGGTAGCCTTGGTTATATATGCGCCCTCAAGACCGAATCGCTCGGTATAGGTCACATCGTGATAACTGTCGTCGGGTGTGCAAAGGCCGGGGAATTTGTCGGGATATTTGGTCCAATCGAATTTACCGCTGTCTACAATACAACCGCCGACACCTGCACCGTGACCGTCCATATACTTGGTGGTAGAGTGGGTTACAATATCTGCGCCCCACTCGAAAGGACGGCAATTTATAGGTGTTGCAAAGGTGTTGTCGATTATAAGGGGTACACCGTGCTTATGCGCCGCATTAGCGAAACGCTCGATATCAAGCACGGTAAGGGCTGGGTTTGCTATTGTTTCACCAAACACAGCCTTGGTATTGGGACGGAAAGCCGCCTCTAACTCTTCGTCGCTACAGTCGGGTGACACAAATGTAAAGTCTATACCCATACGCTTCATTGTAACGGCAAAGAGGTTGTATGTACCGCCGTAAATGGTGGAAGATGATACAACGTGGTCGCCGCAAGAGGCGATATTAAATACCGCATAGAACGATGCCGCCTGACCGCTGGATGTAAGCATAGCGGCGGTGCCGCCCTCCATCTCACAAATCTTTGCGGCAACACTATCGTTTGTGGGGTTTTGAAGGCGGGTGTAGAAATATCCCGATGCTTCCAAATCAAATAATTTGCCCATATCTTCACTTGTAGCGTACTTAAAGGTAGTACTCTGAATTATCGGTATCTGACGTGGCTCACCGTTACCGGGGGTATATCCGCCCTGAACACATTTGGTTTCTATATTATAATTGCTCATTTTTGTTCCTCCTAAATATATTCTATTAGCCTAAAACAGCCTTTAATTCATCAACCTTATCGGTCTTTTCCCAGGTAAAGTCGGCATCCTCGCGACCAAGGTGACCGTAGTTAGATGTCTTACGGTAGATAGGACGGCGTAAATCAAGCTTATCGATAATTGCGGCGGGACGAAGGTCGAATACCTTTTGTACCGCATCGGCAATTACAACATCATCAACTTTGCCTGTGCCAAAGGTATCAACCATAATTGATACAGGCTTTGCAACACCAATGGCGTATGCAAGTTGAACTTCACACTTGCGTGCTATACCTGCAGCTACAATGTTTTTTGCAACATAACGAGCAGCATAAGCAGCACTGCGGTCAACCTTTGTGGGATCCTTACCCGAAAAAGCGCCGCCGCCATGGCGAGCCATACCGCCATAGGTATCAACAATAATTTTACGTCCCGTAAGACCTGTGTCACCCTGCGGTCCGCCGATTACAAAACGACCTGTCGGGTTAATGAAGATTTGTGTCTGGTCATCCATAAGTTCTGCAGGGATGATAGGCTTGATAATCTTTTCTAAAACATCTTTGCGAAGTATTTCAAGGTCGATATCTGCGCTGTGCTGGGTAGATACAACCACCGCGTCAACGCGCTTCGGCTTACCGTTTTCATCATATTCGATAGTAACCTGCGTTTTGCCGTCGGGACGAAGATATGTAAGCTCACCCGATTTGCGAACAGTAGTCAATTTATATGACATTTTGTGCGCCAAAGAGATGGCAAGCGGCATAAGCTCGGGTGTTTCGTCACAAGCGTAGCCGAACATCATACCCTGGTCGCCCGCGCCGTGTTGATTATATTTGTCATCCTCGCCGTCTTTAAGCTCGAGTGAATTATCAACACCCATAGCGATGTCGGGAGACTGTTTGTCAAGGTTTACTATGACTTTGCAGGTTTTTCCGTCAAAGCAAGCCTCCTCTTTGCTGTTGTAGCCAATATCGCACAAAACCTCACGAACAACAGACTCAATATCAACATTTGCATTGGTAGTGATTTCACCCATAACATTTACAATGTCGGTGGTGCAAAAGGTTTCGCACGCTACGCGCGAATACTTGTCCTCACGAAACATAGCATCAAGTACCGCGTCAGAAATCTGGTCACACACTTTATCGGGATGACCCTCGGTTACCGATTCAGAAGTAAATAATTTTTTATACATTTTTATTCCCCCATATTTTTACGAAAAATCAAAGCCGCTTACCAAAAGATAAACGGCTTTTAAAAAATCTTATCTTTCGGATAATCCGCAGGATTTGGCACCTTGAAATACTCAGGTTGCCGGACTTCACAGGGCCTGTACCCTCCGTCACTCTTGATAAGGACTATTTATTAAATTTATCGTGTAGTATTTTACTACTGTTACTCTCGTTTGTCAACAGTTATTTTTTAGCAAGTATCTGAAATTCTCCGTGCAGTGCGAACAAAATAAGCACAACAGCAATCACAAGCAGTATAAGTGCCGCAATACTAAGCATTATAAATTTTTTGATATCGGTCTTTGGCGCATTACCAACCGATAATCCCACCTTTTTAAGCGCCGAGGTTATTGGCTTATAAATTATCATAGTTATTGCCGCATTTACAACACCTTTTATAAGGTTAAAGGGTAAAAGCAACGTAGGTATCATAGCCGCAACCTCGTCACGCGCTACCCCCATATAAAACGGTGTTATAAAAATGTTAGCCACAAGCATTACCGCCGTCATTGCAAGCACTGCCGAAACGCTGCCAAAAATTGCGCCCGTAAGCGTGCGACGGTATTTATAAATTATACCGCAAGTAGCTGTAAACACAGCGCTCGAAAGCGCGTTCATTATGAATCCGTAAACACCCGTATCGCTTACCGACAAAAATTCTATAGCGGCAACCAGAACAGAGGACACCACCGCATAAACGGGACCGTATAAAAACGCAATTACCGTAAGTATGGCATCTTTTAAATCAAAGGTCAGGAAACCCACCTTAAATTTAAAGACAAACATACATAAATACGCCACCGCACACAGCATTGCCGTGACAGATAATTTTTTTAAATTGATTTTTTTATTCATATTAACAACTTCTTTTCGTTTATTAGTAGTCTAAACAATTCAGTCTTTAAGATTCTTCGCTTCTCTCTTAATGACATACGGAAGATACATCTATACCCATTTGTCATTCAGAGCGACTTTAGTCGCGAAGAATCTCAAAAATACATTAGAGATGAAACTCTATGTTTATAAATTTTGCATATAAATTTTTTGCTCTGTTCCCCAAGGAGCAATTTTACGGTCTATTACGCAAAATCCGTATTTTTCATACAAATTATCGTGGTCACTTACTAAATACACTTTATCAAAACCCATATTCTTTAAATAGTTCTTGGCTTTTTCAATCAATTTCTCGCTCAATCTATTGCCCCTATACTTTTCATCAACAAATATAAAACCAATATAGGGTGTATAACTAACATTTTGAATACAGTCTGTTTTTGCAACCGTACAATACCCACAAATTTTATTCTCGTCAACTGCCGCTATAACTCTTTCCCAATCTTTAAATTCATTATTGTCCATAGCGTTTGCTAACGACTTTCCTGCTTTCCAGGAACAATTTTCAGCATAATTTCTTACTTTGTTCCACAACTCATCTAAAGGAGTTATAATTTCAAATTTCATTTCTACCTCTTTTCGCTGCTATAATTCAGTCTTTAAGATTCTTCGTCGTTAACACTCCTCTGAATGACATACAGAAGATGCAGCTACACCATTTGTCATTGCGAGCAGTGTTTCCACGTGGCAATCTTAAAAACGATATTAAAAACAAAAATCATCTAATTCATAATGCTTTCGGTTAAATCTTTCCACTCCGGATTAAATTCATTTATTAATGCATTTTTCTTCGCCCTCGACCAACCCTTTATTTGCTTTTCTCTTGCAATTGCAGAATTTACATCACTCGTATAATCAAAATAAACTAATTTATGAACATTATATTTTTTAGTAAAACCATCAATCAAATTATGTTGATGTTCATATAAACGTCTTTTTAGATTATTTGTTACACCTGTGTATAGTACGGTATTATTTTTGTTGGTAAGCATATACACGAAATAATACATTTTAAAATTCCTTTGAGATTTATAATTCGGTCTTTAAGATTCTTCGTCGCTACCTGTCTCGGTTGCCGCCTCGGTCGGTGCTTCAGCTTCGCAGAGGTGTCCGCTGGACACCCGCACCCTCTGAATGACATTATTTTAGTCTAATCTAAAACATTTGTCATTCAGAGCGACTTTAGTCGCGAAGAATCTCAAAAGCAACATTAGAGATGAGACTTATTTTAAAAGAAAAACCCCCACAAAATATGTGGGGGCGTAAAAATTCATTACACAAATTTTATCTTCTACCATCCGGACTGTACCGTCGGCTTTGGAATTTCACCAAATCAACCTAAAAAGGCTCGCAGGCTATACTGCCGGTGGGGAATCGCACCCCGCCCCGAAGAATATTAAGTTCAAACATATTCTACCTTATACTATGCACTTTGTCAAGCCGCTATATGTAAAAGACAAAGCAAAATTACCGACTGCAATAATATTATAATCGGCAGTCCTATCATAAATCGCTTATGTTTTGTTGTAGGTCTTATAAGGTACATTGTGGCGTACATACCAATGCTACCGCCTGCGATACTAAACGCAAAAAGTGTTTTTTCAGGCACACGCATACTGCCCCTTTTTGCTTGTAATTTATCAAAAATACATATTACTGCTGATGACAAATTTATCACAGCAAGCCAATAGAAAAAAATATCCAATTACATCACCGAATATATTTTACACTACTTATACCGCTTTTTCAATCTGCTTTTTAAGTTTTACGATAATTCTTTTTTCAAGTCGGGATATATATGACTGCGAAATGCCCAAGGTATCTGCCACTTGTTTTTGAGTGTATTCGGGGTAGCCATTCATACCAAACCGCATTTCCATTATCTGCCTCTCGCGCGGTGGCAGACCGCGTACAAATCCGTTTAACTGGTGTCTTTCGTCCTCTTGTTCCAAACTGCGACCAACCTCGTCGGGCTCGCTGCCTAACACATCAGACAAAAGCAGCTCATTCCCGTCCCAATCGGTATTAAGCGGCTCATCAATTGATATTTCGTTGCGCTTTGACGATACCTTTCGCAAATGCATAAGTATTTCATTTTCAATACAGCGCGACGCATAAGTAGCAAGCTTTATATTACGCTCGGGACAAAAGGTATTTACAGCCTTTATAAGACCGATTGTACCAATAGATATCAAATCCTCTATACCCGTAGGCGCTGTGTCAAACTTTCGCGCTATATACACCACAAGCCGCAGGTTGTGCACAATAAGCTTTTCCTTTGCCTGCTCACTTGGATTGTTTAACAGCTCTGCCTCTTCCTCGGCAGAAAGCGGCGGAGGTAAGGTTTCCGGACCGTTTATGTAATATATTGTTTTTTGTCCAAAAATTTTTTGAATTATTTTTTTAATATAATTTATGATATTCATTATCTTATGCCCCACAGTCAGTATAAATTTTCTGGATTTACTATTATCTTTGAGTCTATAAGCGGCGTAGTTGACACCGCCAACACAGGATTTTTAAAATCATATTTTTTATTGTTATATAAAATCACCGCGCCGTCTATGCGGTAGCCATCAAGCAGCCGCTCACCTGCCACAGTACTACAGGGTATTTTTCTAAAGCGCGCGGGATTTTGTTTTTCCTCGCCTAAAAGCGAATCAATAACCGTCTGCTCGGTTATAAAGACTTGTGAAAGTCCAAAAACATCGGTCAAAGAATTTCCGCTATCGACAATTCCGCTAAGCTTTAACGAGTGATTGCCGCAGCTTACCGCCACATCGCAGTATGTATTCTGAGAAAAGGTCTTTTTTAAAAGCTTTCGCAACAGCAACACAACAAAATATCCTATTACAGAAAACAAAATCAAGAAAAGTGGCGAAATGTCGAAATAAACAACTGAATTATTTATCACCATACCGTACGGCTTGAATATCAGCCATACCGCAATCATAGCGCCGCTATAAGCGAAATTTACAACAAAAAGCACGGCGGCATTTCTGAAAAAAGTTTTTATATCTCCAAGCCCAAAGGTCACAAGGCACAAAATAATACACATTAAAATTTGCACCGCGCTTTGAATCAAAAAATTAGTTTGAGGTAAAAATATGTAAAGCGAAAAAACTCCACCTGCCGCGGCACCCAAGAGTAGCCGCCAAAGACGAGGCTTTTTATGCAAAAATCGCGAGGCAAGCCGCAGCAAGAAATAATCAACTATAAAATTAACAAGGATAAGTATATCTGCATAAACTGTCACTTTGCCCACCTCACAATAACATTATATATCTTTCAAGGCGAAAATTATGTCGTAACTATGATATATAATAGGACAAAAAAAGAAAAAAGATGTCGCAGAACAGCGACATCTTTTTGTATTATAATCTCTTAACAAACATAGCGCGTATAGCGTTAAGCACCGCTATTACCGCAACACCCACATCAGCAAAGACAGCAAGCCACATATTTGCCATACCCAAAGCAACGAGTATCAACGCCAGCACCTTAACTCCTATTGCAAACACTATATTCTGATAAACTATACTTATACACTTTCGCGAAATTTTAATTGCCTTGGCGATTTTTACTGGGTCATCATCCATAAGCACAACATCGGCGGCTTCAATAGCGGCGTCAGAGCCTATGCCACCCATTGCTATACCTATGTCTGCGCGTGAGAGCACAGGCGCGTCGTTTATACCGTCACCCACAAAAGCAAGCTTTGATTTTGATGATTTTTCAGCCAGCAGCTGCTCAACCCTTGCCACCTTGTCGGCGGGTAAAAGCTCACTGTAAACGGTGTTTATGCCAAGTGTCTGCGCCACCTGATTTGCAACTGCCGTTCTATCGCCCGTGAGCATAACGGTATTTTTAACTCCCGATTTTTTAAGCAGAGAAATCGCCTTTTGCGCAGTTGGTTTAACAATGTCTGAGATAACAATATGCCCCGCGTATTCACCGCCTATTGCTATGTGAATAACAGTGCCTGTTTTATGGCAATCGGCACACTTAATACCAAGCTTGCTCATCAGTTTATCATTACCTACAGCAACCTGCGTACCGTCAACCAACGCTGTAACACCGTTACCGCTGATTTCCTGTATATCGCTTACCCTATTGGTGTCAAGCTCTTTCCCGTAAGCGCGCTGTAAGCTTTTGCTTATGGGATGTGAGGATGCACTTTCGGCAAGGGCGGCATATTCAAGAATTTTTTCATTAGGCATTTGGTTGTGGTGAATTGCAGTAACCTCAAATACACCGCAAGTGAGTGTGCCTGTTTTATCAAATACAACACAATCGGTCTGAGACAGCGCCTCTAAATAGTTAGAGCCCTTTATAAGTATACCCTCTTTACTGGCGCCGCCTATACCCGCGAAAAAGCTAAGCGGAATACTTACCACCAACGCACACGGACAGCTTGCAACCAAGAAAGACAGTGCGCGGTATACCCAGGTTCCCCACCCCGCAGGATTGCTTAGTATAAGAATATTTACAAGCGGCGGTATCACCGATAAAGCCAACGCGCTGAAGCATACCGCAGGTGTATAAATTTTTGCAAATTTAGTAATAAAATTCTCTGACCTTGATTTGCGCGAGCTTGCGTTTTCTACCAGGTCAAGAACCTTTGAAACGGTAGACTCGCCAAATTCTTTGGTGGTGCGGATTTTAAGAACGCCCGTCATATTAACGCAACCGCTGATAATTTCGTCCCCGATTTTAACATCGCGCGGCAGACTCTCGCCCGTTAAAGCGGCGGTGTCAAGCGACGAATTACCCTCGATAACAACGCCGTCAATAGGCACCTTTTCACCTGGATTAACAACTATTACCGTACCTATTTCTATGTCATCAGGGTCGGTCTGTATGAGTTTTCCGTCAAGCTCTATATTTGCATAGTCAGGGCGGATATCCATAAGAGCGGATATGTTTTTGCGGCTTTTGCCCACGGCATAGCTTTGGAACAACTCACCCGTCTGATAAAACAGCATAACGGCGATCGCCTCAACATAGTCGCCGCTGTCGACAAGACCTATAATCATAGCGCCTATAGTTGCAATCGACATTAAAAAATTTTCGTCAAACACCTGACGGTTTGCTATTCCCTTTGCGGCTTTGATAAGAATATCATATCCTACGATAAGATACGGCACAAGATACAAAATAAAACGCGCTATTCCGTCAATAGGTATAAAGTTTAAACCTATCATCAGTACAGCCGACACGATAATTCGTATCAGCATCTTTTTCTGCTTTCTGGTCATATATGCCACCTCTTACATATAAATAACGCAGTCGCTCTCTACCTTTTTGCAAGCCTTGTATGCCGCTTGCATAACGGCATTAATTTCCACGCCGTCTTCAAACTCGACAATAAGCTTTTGTGTCATAAAATTAAGAGTAGCGTCACCGATACCGTCAATCTTTTTTATGGCGTCTTCCATTTTAGCGGCGCAGTTAGCGCAATCAACCTCTACCTTGTATGTTTTTTTCATAATAATCCCCTCTTTTATTGACTAATATCAAAATTTACGGTATAATAAATTCGTTACCGAACACTTTGTTTGATTTTATTATATTAAGTCAGGTTTTAAATAACAATAAGCAAAATGTTTTTGATGTAAGATAACGAACAAAAACAATAAATTGTTCAGGAGAGGTTTTATGGACAGACGACAATTAAAAACCCGAAAGGCAATTTTTAAGGCCTTTCGTAATCTGTTAGAGAAAAAGAGATATGACCGCATCACTGTACAGGAAATTATTGACGAGGCCGATGTCGGCAGAAGCACCTTTTATTCGCACTTCGAAACAAAAGATTTGCTGCTTAACGCTATGTGCGAGGATATGTTTTACCACATATTTGAGAACGACCCCTGCCCGTATGTAGGCAAGGATCACGATTTAGAGGGTGAACTTTCACACACACTATGGCATATACGCGACAGCAAAACCGACCTGTCGGGCATTTTGCTATCTGACAGCGGTGAGCTGTTTATGCAGTATTTTAAAGAGCATTTATATACTATGTTCGAGCATCATATCGAAAGCTTTAAAACCGATGTGCCCAAGGATTTTTTACTGAATCATTTGGTGGGCAGTTTCGCTGAAATGGTAAAGTGGTGGCTTAAAGAAAATATGAAAACCAGCCCAGAAGCGACAGCAAAATATTTTATTGAGCTTACCAAAATAAATTAAAAACAAGTACCTGCTATCTTTTTTATAGCAGGTACTTATAATTTAGGTTAATTGTGCATTGTGAATTTTGCATTGTGCATCAGATAGTAACTTCCATCCACTTTTTCAAATCCTCAAGCCAATCCCCAGCTAAAAGCTTTGGAGCGGTGAGTCGGTCATCGTTGTTTGTAAGTTTGTCACAGGTAGAAAGACCGTGTTCACCGTAAGGATAGATATGTAAACTGAAAGGCACCTTGTTATCAGCAAGTGCCGTCGCATACACAAGGCTGTTTTTTACAGGCACTGCCTGATCCTCTGCCGTGTGCCAGATAAATGTGGGCGGTGTATCAAAAGATACTAACTTATCGCAAGAATATTTATCGACTTCGGCGCCCTCGGGATATGTACCCAATAAATTCACAAAGCTTCCCTTGTGGGCAAAGCTTTCATCTGCAGAAATTACAGGGTAGCAAAGCACGCTGAAGTTTGGTTTTTTGCTGTCAGGGAATACCTCACGCACCACACCGCAGTTATAGGCGTTGCTGTAATTGGCAGCTAAGTGTCCGCCTGCCGAAAAACCGATTATACCAATTTTGTTTGTGTCACAGTTCCATTCGTCAGCGTTTTTATAAATTTCCTCAAACACTGCCGCAACCTCTTTCAGTTGATTGGGGTATCTGTGAGGTGCTATCGAATAATCAAGCACAAATACATTAAAGCCCCAATTTAAAAATTTAAGTGCAATTGGCTCTGCCTCGCGTTCAGAGAGGATGCCATATCCTCCACCGGGGCACACCACCATACAGGGTCGCTTTTCATTTTCTCTGCCCATTTCTTTTAGGCAATACGGCAAATAGCAGACAAGGCGCGGCGCTCTGCCGTCGCACCCTAAAAACTCATATTTTTCTTTTAAATCAATTTCAAAAACTCGCATATTATCACCTTATTTTAAAAATACTTCATTGTAGCGGGCAATCGCCTCGTCAATAATTTTGATTGCCGCCTCGGCATTTGCAACCTCTTCTACGGCAGTTTCTTTTTCCTCAAGATTTTTATACACCGCAAAGAAATGACGCATTTCATCAAACAGATGACGCGGCAATTCGTCAATTGATTTATACATATTATAGTTAGGATCACTATAGGGTATTGCGATTATCTTTTCATCACGCGAGCCGCCGTCTACCATAGCAATAACGCCAATTGGATATGCGCGCACAAGTGTGAGCGGCTCTAAATCCTCGGCGCAAATCAGAAGCACGTCTAGCGGGTCGTTATCGTCGCCATAGGTGCGGGGAATAAACCCATAGTTTGCGGGGTAATGAGTTGAGGTATAAAGCACGCGGTCAAGAATTATATAACCTGTTTCCTTATCAAGCTCATACTTTTTGCGGCTACCCTTTGGAATTTCAATAACACACAAAAAGTCATTCGGTTTTATTCTTTCGGGAGATACATCGTGCCAGATATTATTCATAAATCTCACCTTTCTTTTTATTTTATGTTATCATATTTTTCTCATAAAATCAATGCAAAATACTTTGCTTGACTAAAATAAATATATTTGTTAAAATATTTTGGCAATTAAATTTTAGGAGTTTATTATGGAAAGAGAAAAATTAGGAAGCAGACTCGGTTTTATACTGCTTAGTGCAGGATGTGCCATAGGCTGCGGTAATGTGTGGAAATTCCCTTGGATGTGCGGTCAATACGGCGGAGGTATATTTGTACTTATATACCTATTGTTTTTGGTAGTATTAGGACTACCTGTTATGATTATGGAATTTTCAGTAGGCCGTGCCAGTCAGGCAAGCCCCATAAAAAGCTTTCAAAAGTTAGAAAAGCCAAATCACAAATGGCATCTACACGGTATCGCGGCGCTTGCAGGCAATACGCTGCTTATGATGTTTTATACCTCGGTATCGGGTTGGATACTTTACTACTTTGTAAGCTTTATAAAAGGCGATATGACAGGTATCACAAACGAAGCCTCGGCAAAGCTTTTCGGTAATATGCTATCAAGTCCCTCTATAATGGTAGGTTATATGGCAATAGTTGTATTGCTTGGCTTTGTTATACTGTCGTTTGGTCTGCAAAAGGGTGTTGAGCGAATTACCAAGTATATGATGATATTGCTGCTTTTGCTTATGGTAGTACTCGCAATCAATGGCTTTACATTAAGCGGCGCAAAAGAGGGCTTGAGCTTTTATCTTAAACCCGATATAGGCAAAATCGACGGCAATGTTATTGTTGGCGCTATGAATCAGTCCTTTTTTACATTAAGTCTGGGTATAGGTGCAATGTCAATATTCGGCAGTTATATTGGTAAAGAACGCACTCTTATGGGTGAATCTATAAACATTTTAATACTTGATACATTTGTTGCCATTGTTGCTGGTCTTATCATCTTCCCTGCTTGCTTCACCTTTGATGTTGACCCAGGCAACGGACCAAGCCTTTTGTTTGTGGCAATGGCAAAGGTATTTAACAGTATGCAAGGCGGCAGAATCTGGGGGTCACTGTTCTTCCTGTTTATGTTCTTTGCGGCGATGTCTACCGTAATTGCAGTGTTTGAAAACATTCTTGCCTGTGTTCGCGAAATTACAAACTGGTCACGTATAAAGGCATGTATAATCTGTGGAATTGCAATACTTGTATTATCTCTTCCCTGCGCAATCGGTTATAATATTTTAAAAGATTTTCATCCGTTTACATCCGATTCAGCCATTCTTGACCTTGAAGATTTTATTGTCAGCAACTGCCTGTTACCTTTGGGCTCTCTTATTTATATCCTTTTCTGCACCAGCAAAAAAGGCTGGGGATTTGATAATTTCCTCGCAGAAGCCAACACGGGCAAGGGTCCAAAGCTCGCCCGCTGGTTACGCCCATATCTTACCTATGTTTTACCGCTAATTATAATCTTTGTTTTTGTAGTGGGTATTATAACCTATGAATTTGCAGATGATTTCACCATCCTTAATTGGATAAAAGGGTTAATAAAATAAAAAGAAAGCCGTGCATATCAAATGTACGGCTTTTAATTATTATGTGAATAATGCGGTTGACACAATGTTCAGTAGCGGTATTGTAAACACACAAAGCAACGTGCTAAGCAGCACACAGTTTGCGGCAAGCTCGGTCTCGCCCTCATACATTTCGGCAATATTAAGCATTACCGAAGCGCAGGGTGTGCCACCCAGAATAAACATAGCCGCTTTAAAGATGTTGTCAACAGGTAAAAAATAGACTAATGCTAAGCATATAAACGGAAATACAAGCAGCTTGCAAGCGCAGGTAACATAAACAAAACTGCGCGTAAACAGTTTTTTAAATGAAACCGATGCAAGTCGAATGCCCAGAATAATCATACAAAGAGGAGTTGTTGTTGACTTTAGCAAGCCTATGGCATCGGTAAGCATTGTGGGCATAACACTTTTTACATTTAAAGCATATAAAACAAGCGCTACCACCAGACTTATAAATGAGGGGTTTAAAAACGCCCTTTTAAAAGCCATACGCTTTTTATCGCCCGTAAGACAATATGCGCCTATTGTAAAGGTGAGCATATTCATACCCACGATATAAACACAGGCAAAGCAAGCAACCTCTGGATGACCCGGCAGCAATGCCTCAATAATCGGAATGCCAAAGAATCCTGCATTACCAAGTCCAAAGCTTACGGTAAGCATACGGTATTTTACATCATCGAATTTTTTACGGAAAACGATGTATAAAACAAAAGTGAGTATTGCCTGAATAGCAAGTGATGCCACAAAAAACAGCATTATGCGACCTATGTTTTGAGCCGAGCGCTCGGTCTCTAAAAAAGAGGACACTATCATACAGGGCGAGCACACATACATAAGTATTGCCGAAAGTGTTGATAGGTGGTCTGCCTTGGCAATTTTTGTTTTACAGCATATAAAGCCAGGTATTATGTATAAAAGCGTCAGTAACACATTACTGAAAGCAATACCAAAACCCATAAAATCAATCCTTTATAAATAATCTCATTGCATTAAATAATACCACATTCAATGATAGTTTACAAGTAAAAATGATGTGTAAATATTTCTTGACATTTTTGTCTATTTATCGTAAACTTGAAATATAAATAAAAGGAGGTTTTGTTATGGGAGAAGCCGTAGCAATCGGAGTATTAGTTGTACTTATTTTCGTTTATCTTTTATTAATGGGTTTTCTTATCGTTAGTTATGTTTTTCAGTCGTTGGCACTTCACAATCTGGCGCGCCGTCGCGGCATTGCAAACCCTTGGCTTGCGTGGATTCCTTTTGGTGATTATTGGATTATCGGCGCACTTGCGCGCGACTATGATAAGCAGAAAGGTATCAACAGACGTTGGGATAAGGTTTTACTGTTTCTTTCGATAGCGGGTATTGCCTCGTTTTTTGTAATTTACATAGTATTATTTGTCTTAATCATAATGTTAGGATTACAAACTTCAGACGGAACACTTACCGATGAAATAGCGTTAGAGATGATAACACCTATTCTGATTGTTTATGTATTTTTAATTTTAGTTATGATTGCAATGATGGCATTGCAAGCTCTTACTTATGTTTGCACATATAAAATATTCGAATCAACCGTTCCCGAAAAGGCTCTTAAACATTTTCTTATTTACTTGCTTGTTCCGTTTGCAGCGCCGTTTTGTCTTTTCGCTTGCAGAAACAAAGGATATGAGAATCCAGACCCAATGGCATATATTTATAATCCTGTTGATAAGGATTATTCTTATTACCGACCCACTGTTACAGGGTCCACACCCGCCGATGAGGTTGTCACAAATCCTCAACCTGATATGCAAACTGAAGAAACCGCAACAGAAGAACAGACTGATACCGAATAATAACACTAAAAAAATTAAGGTGTCCTCACGGACACCTTTAAATTTTTTATTATGCGCCAAATCTTGCAACGTTAATCTTTACGCCGGGGCCCATTGTTGTAGCCAAGGTGCATGACTTAACATACTGACCTTTGGTTGCAGCAGGCTTAGCCTTGATGATTGCGCCCATAAGAGCGTCAAGGTTTTCCTGAAGTTTCTGGGGACCGAAAGATACCTTGCCAATCGGGCAGTGGATGATGTTGGTTTTATCAAGACGATACTCAATCTTACCTGCCTTAGCTTCGGTAACTGCCTTAGCAACGTCAGGTGTTACAGTACCTGCCTTTGGTGAAGGCATAAGACATCGGGGACCCAATACCTTACCAAGACGACCTACAATACCCATCATATCGGGGGTAGCGATAACTAAGTCAATATCCATCCAGTTTTAGTTCTGGATTTTAGCTACCATATCTTCAGCACCAACATAGTCAGCGCCTGCAGCTGTAGCAGCGTCAGCCTTATCGCCCTTTGCAAGAACGAGAGTTCTTACAGTTTTACCTGTACCGTTAGGAAGAACAACGGCGCCTCTTACCTGCTGGTCAGCGTGACGTGAGTCAACACCGAGACGAACGTGAATTTCAACGGTTTCATCAAATTTTGCAGAAGCTGTCTTAACAGCTACTTCTACTGCTTCTTCAACATCGTAGAATTTGCCGTTTTCGATAAGCTTTGCGCTTTCATTATATTTCTTTCCGTGTTTCATAGTCGTTTACCTCTTAATCAACAACTTCAACGCCCATGCTGCGAGCTGTACCGGCAATCATGCTCATTGCGGCTTCAATGCTTGCTGCATTAAGATCGGGCATTTTAGTTTCTGCGATCTTTCTAACCTGTTCGCTTGTAATCTTGGCAACCTTTGTTTTATTAGGTGTACCCGACGCAGTTTCAATACCGCATGCTTTTTTAATAAGAACGGCTGCGGGTGGGGTTTTTGTAATAAAACTGAAAGAACGGTCTGCGTATACTGTGATGATAACAGGTATAATCATACCTACATCATTTTTGGTTCTTTCGTTGAATGCCTTGGTAAACTCCATGATGTTAACACCATGCTGACCGAGTGCAGGACCAACCGGGGGAGCCGGTGTTGCCTTACCTGCAGGAATCTGCAATTTAATATAACCTGTAATTTTCTGAGCCATAAATAGCACCTCCATTATTCGTGGTAACCGTGTTTAGTCAAAGCATACGCTTTGCTAAAGTAACACTTGGCGGAGTACTCATATACATACTCCTCCCACCGTGACACACAGATGCTCACATTTTTACGGACGGTTAACCTTGACCGCAAAAAAATCTGTATGCCGGAAGTTAATAAGCATTTCTGCGTATTAACACTTAATTTTCAACAGAGATCTGGTCGAGTTCCAATTCAACCGGTGTTTCTCTGCCAAACATT
>JAFTTE010000143.1 GCA_017466905.1 Clostridia bacterium | reverse complement strand
GTAATTATCGGGTGATGATACAACCTTTAATGTATTTTCACCGGTTCTTAAAAGTTCTAATTTGTCACCGTCACCATCGGGGTCGGTTAAAATGATTGTAGTTCCGTTTTCTGCAACGCTACCAAGAGCATTGCCACCATTACCGAAAGCACCGACATATTTTTTGCCGTTGTATTCAAAAACTTCTTCGGGATACATAGTAATATCTTCAGGTTCAGCCAATCGGCTACCGCCGACAAAAAGCATAGAGTCTTCATAATCGGCATATTCTTCTCCTGCAGGTACTTTAAAAATAAGGTTTGCATCATACAACTGTTCGCCTACCTCGCCGTTAATGATGTAACGGCAACTCCAAAAACCTGCTTTTTGAAGAACGGAAGTATATTCCACTGCGTTAGGGTCTTTTTCACTACAACGGCTGCAAACACCGTTTTTGTAATCGTGACCAAGCGCATTGCCTTCTATTGCACCACAAGAGCATTTTTTAGCCTCTGTACAGGTGGCATTAGAAAAGGTATGTGTGTGGACTGGCTTGGATTCGGTGGGTGTAGATGGTGTTGTGCTGCTGTTGTTATCTGTTGAAGAAGTAGTTTGGGTTTCGGTGCTGCTATCTGATACGTCGGGGGTTGTGATATCGATTGTATTAACCTTGATTGTAATTTTAAGCTCGGTCGCTGCCAGATTTGCGGCTGCAGTAGCGTTTGCTAAAATATCGGCAATATTAATTGTTTCGTCCGCTTGCTCAACAATTTCAAAATTGATATTGGCATCTTCTTTTAAAAAGCCTTTATCGTCGGCGGTTGCAACAATATTTTTAATAACTGCTTCAAAATTCTGATTTTCGTAGATGATGCTGTCTTTTATTGCTTCGGCATCCTGATTTACGGCTTCTACCGCTAAAACATTTGAATCTTCGTCAAGGTATAATCTGAATTGTGGATTGATAGTAACAAGCAAAACAGATGCGTAATTTTGCGGCTTTACAAAAGCGGTTGTATCTGTTACCGATGAAACAGGTAAATCACTGTTTGTTGACGAGGTGTCTTTGTTGCCGCAGGCTGTAAGTAGGAATATAAGGGAAATTGCTAAAACTAATGCTAAGATTTTTTTCATTTTATCCATCTCCTCAAAATGTATCATGCAAAACAAAATAAGTATTGTCTGCTTTTTAATTGTATCATATGTTTTAGACAAATACAAGATAAAATAAATACTAGCCTAACAATTATGACGGTATCAAAAATGCGATGGGTTAGTTCCCATCGCTTGTATTTTATATCCCTATAAACAACTGCACCCAGTGGTTATTGTTATAGCCGACTATTAAATGAGTGAAGGAGGGGTTTAGTATATTTGCTCTGTGACCTTCGGAATTCATCCAACCCTCGACCACTGCTTCGGGGGTAGAGTAGCCGTATGCAATGTTTTCGCCCACTGACCGATAATTTATATTAAATTCATCAAAAACGGTAAAGCAACTGCTGCCGTCGGGGCGTGTGTGTGAAAAGCTCTCAATTATTTCGGCGGCGCGTATATCTGCGGCAGACTGACCTGCATAGTAGTATTCAAGCGGCTTTAGACCTGCCTTTTCTCGCTCGATATTTACAAGCTCTAAAACCCTTGCGTTGCGGTCCTCGGTCGAAGAGGGGAGCTGCGGTATTGTTTGGGTTTCCTTGTGATTACAAATGGTACACTGTCGTGTCTTTTCGCCCGCTGCGCTTTGAGTAGCATCCTTTGTTGTAGTCCAAGCGCTCCAGCTGTGCGCAGATATTTCAGTATAACTGTAATTGCACACCGAGCAGGTAAAATAAGCGTTATGTTGCGCGTTAGATACCGACTGATAATTTTTGGTATATGTATGCTCTTTTAAATTTAAATAATCGGTGGTGCTTTTGCCACAACGACTACATACACGCTTTATATGACCCTTTGAAGAGCAGGTTGATTCAACACGGCTTTCGGTAAAATTGTGTCCAAGCGTAGCGCAATCGTTTACAGTGGAAGTATCTGCCGCACTACTTGTTTCGTTTGTACTTGTGTTTTCATCTGTGGCAGATGTTGTTGATTCTACTGATTCAGTTGATTCTGTTGATGTGTCGGATGATGTGTCAGAACCTATGCTTTCTGTTACGGTTTGTGAGGGCGCGCTTGTATTCGATACAGATGAGGTATTATCTATTTGTTCGCAAGCAGAAAGAGCCAAAACCAATATGCTCGCTAATATTAATGCCAAAAATTTTTTCATTTTTCACGTTCCTTTAAAAACAATTTGGTATAATTTTATCATAGCATTACAGTTTAAAGCAACAGGTAAATATTGCGAAAAAATGGGCGATTCGTGAATCGACCGTACGAATATATAAATTGAACATTAAAAAGCCCTCCTTGCCTAAAGGAGGGGGAACCGCTTGCGGTGGGAGGATATATTTGGTATAGTGTAAAAGTTGTTTTTTGTATCCCTCCGTCTTTTGCTTCGCAAAATCCACCTCCCTTTAGGCAAGGGAGGCAGGAGGGAAGATATAAGAGCGAAAAGTGAAGAGGTGCGTAGCACAAATTATCACAGGCGACTATTGGTCATCCGTGATTAAATCAATAGATACTACGGTGAATTTCGCATTTGGAAATGTATTTTTTGTAAATTCCGAGGATTCATTTAATATACAAGACAAAATCTTATCTGATTTTTCTTTTGTATCAGCAAACACAGTAATATTTGAATTCTCAGATTGAAAGTCAAAGTGTATGGATTCTTTTAATTCGGATATTGAAATATTAAAGTCTAAATTTTTATTGGCGCATGCCGCGAAAGCAAAAAGTATAATTAAGCAAAGTAAAATGCAAAAATATTTTTTCATTATAAACTTCTTAAATAATCCTCTAAAATTATTACCGCCGCTACGGCGTCGACCGTTTGCTTGCGCTTTTTGCCGCGGACATTGTTCATACTAAGGTAATTGTGCGCGGTAACGGTGGTGCAACGCTCGTCCCAAAGGACTGTCTCTATACCTCTGTTGTGCTTTATCTGTTCGGCAATTGCGGCGCATTCCTGCGCGCGTTCACCTAAAGAGCCGTCCATATTTTTAGGGTAGCCTACGACTATACGCTCTGCACAAAGTTCTTTTGCCTTAGCGCATACTTTTTCTACAAGTCGGTCGGTGTTATATTCGGTAATAACCTCTTTTGGAAAGGCAAAAGTACCGCTTGCATCGGATGCGGCGATACCCGTGCGCGCCTTGCCGAGATCCACTGACATAATAATCATACTATCACCTTAAGCCTTTCCTACAATGCGGTTGCGCTTGGGCATATATTCGGGCGGTACGTGGCTGTAGTCATTAAAAAACTCTACGCTGATTTTGTCGTTGTCGTCAATTTTGAGCAGAGTCACCGCGGTGTTTTCGTGCCAAGGCACGTCTTTAAGGCGGGTGATATCATTATAAAGAATGCGACAGGTAAGACAACGTAGTACTCCGCCGTGGGTTGCCGCCGCAATGGTTTTGCCGCGGTTCCCTCGAGCAAGAGCCATAACCTCGTCATAAATGCGAACGTACGCATCGCGCATAGCCTCGCCACCCTCGGGGGCAAAGTCCTGCGGGTGATTATTCCACGCGTCTGCAAGACCGGGAATAGCGGTAAATGCCTCCGCGAAAGGCTTGCCCTCAACCACACCGCCGTGAAGCTCGGCTAAATTTTTGCGTGTGATAATCCGGAGTCCTTTACCGTACGAGACAGCCTCAGCGGTTTTTTGCGCGCGGATAAGTGGACTTGAATAAACCGCGTCAAGCTTTATATCCTTAAAGCGTTCTTTTAAAAACTTTAGTTGTATGGCGCCTATTTCGCTGATTTCACAGTCGGTAGAGCCTTGAAAAAGTCGCTTGTGATTGCCCATAGCCTCACAGTGACGGATAAGATAGATATAAGTCATTTTTAACCTCTGTTACTTTAATTTATGTTGTTTAAATGTGTGTCGTTTGTGATATTAAAATGCAATTAGAAGTCCTTGCAAGATAACCCTTCCGCTTTTATGTGACTTAATTGTAATGGTTGAGTCCTCATCTATTGCTTTGCCTGTGTAAACTCTGTGCCACATTGCCTTTGGCCAGCCTGTGGGGGAGGTATTACAAGAACTTTTCAGTCCCATAAAATCGGTTTCAAACGAACCGTTAGAGTTAAAATACTGCACAAAGACACGTTTTGCACCTTTTGCTACATTAAGCTTAATACTACCTTCATTGTTATCACTAACAAGAGCTCCCTTCCATTTATAGCAAACATCGGGAATATCTTCAAAAAATTGAAATCCGCCACGCGCTCTATCGCAAAACTCATAGGCATACTCAGCGTGAAGTTTGTTAAAGGTATCAAAATATATCCAGCTTGTGTGCAGTTCATCAAGCTCATATTCGGCATTAAGGTCGGTGTTCTCTAACACCAAATCAAGATAGTTTGTCACACAGGTACCAAGTAACGCATGACCTGCATTGTTGGGGTGGATGTCATCGGGTGACAGCCTTACCCAATCGCAAATTGGCTTGCCGTCGGGATAAACTGCATTGTGGTAGCTTATTGCAGGCACATTATAGTGGTTGGCAATTTCCATATGATAATCCTGCATACTGTTGCCCTGTTGCTGCACCAAAAACACCTGCATTACCGCAATGCCTGCTTCAAGACATCGGCGGACTATTGACTCGTACGCTTCTAAAATCTCATCCTTTAAAAGATTTGGAATAGCGGTAGGGTCGTTTACAGAAAATTCCACTGTTATCAGGTCGGGTTTATGAGATAGAACCATCTGTTCTAAACGAAAAGTGCCTAAAAAGGAGGATGTTGCGCCAATACCTGCGTTGATGGAATTTACCTGTGTGTCGGGAAATTGCTCTTTAAACCAATCAACAGTACGCTGGAACCAGCACCTTTCGCCACCAAGCTCTTCTGTATACTCTTTTGCGTTGTTGCCAATATCGCCCCAGCATTTTGCGTGAGCGCCCTCGGTTATCGAGCCGCCGATACCAGCAACGGTGATGGCCTCCCCGCGAGCCGCTTTGCAAAGCACGCGTCGAAGGCGGTTGTTGGTTTCGTCAGCGTCAAAAACATACGAGCGTGTTATCGCATTTCTGACATCGCTTTCGCATATACCAAAGGCACGGGCGAGTGTGCTGACGGTTTTATCATATTTAGTGTTGATTTTATATAGGTCCATAAAAAGCACCAACTTGATTTTATTTAATTCAATTATATAATAACAATTGTAAAATTGCAATAAAAACGCTTTTAGAAAAATAACTATTGCAACTTTAGTAAAATACTGTTAAAATGTAAGTAAATTAGAAAAAAGAGGTATTTTTATGTCTTGTTTACAGCTTAGCGCCGTAAAAAGCGGCGATACAGTTGCGGTAATGCACACCAATATGGGTGATATCGAGATTAAGCTATTCCCCGAGCATGCGCCGAAAACTGTAGAAAACTTTACAACCCACGCAAAAAACGGTTATTATAACGGTCTTATTTTTCACAGGGTCATAAATGACTTTATGATTCAGGGCGGTGACCCGACAGGCACAGGTATGGGCGGTGAATCAATCTGGGGACACTCTTTTCAGGATGAATTCACACCTGAGCTTCACAACCTGCGCGGCGCGCTTTGTATGGCAAACGCAGGTCCTAACACCAACGGCAGTCAGTTCTTTATTGTTCAGGCAAGCGAAGTGCCCGGTAATATGCTCGCTCAGATGAAGGACCTTGCCGACAACGGTTTTCCGCCTGAAATTACCGAGGCTTATGCCGAACTTGGCGGCACCCCGTGGCTTGATTTCCGTCACACCGTTTTTGGACAGGTTGTAAAAGGTATGGATACGGTAGACGCAATTGCCAAGACACCTGTTGGCGTTAATGACAAACCCGTAAATGATGTTGTAATAGACAGCATAGAAATAATTGTTAAAGATTAAGGAGTTTTTGACATGAAAGGTATTATTCTTGCAGGCGGCAGCGGAACTCGTCTTTATCCGCTTACTATGGTAACCTCTAAACAGCTTCTTCCCGTATATGACAAGCCGATGATTTATTATCCGCTGTCAACTTTGATGCTCGCAGGTATTCGCGATATTCTTATTATATCTACACCGCAAGACCTTCCCAACTTTGAGCGTCTTTTGGGCGATGGCTCGCGCTATGGCATTAATCTTTCTTACGAGGTTCAGCCTTCACCCGACGGTCTTGCACAGGCGTTTCTTATCGGTGAAAAGTTTATCGATGGCGACAGCTGCGCGATGGTACTTGGCGACAATATTTTCTACGGTAGCGGCCTCAAAAAGCATCTTCGCGAGGCGGCAGCGCGCGAAAACGGCGCTACTGTATTCGGTTATTATGTTGATGACCCCGAGCGCTTTGGTATTGTAGAGTTTGACGAAAACGGCAAGGCAGTATCGCTGGAAGAAAAGCCAAAGAATCCTAAGTCAAACTACTGCGTAACAGGTCTTTACTTCTATGACAATCGTGTTGTTGAAATGGCTAAAAAGGTGAAACCTTCTGCACGTGGCGAACTTGAAATTACCGACCTTAATAAGATTTATCTTGAAAAGG
>JAFTTE010000142.1 GCA_017466905.1 Clostridia bacterium | reverse complement strand
TTGCAGGATAAAAAAATTTGTTAAGACGAACATAAATCTCATATGGTTTTGAATTATTACAGTCAATATATTTTCCACCGCGATAAAGGGCTGTCATTACACCCACCACGTCACTTTGAGGTATATACTCTTTGTGATAGGTGTTGTCACCACGTATTATATAGGTACCGTCCTCTTTTATACCGATTATACGATGCAATATCAGCTTTTCGACGCCCTTTTTCTTGTACAACGGCACGTCGCCCACGCTTAACGGATGCTTTGCTTTTGATATCACTACAATATCCTTATGCGTGCGCAGAAGCGGTCGCATACTGACGCCGCTTGTAAGATATGCCTCGCTATCCTGTGTTTTAAGCTGTTCTTCAACCGCGTTTATATCGTAGGTTTTCATACCAAAAGCTCTGCCTTATTAAGTTTTTGTAGCAATTCGTCAACACTCTCGGCAGCAGCCTCTTGTGTAGCATCAGGATACTCTTTAACCAAAGCATTTATAATATCCTCACGGGTGGTATCGTTTTTAAGCTTTTTAAAGATAAAAGCTCCCGTTTCGTTAAGCTTTATATAACCGTTAAAGTGACCGTCGTTATCGCCTACAGATACGGCAACCGTTTCACCTGCAACATTATTAATTACAAAATTATATTTAAGTTTCATTGTCGTTTTCCTCATTAAATATGTTTTCGTCTATCTTAAAACCACCCACAAGCTCATTGTTTTGTGTTATCGGTTCATCATCAAGGCGGTCTAAAATACTTTTAATCGGTATCTCATCGTCCGTAACATCAAGCACGGACTCGGCTATATCGTCAGCGTGCCAAGCGTCAAGCAAATTATTACCCTCGGGATATTCGGTATCAGTGGGATGGTTTTTGATATATATCAGACTTGCCAGCATATAAATTATAAATATCGCCACAGCGCCGAGGGTAACTGCAGTACCGAGCGCAAGCCCTGTATTACGATAATTAAAACGTATTTCCGATACGCCCTCATCTACCGCCACAGCCATAAAGCCTGCGTTTACTTTTTCCACCTCTACAACCTTGCCGTTTACAGTAGCGGTCCAACCCTTGTCAAAGGGGACCGAGAAAAACACAAGTGATTTTTTATCACGTGTTACGATGGCGGAAAAGCCGTTGTTATCAACATTAAAGCTATCAGCCGCAGTATCCTTCAAGGCGGCAGCATCGGAAGATAACGCCGCGTCGGTAAGGCTTAAAGTCACCGTTCCTTCATTATACATACCTCTGTACTGCAAGTCCTCTATATCGGTCATATATTCGCCGTATTTTTCGATCTGCTCGTCAGTAAGCAGTATAGCCTTCAGCATAAGACGTGAGCGACTTGACTCGCTGTATTCATCACAAAAATCATAGCTCATATAATAATCATACGAAAAACCGTACGGCACATAATTCTGATTTTCGTAAATATAATAGTTGCCGCTGGTTTTATATATTCGTAATCAGGCATCAGAGTTTTACCGTCTTCGTCTACAAAGCTGTCGCCATCGGTACGGTTAATCAAATACTTTACCGACAGCATCGAACGAATTGCAGGATAGTCGGTATCAGGTCGGCTTGCAACCGAGCGCTCGATGCCAATATAATCATAAAATTCCATAATAGACGGTGACACAACCGAATGAAATGCGTTTATGGTTGGATAACCTAAATACATACCCGTATTATCCACACCGTCATAAACATCTATTCTGAATTCGCTTTCATCATCAAAATACACCTCGCCCTCAATAAGCGAGTCTATCATAACATCCTTAATTTCATAAGAATGTGTGCGGCCAAGCGCTATAAACACATTGCCGTAAAGTATTGATATCAGGCAGACGCAGGCAATTGCGCCCTTATAAAATTTGGCGCGATTGGTTTTTAATGTTTCAAACAACAGCTTTTGCATTGGCAAGCAAACAAGCGCAATTAAAGCTGTTATCCAGAAACGCGCTATATACATACCGTTTTCACTTTGAGTATAAAGACCGAATATAATCTCGCCGTCGCTGTTTTTTTGCGGGAAGAAGCCTATAACCGCAACAATAGCAATTGTTATTGCGGCAGTCCAACGCAGCCCCACACCAAAATCGACAGACTTGTCCTCTGTAAGCATTACGGTAGCAAGGGCAATAAGTAGCACAGGCATATAAAACCAACGCGCATAGTACGATGTGTTAAATGCGTAAAACGCGCTGTTGAGTATGGGCACCATAGCGCAAAGCACGCAAATTGCCAGAACACGTTTAAGCCAGCTTTTTTCACGCAGCTTGAACCATGTGAAAAATCCCGTCATACTGAATACAGGCAGCCAACCGCCCAAAGACGACCATTTTACATTAGCCTCGGGAAAGAAGACAGGACGCGCAGGCAGGTCGGGCGGAAAGAAAAAGCACTGTATAACATTAAGGTATATCTGCTCTTTGCCATAGGTGATACCGTTCCAACCCATAAGAATGTTGGTAATACGCGAGTTGCCCATAATGGCATTAAGTGCGGGTACAAGTAACGCCGCCGAAAGCGCAAGTCCTAACACAGCCTCAAAAGCAAACACCAAGAAGCGCGAGAATTTTACCTTTATCGCGTTTGAAAACAGTCGCACAAAGAAATATATTACGCAGAATACCACCATTCCAAAAAAGAAGAAATAATTGGTTATTGCGCAAAAAGCCACGCTGAGCGCAAACACACCGCGGCGGTTTTCGGTAATCAACAATTCAACACCTAAAAGCAAAAGCGGAAAAGCAATTATCGCCTCATGGAAATGATTGAAAAAGATATTGTATACCGAAAATCCCGAAAAAGCGTAAAGCAAACCGCCAAGAGAAGCGGCATACGCTGTTTTTGTAAAACGGCGTATATACAAATATCCTGTAAGCGCCGCGCAGGCAAATTTTAAGATAAGCAACGGACCCATAAGATACGGCACAAAGCTATTTGGAAACAGCAGTGTTATCCAGAAAAAAGGACTGCCGAGCAGATAAAACGCATACGAGCCTACAAAATCAGAGCCAAGGTCAGTAAGCCAGCTCCAATTGACATCGCCCGTGCGGATAGCCTGGTGGCACATCTGGTAAAAGGGTATCTGCTGAACATTAAAGTCGCCGTAAAAGGTGAAATAACCCTCGCTCATTATCATATAAGGCACAAAAAGACAAGCAGCCGTAAAAAGAGCCACCAAAAATGTAAACAATCTTTTTTCTTTTTGCGGACGCAGCAGCATTTGCTTGCTTTGTGAAAAGGTCATTTTGCTCACCCCGACTTTAAAAATACTATTACAAATTATTATATCAAAAAAGTATATAATATTCAAGATATAAACAAGCTAAATTCGCTACCGCGAGCTAAATGCACCTTACGGCGCGCTAAATTGCTGCGCAGCTAAATGTGTCGCGATACGCCATATGCGAATTAAATTTAACGGCTCTTAAAGAGCTATTTAGCTATTAAGCATAGCTTAATAATTTAGCTTTGCACAAGGTGCAAAATTTAGCTAAAACAAATAAAGGCTCTGCTTTATATAAAAGCAAAGCCCTGCAATTATTCATTAGGATACGATAATTTGGGTAAACCTAAAATATAATTTGTACTAACGTTATAAAATTTTGCTAACTTAATTATTACTTTTACGGGTATTTTTCTTGTTCCGCATTCGTACATTGAATATGTTACTTGGCTGCAGTTTAAAATATTTGCTATATCCTTTTGTAAAAGTTTTTTATCCGTTCTTAACTTTTTAATTCTTTCTTGCATTGTCACTTAACATCACCAAACAAATATTACTATACTCAAAAACAAAAATGTTAAAAAATGAACACAAGTGTTGTAAAATTTTTTAATTTGTACTGATTGCTATAGCTTTTAAGATTCTTCGCTTCGCTCAGAATGACATATTTTATAGATGCATCTAAATCCATTTGTCATTCTGAGGAACGGCAGTGACGAAGAATCTTAAAGGCAAAATTATAAACCGCCACTTTATAATTTAAAGCAGCGGCTTAATTTAAAATTTTGTGATTTATCGATATGTCGTGCAGTGCACGACTCGATATTTTGCCTTGCGGCAAATCGATATGTTTGCTATGCAAACTCTATATGACATAAATCTCGTTGAGCGAAGCGAAACATATAGAGCATTTATGCATATCGAGTAGCTGTGCCACATATCGAAAATCTCGCCAGAGATTTATATCGATAACGCAAACACAGTTTGCGTTAATTGTGCATTTATCTTATTCCGTAATTTTCAATTACGTAATCCATATCCTTATCGCCGCGGCCTGAAAGGTTTATAAGCACAGAACCGTGGTCCATAGTTTTGGCAAGCTTCATAGCATAAGCTACTGCGTGTGAGCTTTCAATTGCGGGGATTATACCTTCAAGGCGGGCAAGCTTATAAAATGCGTCGATGGTTTCCTCATCATCAATTACATCGTACTTGACTCTGCCAATCTCCTGCAAGAATGCGTGCTCGGGACCTGATGACGGATAGTCAAGACCGCTTGCTACCGAGTAAACGGGAGCAGGTTCACCGTTTTCATCCTTGAGCATAATACTGTTAAAGCCGTGCATTACACCCTCGGTGCCATATTTAAGACTTGCTGCGTGGTCACCCATTTTAGGACCTCTGCCCAAGGGTTCAACACCGTAAATATCAACAGGGTCGTTAAGGAAGCCCGAGAAAAGACCCGCCGCATTAGAGCCGCCGCCAACGCAAGCGACAATAGCATTTGGCAGATGGCCTGTCATTTCAATAAACTGTTCGCGAGCCTCAATACCTACAACGCTCTGGAAGTCGCGCACCATCATCGGGAACGGATGTGGACCTACTACCGAGCCTATGCAGTAGATGCAGTCCTTGTAATCCTTGCTGTACGCTTCAAATGCTGCGTCAACCGCCTCTTTAAGTGTTGCAAGACCGTGGGTTACCTCAATAACATTTGCGCCCAATATTTTCATACGCGCAACGTTTGGAGCTTGCTTTTTAATATCAACGCTACCCATATAAATGTCACATTCAAGGCCAAAGTATGCGGCAGCCGTAGCCAGAGCCACGCCGTGCTGACCTGCGCCTGTTTCGGCGATAATCTTCTTTTTGCCCATATATTTTGCCAAGAGCGCTTCACCCATACAGTGATTAAGCTTGTGCGCGCCCGAGTGGTTAAGGTCTTCACGCTTGGCATAAAGCTGAACCTTACCGCCTAAAGCGTCAGACAGTCTCTCAAGGTGTGATACCGGTGTAGGTCTGCCCTGAAATTCTTTTCTTATACGACGAAGCTCGGCAATAAACTTGCGCGACTGACAAATTGAATAATACGCCTCGGTTATCTCTGCCATAGCAGCCTTTAATTCATCGGGAATATAAACACCGCCGTAGCGGCCGAAATAGCCTTCCTTGTTGGGATAATTGTTAAAATAAGTATCAAAATTTACATTGTTTAAAATCATAGTTGTTTTCTCCTTAAAATAAAATTAAATTGTTGATTCTAATCTTTAAAACAAACTACGCCATCGTTTAGTTAACAATTTCATAAAAATTTCTCCTTAAAAACAAAAAAACTCATCCCTATAATACATAGGGACAAGAATAAAATTCCTGCGGTACCACCCTGATTGATGAATAATCATCCGCTCATATCCGTACTGACATACAGACTGCACTGTAACGGGTGCCACCGTCGACTGCTACTAAGGCATACTGCCCGTTCGGTCGCCCTCATAAGTCCATTCACCAAAATCTCCACTACTGCCATTTCACCACCGACAGCTCTCTGAAAGTTTAAACTCTGGTTACTACTCTTAATCATAGGTTTAACTGATGTTCAAATATTACCACCGTTTAATGTTTTTGTCAACAGTTTTTTAAAAAATCTTTCACACGCATATTGACACTTGAAAAATACACTAAAATGTATTATATTATATATTTAGTGCAATAATTTTGTTACTATTCCCTTGGAGGTTTTTATATGTCCGATTATTTAAAAATGAGTAAGGATGAGTTAAAAGCGGAATACACTGCCGCTAAAGCCGAGTATGAACAGCTTCGCGCTTTGCACTTAACCCTTGATATGTCACGCGGTAAACCCGGTGGCGACAATATGGATTTAAGCGAAAAGATGTTTGACCTTGTTGGCAACGACACTGGCTTTAAAAACATTGACGGAATTGATTGCCGCAACTACGGCGGTCTTGACGGTCTTTGCGAGCTTAAAAATCTTTTTGCCGAAGTATTGGATTTACAGCCCGACCAGATAATTGTTGGCGGTAATTCCTCTCTCAATATGATGTTTGACACCATTGCACAGGCTATGACACACGGACTGGGTGGCGAGCCTTGGGGTAAGCAGGAGGGTCTTAAGTTCCTCTGCCCCGCACCCGGCTATGACCGCCACTTTGCAATAACCGAATATTTTGGTTTTGAGCTTATACCCGTAAAGCTAAATGCCGATGGTCCTGATATGGACGAGGTTGAAGAACTCATAAAAGACAAAAAGGTCAAAGGTATATGGTGCGTGCCAAAATACGCCAACCCCGAAGGTATTACCTACAGCGACGAGGTGGTACGCCGTTTTGCAGCGTTGAAGCCTGCGGCAAAAGACTTTAAAATCTTTTGGGATAACGCCTACTGTATTCATGACCTTTATGACGAGGGCGACAGTCTGCTTAATATTTATGACGAATGCGTAAAGGCCGGCAACCCCGATTTGCCTATTATATTTGCTTCTACTTCAAAGATTTCTTTCCCCGGCGCGGGTGTTGCGGTAGCGGCAGGCAGCCATAACAATGTGGCAATACTTAAAAGCCGTATGAAATTCCAGACCATTGGTCCTGATAAACTCAATCAGCTTCGTCACGCGCGTATGTTTACATCGGCAAACGATTTATATGGCCATATGAAAAAGCATGCGGCAATCATACGACCCAAGTTCCAGAGTGTTTTAGGCGAACTTGAATCGCGTATTAAAGACACGGGCATTGCGCATTGGACCAATCCAAAAGGCGGATACTTTATAAGCCTTTATGTGTTGCCGGGCTGCGCTAAACGCGTTGAACAGCTCTGCGCAAACGCAGGACTCATTTTAACTCCCGCCGGCGCGGCATATCCTTACGGTATCGACCCCGAGGACTCAAATCTTCGTATAGCGCCGACATATCCGAGCGCGGAAGAAATCAAAACTGCGGCAGTTATTCTCTGTGCGGCGGTTAAAGTAGCAGCCCTTGAAAAACTGCTTGAGGATTAAGTCTTAATTTAATTTGACTTTATTCTGCAAGTTTAGTATAATAATTAAATGACAATTAAAACATTGGAGGTTTCAAAAAATGAAGTCTAAAACTTCCCGCAAGTCGACCTTTTTTGTAATCCTCGCGCTGATTTTAGCCCTTACATATTTGGCTTTCTTTGGTATCGAGAATTACTACGGCGACATCAGACAGGTTTATGTAAAAGGCGCTAATGATATCCGTTGGGGTATTGACATCAGCGGCGGTGTAGAAGCAGTTTTTGCGCCTGATATCGAGGATGTTGAAATTACAGACACAGATATGGATTCGGCTAAAGCCGTTATCGAGACCCGTCTTGTAAACAACAACATTACCGACTATGAGGTTTATGCCGACAGCCGTAATCATCAAATTATCGTACGCTTCCCCTGGAAAGCGGGCGAAAGCGAATTTGACGCGCAGTCAGCTATTCAGGAGCTTGGTGAGACCGCAATGCTTACTTTCTGCGGCGGTACCGATAACACCAATATTATTCTTCAGGGCTCGGCGGATATCAAGTCGGCATACGCAGGTGTTCACCCCGAGGATACAACCAAGCCTATTGTAGCGCTTGAGCTTACCGATGTAGGTGCTGCAAAATTCGCTACCGCTACACAGACTTATTATGAGCAAACAATCTCTATCTGGATGGACGATGTAATGCTTTCGTCTCCTACCGTAAACACCGTTATCACAAACGGTCAGGCATATATTGACGGTATGGAAAGTGCCGAAGCTGCTCTTGACCTTGCCAACAAAATCAACGCAGGTGCGCTTCCCTTTGCGCTTACAGTTGACGAAAGCAAACTGCAGATTATCTCTCCGTCACTTGGATCTGACGCTCTTAATGTTATGCTTGTTGCAGGCGCTATAGCGTTTGGCATTGTATGTCTTATAATGATTGTCCGCTACCGTGTAAACGGTGTTGTGGCAGCTATTGCACTGCTTGGTCAGCTTGCAGGTTCTATTGCGTGTATATCGGGCTTCTTCCCTGGCGCTTCAAGCTTTACACTTACAATACCCGGTATTGCAGGTATTATCCTTTCAATAGGTGTGGGTGTTGACTGTAACGTTATTGCAGCAGAGCGTATCCGCGACGAATTCAAGCGTGGTAAAACAATCGATAATGCAATTTCTTCGGGCTACAAAAACAGCCTTAGCGCGATTATTGACGGTAACGTTACCATCGTTATTGTATCAATAGTTCTTATGGGTGCGTTTGGCTCACCCGACAGCTTCTGGGGAACCATATTCTCTCCGCTTATGTCACTCTTTGGCTCATCAATAACAGGCTCTATATACTCCTTCGGTTACACATTACTCATAGGTGTAATATTCAATCTTGTTATGGGTGTTCTTGCTTCTAAGGCTATGATTAAGAGCATTTCACAGCTTAAGTTTATGCGAAATCCTGCTCTTTACGGAGGTAAGAAAAATGGCTAATAAAACAATTAACACTAAAAAATGGTTTAAAATATCCGTTATTGCCTATGCAATTTTGATTGTTGCAGGTATAATAATGACCGTTGCATTCGGTCCTAAGCTTGATATCAACTTCAGCGGCGGTACAAAAATTTCTTACTCTTACGAAGGCGAAATTGCCGAAAACGATTTTGAAGATACCGTTGCAACCGTGCTTGACAAGGAATTCAGCGTAGGTCAGAATACCTCGCTTGCGGGCGACGTTAACTCTTACGTTATCACCCTTGCCGGTACAGATTCTATCTCGGCAGAAACACAAGAAAATATCACAAAGGCTTTGGAAGAAAAGTTTGCCGACAACAACGTTTCGCTTTACGATTCAACCTCTGTCAGTCCTACTGTTGCGGGTAGCTTTTTTGTAAAAGCTTTGGTTGCAGTACTTATAACAGCTGTATTGGTTGTGGTTTACGTTGGTATCCGTTTCAGAAAAATCGGTGGTGTATCGGCATCCCTTACCGCATTTTGCGCGCTTATTCTTGACCTGCTCACTGCTTTCTTTATATGCGTAATATTTAGATTACCTATTGATATGAACTTTATGGCGGTAGTGCTTACAATACTCGGTTATTCACTTAACGATACAATCGTTATCTATGACCGTGTTCGTGAAAACAAACGCCTTTATCCCGATATGACACTCTCTGACAATATGGACAAGAGTGTGTCTGACACATTGGTTCGTAACATTGTAACCACCGTTACAACTGTTTGCGCTGTGCTGACAATAATTGTTGTATCAGAAATTTACGGTCTTACAACACTTCGTTCATTTGCAATTCCTATGGCGTTTGGTCTGGTATCAGGCTGCTTCTCATCCCTCTTTGTATCAGGTCCGTTGTGGGTTATGTATAAGGAAAGAAAAGCAAAATAAATGCACAATGCATAATTCACGATTAATCAAACAGGTAAAGCCTCTGCAAAAAACAGAGGCTTTATTTTATAAGTTGCGTTTTATCTTAATGTGAGCACAGCACCTACTTATGTTATAAGTGGGTGCTGATGCATTTATTTCATTGTGCATTGTGCATTTTGAATTGTGCATTACTTGAATATCGTCTGCACTCCGTCTACAATTTCTCCTACTGCCTTTACCACCTTTGCCGAGCCACGTGACACATTGTGCTTATCCTGCATTATCATTTTGCCTGCAACCACTGCGGCGGCGCCTGCTATCATACCTGTGCCTACGCCCTTCATAAATGACATCATTGTACCTTTTTGCATAAAATAATACCTCCCTTCACGGTTAGTTTAACCGAGTAAGAGAGGTTTATTTATTTAAGCCTTATTTATTTTTCTTGTATTCGCTAAAGGGTGGATGAATCTTATCCTTATCAGAAAGTTTAATCTCCATATCAGCAGGTATAGGCCACTCAATACCAATATCGGGGTCATTCCACATAAGGTCGCCCTCATCATTTGGATGATAGTAATCATCAACCTTGTAGCAGAACTCTGCCTCGTCTGACAGCACTACAAAGCCGTGCGCAAAGCCCTTTGGTACTAAGAACTGACGCTTATTCTCAGCTGAGAGTATAACACCCTCCCACTTACCGTAGGTTTCTGAGCCTTCGCGCAGGTCAACGCAAACGTCGAAAACCTCGCCGCGTACACAGCGCACAAGCTTGGTCTGTGGATAGTTTATCTGGAAATGAAGACCGCGTAGCACGCCTTTGGTAGACATTGACTGATTGTCCTGAACAAAGTCAATGTCAATACCGCCTGCCTTAAAATCTTCTTTCTGATATGTTTCCATAAAGTAGCCGCGGCTATCGCCGTAAGCGGTAGGCTCGACAATAACAACACCGTCAATTGAGGTTTTAATAAAGTTAAATTTACCCATTAAAGCTCCTCTTTTCCGCTATACATTGTTTCGTAATATTTCTGATAAGCGCCGCTGGTTACGTTGTCAAACCATTCTTTGTTATCAAGATACCACTTGAGTGTCTTCTTAATACCAACCTCAAAGCAGGTTTCGGGATACCAACCAAGCTCGTCCTTAATCTTCTGAGGATCAATACCGTAACGGCGGTCGTGACCCTTACGGTCGGTAACGTGCTTAATCATATGCTCGCCAACGGTTTGGTCAACGTTTTCTTTGATGTATTCGATAATTGACTTAACGATAAAGATATTGGGCTTTTCGTTATGACCGCCAACATTATAAACCTCACCAAGTCTGCCGCCACGGATAACCATATCAATAGCCTTGCAGTGGTCCTCAACATAAAGCCAGTCACGAATCTGCATACCGTCACCGTAAACGGGAAGGTCTTTGTGCTGTAATGTATTATTCATAATAAGCGGAATAAGCTTTTCAGGGAACTGGAATGGACCGTAGTTGTTTGAGCAACGTGTTATGTTAATGGGGAATTTATAAGTATCGCCGAATGCTTTTACAAAGAAGTCAGCAGATGCCTTTGATGATGAATAAGGTGAGTGCGGATCAAGCGGTGTGGTCTCCATAAAGTAACCGGTCTCGCCCAAAG
>JAFTTE010000141.1 GCA_017466905.1 Clostridia bacterium | reverse complement strand
TTAAAACTGATTATCAAAATTATTGACACGGTCTCAGGCTTTATCGGCAATTTGCTGAAATACAAAATCATTTACAAATTAACCGGTGTTTTTTTCACAAGAAAATTTAAGGAGGCTAAACATAACCACAAGTATGCGATACTTATCGCCGCCCGCAACGAAGAAACGGTTATCGGTAATTTGATTGACAGTATCAATCAGCAGGATTACCCGCGTGAGCTTGTAACGGTTTTTGTAGTTGCAGATAACTGCACCGATAACACAGCAAAAATCGCACGCGAATTGGGCGCTGTTTGCTATGAACGCTTTGACCCCGACCATCGCACAAAAGGCTATGCCCTGCAATTTTTGGTAGAAAATATCAAGCGCGACTACGGAGTGGAGAGCTTTGAGGGTTATTTCATTTTTGATGCGGACAACCTTTTAAAAGAGGACTACATCACACGTATGAATGAATCGTTTGACGCAGGTCAGAAGATTATCACCTCTTACCGCAACACCAAAAACTTTGGCGATAACTGGATATCGGCATCCTACGGTGTGCATTGGCTTCGTACTATCCGTAACGAGCACCGCGCGCGTTCACTCTTTCACTTGGCAACGCGTATTCAGGGTACAGGATTTTTATTCTCACACGAGCTTATTAAGGACGGATGGAGCTATGTATCCCTTACCGAAGACCGCGCCTTTTGCGCCGATGCGGTAGCGCAGGGTTATCAGATATCGTATAACAACGATGCTGAGTTTTATGACGAGCAACCCGTTAATATTAAGATTGCTATGCGTCAACGTATACGCTGGGCAAAGGGTCACCTTCAAGCGCTTGTAGAAACGGGACCAAAATTACTTAAACACATATTTGTGACAGGCGGCGCGGCAAATAAAGATTGCCCCAAAGCGCCCTGGTGGAAAAGGTTATTTAACAACATAAGACTTCGTTTTATGAGTCTTGATATGCTTTCGGTGGTCTATCCTCGTTCGCTGATGATACTGTTTAAAAGAATAGCAAAGTATTATCTCGTATTCTCTTTAATACTTATAGGTTGGCAATGCTATGATTTTGACTTTTTCAAAATCAGCGCGTTAGGTAAAACCATTTTTAACGGTTTGCATTTTGACAGCTCAGAACACGGCGCTTGGACTGTAATAGGTATTCTTACCGTATCAGCATTTTACGCTTCGCTTGTAAGCTACTTTAAAAATATTTTTACCGCAGTTTATATCTATTTTATTGAGCGTAAGCACATAGAACATATCCCGTTTTTCAAAAAGGTTTGGTTCTGCCTTACCTTCCCTATTTTTGATATTATCGGTAAATTCTCATTGCTGATAGCGCTATTTAAAAAGGTTGAATGGAAAGCGATTCCCCACACCTCAGATGTAAAAATTACCGATATAAAAAACGGCGCATCACTTAAAGATAATTATACGACCAAGACATAAGTTAAAGGATATTCAGTGAAAACTGAATATCCTTTATTTTTAAAGATTTTTTATTGTGTTCATCACGTATTCGCTAAATTCGGCACAGGTTGCGCCGTCGGTGTCTCCTGTGACAACTACAGCCTTTTCGGTTTCTGTGCAAATGCTGAGCGCCTTGCTCAGTTTTGCCGCCTGAGCTTTAAAGCCTATGTGATTAAGCAGCATTTCGGTAGCCTTGAAAATGCTTGTGGGGTTAGCATAGCCGCCTATTCCCTGCTCTATCATACGAGGCGCCGAGCCGTGAATTGCCTCAAACATAGCGTAACGGTCGCCAAGGTTCATACTGCCCGCAGTTCCTACGCCGCCCTGAATTTGAGCCGCTTCATCGGTGATAATATCGCCGTAAAGGTTAGGCATTAAAAACACCTCAAAGCCGCTGCGGATTTTTTCATTTACGAGGTTGGCGGTCATAATATCGATATACCACTCATCAGCCGTAATTTCGGGATATTCTTTAGCAATTTCGTGGCAAATCTCCGAAAATTTACCGTCAGTCTTTTTCATAATGTTAGCCTTGGTAACAATGGCTACATTTTTTTTGCCGTTATTACGCGCGTATTCAAAGGCTGCGCGAGCTATACGGCGTGTACCCGCATTGGTGGTTACCTTAAAGTCAAAAGCCAATGTATCGGGAATTTCAACGCCTTTTGAGCCTAATACATACTCACCCTCGGTATTTTCACGGAAGAATGTCCAGTCAATATTCTCTTCCGGTACGCACACGGGGCGAACATTAGCGTATAGGTCAAGCTCGCGGCGCATTGCAACATTGGCGCTCTCGAGTGTGCCGCCTTTAAGTGTGGTTGTAGGTCCTTTAAGAATTACGTGACAGGACTTTATCTCTGCTAAAACATCATCGGGTATTGCTTGATTTTTGGCAATTCGGTTCTCAATAGTAAGACCCTCAATATTCTTGATTTCTACCTTGCCGCTCTTTACCTCATCTTCGAGTAAAAAGCGTAAAAGCTTTTCAGACTCTGCTGAAATTATCGGACCTATACCGTCACCGCCGCAAACACCGATAATAACTTTATCAAGGCTGCTGTAATCAATAGCACCGCTATCCTTTTCCATTTTTTGCTGACGGGCAATCTGCTCGCGAAGAAGCTTTTCAAACTGCGATACCGCGCTGTTTATGTATTGTTCCATAATTAGTTCTCCTTTGTAAAGGCAAGCAATCCGCCTGCTTTAAGTATCTGCTTCTGTCTTTCGGTAAAGTCGCATACGAGCTCGATTTGTTCACCGTTTGTTTCGTTTTTAAGAGTAATTACACCCTTATCCATACCGTCAAATACATTCGAAAGTGACAGCTTGTCGCCTTGATTTATCTTATCGTAATCGTCGGCATTTTTAAAGGTAAGCGGCATAATGCCCGAGTTTATAAGGTTTGCTACGTGAATACGCGCAAAGCTTTTGGTAATAACTACGCGAACACCTAAATACATAGGCACGAGCGCCGCGTGTTCACGCGATGAGCCCTGACCATAGTTACTGCCGCCGATTATAATACTTTCGCCGAGTGCCTTTGCGCGCTCGGGGAAGGATTTATCGCACACACCAAAGCAGAACTGTGAAAGGTGCGGAATATTAGAGCGATAGGGCAAAATCTTTGCGCCTGCAGGCATAATATGGTCGGTTGTAATGTTGTCGCCAACCTTGAGAGCTACCTCTGCAGCAAAATTATCTACCTGCGGTTTTGATTCGGGGAACGGCTTGATATTTGGTCCACGTAAAACCTCAACGCTGTCTGCACAGCATTCGGGCGCAGGAGCAATAACCGCGCTGTCGTCAATCTTGAACTTTTTAGGCATTTTAATCTTAATAGCGCCGCCCAGAGTTGTCGGGTCGGTTATCTCGCCTGTAAGAGCCGCTGCAACAGCGGTTTCTGGAGATACAAGATACACACCTGCGTCTGCTGTGCCGCTTCTACCCTCAAAGTTACGGTTAAATGTACGCAGTGACACACCCGCGCTGTTTGGTGAAAAGCCCATACCGATGCAAGGACCACAAGCCGACTCAAGTATACGCGCGCCGCTTGCAATTATATCGCTAAGTGCGCCGCAATCTGCAAGCATAGAAAGCACCTGCTTAGAGCCGGGTGAAATTGAAAGGCTGACAGACGGAGAAATCACCTTACCCTTCAGCATTGCGGCAACCTTCAGCATATCCATAAGTGAAGAGTTGGTGCAAGAGCCTATGCATACCTGATCAACCTTTGTGCCCTTTAAGGACTCAACCGTTACCACGTTATCAGGGCTGTGTGGACACGCGATAAGCGGCTTTAACTTGTCAAGATTGATGTCAATAACCTTGTCATAAACGGCATCAGGGTCACTCGACAGAGCAACGTAATCCTCTTCTCTGCCCTCTGCTTTTAAAAACTCGCGCGTTACCTCGTCAGATGGGAAAATTGAGGTTGTAGCGCCAAGCTCGGTACCCATATTGGTAATGGTGGCGCGTTCAGGCACAGTAAGGTTTTTAATGCCCTCGCCGCCCCATTCTATAATCGCGCCTACACCGCCTTTAACGGACAAAATACGCAAGATTTCAAGGCTTATATCTTTTGCGGTAACATATGGCTTTAATTTACCTGTAAGGTTAACCTTGTACATTTTTGGCATTGTTATAAAGTATGCGCCGCCACCCATAGCAACCGCAACGTCGAGTCCCCCCGCGCCCATTGCCAGCATACCGATACCGCCGCCCGTTGGGGTGTGGCTGTCAGAACCGATAAGGGTTTTACCGGGCTTGCCGAAGCGTTCAAGATGAACCTGATGGCAAATGCCGTTACCGGGACGAGAAAAATATATGCCGTGCTTTGAGGTTACCGACTGAATATATCTGTGGTCGTCTGCATTTTCAAAGCCTGACTGCAATGTGTTGTGGTCTATGTAAGCAACGCTTTTTTCTGTCTTTACGCGCTTGAGTCCCATTGTTTCAAACTCGAGATATGCCATAGTGCCTGTGGCGTCCTGTGTTAGTGTCTGGTCAATTTTAAGTGAAATTTCACTGCCCGGTGTCATATCACCTGATACAAGATGCTCTTTTATAATTTTTTGCGCTATTGTTAAACCCATAATCAATTCTCCTTTTTACAAATATGATGATACGCATTGTTAAGATGCTCTACAATAAGCTTTGATGCAAGCTCGCTGTCACGCGCAGCCAACGCTTCATATATTGCTCTGTGCTCGGCAACCGACGCTTCGGCGCGGCTTGTATTGCTGACAGACGCTCTGCGATATTTTAAAATCTTTTTATGTAATGGCTCCAACACATCGTAAAGAACTGTGCTACCGCTCATTTTATATATAGTTTCGTGGAAGCGGCTGTCCATACTTTTTATGCGGTCGGGGTCGTTTTTATCAAGATAAAACTCCTGAAATTCAAGCGCCTCGCGAACTGTTGCCAACTGTTCGTCCGTATAATTCTGAGCCGCCATAGCAGCCGCCTGACCCTCAAGCTTTAAACGTACTGTAAAAATGTCATCAAGGTCTTTCTCGGTGATACCTACAACCACTACGCCTTTTGGAGCCTCTTCAATCAGATGCTCCTGCTCGAGTCGGCGTAAAGCCTCGCGAATGGGTGTGCGGCTAACGCCGAGTTCCAGGCTTAACTTGCTTTCGGTAAGTGTTTCGCCTTTGCTGTACTTGCCGCTTAAAATATCGGTTTCAAGATGCTCAAAAACCTGATCAGCAAGAGATACGGTTTTATGCTCTATCATAATTTACCTCCTGAAAACAAAGATACCTTTTCTTCAATTTCCTCGTTTGAAAGGCTGGTCTGACGTCCGTCTTCATATTCTTTGTCAATCCATTCTTTCATTTTTATAACCAGATCACTGCGCTTGTCTACGGCAGCATCACCTTTAAGGTTATAGTTCTGGTTAATCCAATAAGCAATACCTGCAAGACCCGAAGTTTTGCCAAGCAACACAGACACAGGTCTGTTCAGTATCTTTTCGGTATTAAATATATTGTAAATTTCTTCGTCTTTAAGCAAACCGTCTGCGTGAATACCTGCTCGCGTTACGTTAAAGTTTCTGCCAACAAAGGGTGTCATAACGGGGATATCATAACCCATTTCGTTTTTAAAGTATTCGGCAATTTCGGTAATAACAGTCGGGTCCATACCGTCAAACGAGCCACGGAGAGACGCGTATTCCATAACCATCGCTTCAAGCGGAACATTACCTGTACGCTCGCCAATACCAAGCAAAGAGCAGTTAACACCCGATGCGCCGTAAAGCCATGCCGTAGACGCATTTGTAACAGCCTTATAAAAGTCGTTGTGACCGTGCCACTCAAGCATTTCGCTCGGCACATCCGAAAAGTGCTGAAGACCATATATAATACCGGGCACACTACGCGGTAGCGCTACCTCAGGATATGGCACACCGTAACCCATAGTATCGCAAGCGCGGATACGCACAGGTATGCCTGCATCATCGGACATTTTCATAAGCTCGTTAACAAAGGGTACTACAAAGCCGTAAAAGTCAGCGCGGGTTATATCCTCTAAATGACAACGCGGCATAACTCCCGCCTCAAAAGCTTCACCAACGGCAGCAAGATATGTATCCATAGCCTGACGGCGACTCATTTTAAGTTTTTTGAATATATGATAGTCACTGCAGGATACCAGAATACCCGTTTCGCGAATACCAAGGTCCTTTACAAGCTTAAAGTCCTGCTTATTAGCGCGTATCCAAGTGGTAATTTCGGGGAATTTCAGTCCCAATTCCTGACATCTTTCTATCGCTTCACGATCCTTTTTACTGTAAACAAACATTTCTGTCTGACGGATAATACCGTATGGACCGCCAAGCTTTGACATAAGTTTATAAAGATTTACAATCTGCTCTACGGTGTACGGCTCTACCGACTGCTGACCGTCACGAAGCGAAGTGTCGGTAATCCATATATCGCGCGGCATATTCATAGGCACACGGCGGTGGTTAAACGCAACGCGCGGTACATCGTCATAGCTGTAAAATTCGCGGTAGAGATTGGGCTCTGCCACATCTTGTAATGAATATTTGTAATCATTTTCTTCAAGTAGATTTGTTTTGTTTGAGAGTTCAAGCATTAATTCTCACCTCTGTTGTATAATTGTATACAATTATACAACAATTCAGGTGTACTGTCAATCAGCAATTTCAACATTTTTACCGTTTAACTCGGTAATTCCATCGGCAATTTTGGCAAAAATCGAGGCTGTGCTCACGTTTAACTTACTGTCGCTCATAACCACAACAACATATTCGGGATTTTCAGCAGGAAAAAATCCGCAAAACCAGCTATTTGTTATCTCTTCTCCGTTTTCATAATATCTTCCTGTCTGCGCAGTTGCCGTTTTGCCTGCGGCGGTACAACTTTTTGGCGCTGCTTCTTTACCTGTGCCATCAGTTATTACGGTTTCAAGATATTCTCGCAAAACGGAGGCAGTATCTGATCTCATAACACGGGTTTTGTAGCCTTTATCATAGAGGGTTTCCTTACCATCGCTGATGGTTTTTTCAACAATACTTGGCAGATAATAGCTGCCGTCGGTTGCTATTGCCGTATATAAATTCAACATTGATACAGGGCTTGCCATCAAATTGCCCTGCCCGATGCTTAAATTTGCTAGCGCACCCTCATTTAAAAGTGATTTTTCGGTTGATATACTGCCCGATGCAGTATACAGATTATCGGCAATACGCATTTCCGTGCTTAAGCTTAAGGCAGAAGCAGTTTTATAGATATGTGTACCGCCAAGCGTGATAGCAAGGTTATAAAAAAAGCAGTTGCACGATTGTGATAAAGCATCGCACATATCCATATTCCCATGACCTGACAGCTTATGACAACGAAAGACGCGGTCAACTATTTCAAGGCTACCCTCGCAATTAAAGGTGTGATATGAATATCCGTTTTCAAAAGCAGCAGCCGCAACGCAGGGTTTAAAAACCGAGCCTACATTAAATGCAGACAATGCGCGATTGAGCATTGGTGAATTATCTTGAGTCAAACTTTTGCTCAAATCACTTATATCAAATGTGGGCACACTCGCCATTGCGCGTATTTTTCCGCTTGATGCCTCCGCAACAACAGCACATCCGCTTTTAAGTGCTGAAACAGCCTCTTCAGCTATAGCCTGAACATTAACATCAAGTGTTGTTACAACACCGCTATGCACTACAGACAAATCGTTTTCAAAATAAGGCTCTATCCCCGCTAAAACATTACCTTTGCCATCGGCTGTAAAGACAGCCGAAACATTTTTTTCACTGTATAACAAATCATCGTATGCCTTTTGTATACCCGTAACACCGTGTCCTGTGCTGTCGGTATAACCAACTATATGACAAGCAGGCAAATTCTCACCTATGTGATTATAAACCAGTGTGGTTGCAACACCCTCGCTTTTAATTTTTTCGTTTACCGTGCATACTGCGGGCATATTGTTTTTTAAGGTTTCCAATACCGATTGCAGCGCTTCACCGTTAAGCGCTGTGCTTATGGCCATAATACCTTTAGGTGTTGGGGCTACCGCAGCAACGGTTTTTGGGGTAGAATTGGTAATAGGCACCATATTACAGTCATAAATTGTGCCACGCAGTCTTGCAACTTCTATTCTGTAGGCTGTCTGACCTGCCTGTATTTGTTTATAATCATCTGTAGCAACTACAGCGACACGCAGTACGCAGGATAATAACAGCATCATAACAAGCAAAAAGCTTAAAACTGCCCTATGAGCAAATAGTTTACCGTACATTTAATCACCAAATAAAGTATTACCTTAAAATAATTATTAAAACAAAAAAAGAGACCCGAAGGTCTCTTTTTTGTTTGTAAATTACTCTTGTGCTGCGGGGAAAAGAAGTGCCATAGACGGATCGTCCAAATCCTGATAAATACGCACATAGTCAACATACATATTGTGCGGCAAATCTTCATTTGTAACGATATTCTCAAGAGGCTGCTTTTCAGCTGAATAAACAGGTGTGTACATCATCATATCATAGATAAGATAGTGCCACAGGTTATAGCCTACACCGTTGTTGTTGTTAGATGCATCCTGACCGTCAATGTAGTCATAGTTGGGGTCCCAATCAAAGTCGAGGAACTTGTTACCATCTATATATACAGAAACGTGGTCTGATGTGTAAAGATAGCTATAGATATGATACTCGTTATTTAAGGTTTCGGGACTGTCAAAGTAGTAAGCCCAGTTGTACTTATGACGAGCAACGTAAGCACATGTCATCTGTGATGAGCCTGCATTATAGTATGGGAATGCCAGCTTATCATAGATATCAATCTTGTCATTAGGATCGGGGGTTGAAAGATCCAACATCCAAACATTATAGGCTGTTTTGTTATCTTTAAAGTTCTCAATAACCTTGGTGCCGTCCGGTAAGCTACCACTGTACCACTTATGAACGGTGGTTGTCATATGATCGTAATCAGAGAAAGACTCAAACAAGTCAAACTCTATAGACCATACGCGGTTTTTATAGATACCGTAACCGTCATCAACGCTATAGTTAGGAATGCTCTTTTCTAAACCGCCACCGTTAGACATTGTCCAGATTGCAGGAAATGCGCCACGCGCATATGGAAGACGCGCACGGAACTCTACATAACCGTTTCTGAAAAGCATCTTCTCTTGAGTCTCAGGTGAGCCACTGAACGCATAGCCAACTGCCTCGTTGGTTTCATCATAGTAACGGTCACCTGTAAGTCTTAATCTGCCGTTTTCAAGAGCCTGGAAACGCTCGTCTTCAAATACGTTGGTAATATCTTTGTCAGATTTATGTGTATACTGAAGCCACTTATCGTCATCCTGAATGCCGTTGCCGTCGTGCTCGTCGCCCCATACATATGTATAGGTGATGCCGTTATCAAGTGTAACGGTAGATTTAAAGTCATCCTGTTTACCGCTAAGGGTTGCAACCTTACCGTCCTCGATATCAACAGTTAAAAACCACTTAACAGCCTTTTCAACCATTGCAAAGTGTCCGCCCTCGAACACAAGGTCATCGCCAATTACGTTAACCTCAAATTCCTGCTCAGTAAGAGTTGTTTTGTGATAAGCGGTATCGCCAACAAGAATTCTCTTGGTAGCAGACTGTGCTTTAGCATCCGTATCCTTAACAACCTCAAGGTTAAGGTTGTAGTTATCCTTAAAGTAATCCTTAAGGTCTTCGGCTACAACGCGGTTGTTATAGGTGTAGCCTACAGCCTTACCGTTGCCGGCGCTGTCTTTACCTTCATAACGGTTTTTCCATTCATCATATGAATAAACAATCACGTAATCTTCTGAAAAGCTAAGTGTTTTATACTCATAATCAAATTCAGGAACAACGGGTTCTACATACTCTTCTTTTTCCTCTGCAACCTCGGGAAGAGGACGTTCGGGACGAATTGTAGGCTCTGCCTCATATTCGTCTTCGTCAGTATCATCATCTGTGTCAATAATGATACTGCTGTTATTGTTGGTTGTATTGTCATTATTATCTTCAACAATAACTTTTTTAATAATCTTTTTCTTTTTAACCTTCTTTTTGGTGCCTGTTTCGCCGCAGCCAGTTGCTGCCAAAAGCATCAAAACAGCCATCAGAAAACAGATTATCTTTTTCAAAGAACTGCTTAAATTCATATAACCCATCCTTTCTGTATTATTCTTCAACAATTTCAACAAGATTTTTTCTTGAAATTACAGCAATAACTGCGCAAGCCATTACAGCAGAGATAAGAACTGCAACAGAAACAACGTCGCCTGTGTTAGGTGACAACGTGCCGCCTGCAGCGCTGCCTGTGCCAAGGTTTACAACCTTGCCGCCTTCTAACGTGCCGTCAAGCTCAGCAATCATAATATCATCAAAATAGAGACTTGAGCCAGCTGTTGCTCTAATTGATATCCACTTGGTCTGTGCGGTGAATGAATAAGAATACTGTACCCATTCGCCTGCGGTAAGACCTGTTGCAACTGCCATATTCTCAACTGCAACTGCGCTGTTAAGATAGTCAGGCTTGCTGTTGTGAACAAGTGAAAGGAGTGTTGCGGGGTTATTTTCTGTATCGGTTGTTACCCAGAAGGTAATTGTGTAAGCAGCACCCGGCTTTAGCATTTCCTCATAGTTGAGCAAGCAATCAGCGGGTTCTGTGTTAGTACCAAGCAAGTGCATAGACTTACTACCGTTGCGAACGTATGCGTTCTTGTAGCCACCCTTTGCGCCCGGCTTGTTAAGTGTCCAGCAGTTGCTGTCATTATCCCAAATGGTTTCGGTATAGCTTTCAAAGTTCTGAATAATACCCTTTGGCTCCCAACCTGCATAAAGTGTAAGACTTCTTGGCGGGAAGTAGTCTACAGGATATTCAACGCTGCAGTCAGAGAATGCATACCAGCCTGTAAACTCGTAGCCATCACGCTCGATTGTAGGCAGAGTGATCTTTGAATACATTCTGCCAACCAGCGGATCAAGCTCAACCTCGTCAGTGCCTGTTGAAAGGCTTACTGTAACCTCAGGTGGTGAGAAGTTCTTGTCAGAGAATTTTTCAAGCTCTTCATCAGTGCGGTGTTTTGCAAACACGGTAAGAACGGGTGTACCGTCCTCTACAACGCGCCAATAATCATTTGTACCGTCCTCGGAGTTATCATCCCAGTCAAGACCTGTCATAATGTTGCGTGCGGCAGTGCCTACGCGGTCAAGCGGGTTAGAAAGCTTAATAAAGTAGGTGTTCATCAAGCGTTTGGTTGCAAAGTAGTAAACCTGATAAACCTCGGTAACCCAATAAGCCGAGTTGTCACGCCAGTCATTGTTTGCAGAGCCTTCAGCAGCTCTTACACAGTTTTGTGGTAATGAAACAGAATCGGTATAGGTTGAGAAGCCACTTGAATCAGTACCAACCAGACCTGCCGCCGCGCTACCACCCACGATAGTAGCGGTAACTGCGCAGTTTTCAATATAAACAGGACCGCCCGCATTACCTACAAGACCGCCTGCATATCTACCTGCAATGTAGCAAGTATGGTCAACAAAGCAGTTTCTGATATCAGGGCGATATAAATTGAATTCAGCATCCCACTGAACCGCTCTTACAGCTGTTGAATCGTGTGTGTATTTTGGATCAATATAAGCACCGGGATAACCTGCGTCATCGAAAACACTACCGGGAACAACACCTGCAATTGCACCTATGCAATCGTTATCTGTCTGTTGGGGGTTACCCATCAGGTATGCCTCAGATATACCGATGTTTTCAATAGTAGCACCTGTGCTCAGATAAGGAACCAAGCCTGCACGATAGTATTCATCGCCTATCTCGTTAAGGTACATACCGTAAATAACGTGACCGTCACCGTCAAGCGAGAACCATGTGTAAGAGGTGCTACCCTTATTGGTAGTTCTTTGTGTATACCATTCGATACAGCCAACCTTATCCTTCCAGAGATTGCTCTCTACGTCGTTAAGATATATGTCAGCAGTCAGCTTATAATACGTAAGGTTGCCCTTTGTACCAGGCTTGATATTGGTAACAAAGCGAGCGAGCTGCTCGGCAGTTTCAATAAGGTATGGATCTGCCTCGGTACCTATACCGCCTGCATATGCACTTGCTATAGCGCCTGTCCAAGCCTCACCCTTAACACCGTTTGCTGATGCCTCGGCACCTGTCGGTGCGGGATAGCTGCCGTCAACAGTCTTCCAAGATGTCGGGAAACCAAGACCCGCCATAGAGGTTTCTGCAGCAGCGCCAAGCATATCGGCATTTGATACTACTGTAACGCCTTCAACTTCAAGACCCTCTGTGTCTGTATAAACGTTTTCAACCTTTACATTGTTAGCACTTGCAAAGGGATATGCGCCAACTGAAATAGAGCGCTTAATATTTGCCTGACCTGTTACTTCGCCATAAAAACCTGCAGACTTAGAAAGGCAGTCCTCAATTTTAACAGCAGAGTAACCAATCTTACCTATAATGCCGCCCTTTGTTGCGTTACCTTCAAACTTAACGGTGTCTTCAACAACAACAGCGGTTGTCTTAATAACCTGAGCGCACATATCCTCGGTAGCACCCGCAACTGCGCCCATAGCGCCTTTTCTGCCGTTAATTACAGAATCAGCTATAACAAGGTTTTTAACAGCGGCATTAGAGCCAAGAACAGGAATAAGACCTATGTGCTCACCTGCCTGTGTGCCGTCATAGTAAATACCGCTTACAGTGTAGCCCTTACCGTCAAGTGAGCCCTCAAATGCGGGAACGTCATTAGAGGTAAACCACTGTTTTGCGTTGCTTGCCAAATCAGCATTAATAATGATATCTGCACCAAGAGCATAATATTTACCTTTTGACTCAGTAGTGAGCATAAGAGCAAGCTCTTCGGTTGTGCTTACTACATATGGCGAGTCCTTTGTGCCGGTACCGCTTGAATATGTCCAAGCAAGCTCACCTGACCAAGCCTCACCTGCAGAATACTCACGTACGCTGTAAACCTTAGGTGTGGGATAGCCGTTTTCATTAACAGTCCATTTCTCCCAATCGAGACCGCTCATTGCGTCCTTTGCGGCAGCGCCCTTAATATCGTCTGCAGCAATTGCTGTGATAGCGCCTACATCAAGAGTTCTGCTGTAATTTACACCATCGCTTGCAGCATCGCCCGTAGCTTTATCGAAAGTCAGTTCGGTAAATGAGCCTTGATCGTTAATCTTTGCAGTGTTTTTATATTTTACAGGTGTGCCCGATTTGTAGCTACCACTTGCGTTACCGGTCCAATCTTCATTTACAAGAGTCTCATCTGTAAAGTTTGTGTAAATGTTTGAATAGGCAGTGGTATAAAAACCGTTATAGCTGTGAACCTGTGAATAGGGTGTACAGTCAAGTACAATTGAATTAGATATAACACTACCTCTTACTGAATGTCCGCGGGTCCAGAGACCGTATTGGATATCATAATCCGAGTGTTTAGCAATGTTGCCGTAAACCAAGCAACTATCTATATAAATAATGTTGTCACCACTGCTTGCAGCCTCAAGAATACCGCCGTAGGTTAAAGCGTTGTTCAAGCGGGTAGCAACCACAACGTTGTTGTAGGCTGCGCAGTTTTCAAAAATGGTTTTAGGATTTGATTTTCTGTTAATACCAATAAACACAGCGGCAGAGTCGCCTGTGAAATAACAGTTTTTAACAGTGAGGTTTCTTATGGTGATGTCGCCCTCAACCTCAGGGAAAAGACCGCCCATATTGCTGTTGCTTTTTGCCTTCAAGCCATAGATAACAGCACCATTACCGTCAAAACGGCCCTTAAATCTAACTGCTGCAGTCCAGCCAAGTCCTGATTTAACCTTAGCATCAGCAAGAGCAGCCTCAACCTCAGCAGCAGTCATATCGCCGCTAAAGTCAACAGTTGATTCGGTGTTGCTCATATTAAATGCCTTAACATTGTCGGCGATTTTAAAGCAAACACCCTCGGTATCGAGTATGTTGTCTGAACCGATTTTGAACTTAGAAATATCAAGCTTTGTCTCAATGCTTGAATCGTACTCAAGTCCGTTTACAACTGCTGCAAACTGGTTTGCAGTTTCAACAATAAAGGGATCAGCGGCTGTGCCCTTACCCTTGGCAGTAAGCCAGAATTTTGAATCAACATCTGTAAACTCGCTTACCTCAGTTTTTTTGCTGGTATCGATGTCTGAATATGTATAGTCGGCTTCGTCTGTAACTACCATATCAGCATCATAACTGCCGTTTAAGGGATATGTAACTGTAGTTTCGCCCTCGGTAGCTTCACCCTCTGCCGAAGCAATAAAGGTTACGCCTGTAAACATTGACAATAGTGATACTGCCAAGATTGCAAGCACCGAAATGCAGGAAACTATTACCTTTCCCTTGTTCAATAATTTTTTCATTGAACTACCATCCTTTCACCCATAGGGATTTAATTATGCATATTTAAGAGTTTTTTGACGAATATACAAAAAGGCACAAAAATACGCAATATAATTATATCGTAATAATAACAGATTTTCATAAATAAGTCAATAACAAATATACAATTATTTTATTAAATTTTAAAATTTTGTGTATATTTAAAACATTAAAGCACCTGCTAAAGAATAGCAGGTGCCGTCATGTTTATTAATTGTGCATTAATTATGCCTTGCCTACAGAACCGAAAAGCTCCATTTTCTCTTTAACTGTAGCCTTTATCGCCTCAAAACCTGGGGCTAACAGCTTACGTGGGTCAAAGCCCTTACCCTGAAGGTCTTTACCCTCTTCGATATATTTGCGTGTAGCCTCGGCAAAGCTTAACTGACATTCGGTGTTAACGTTGATTTTTGAAACGCCCAGTGAAATTGCCTTTTGTATCATATCAGCAGGAATACCTGTGCCGCCGTGAAGAACGAGGGGCATATCGCCTGTAAGCTGCTGAATAGCATCAAGTGTATCAAAGCTAAGGCCTGCCCAATTTTCAGGATACTTACCGTGAATATTACCGATACCTGCGGCGAGCATTGTGATACCAAGGTCAGCAATCATTTTGCATTCGTTAGGATCTGCGCACTCACCAGCCCCTACAACGCCGTCTTCCTCACCGCCGATTGAACCAACCTCTGCCTCAAGGGACAGACCGAGCTCATTACAGGTTGCAACCAATTCTTTTGTCTTTTCAATATTTTCCTCAATCGGATAGTGTGAGCCATCAAACATTACAGATGAAAAACCTGCAGCGATACACTTTTTAGCGCCCTCGTAGCTACCGTGGTCAAGGTGAAGCGCCACGGGAACTGTGATGCCAAGCTCATCAATCATAGCCTTAACCATATCAGCTACGGTTTTAAAGCCACACATATATTTACCCGCGCCCTCAGATACACCAAGGATTACAGGTGAATTCTGCTCCTGCGCGGTAAGAAGAATAGCCTTGGTCCATTCAAGGTTGTTGATGTTAAACTGACCTACGGCATATTTGCCAGCCTTTGCTTTTGTAAGCATTTCTTTTGCTGATACTAACATTTTAAATTCCTCCAAAAATTGTTAAAAATTTACCAATATATATTATAACAATTATGTTTTAAAATCAAGATAAAAATTTGTAAATTTACAACTTATTCAATATTTGTGTCGTCAGGAGCCTTTTCTAAAAGCTCGGGGTTACGAAGAAGAGAGCGCATTTTTCTGAAAGCTATCGCAAAATAACTGCCTGATGCAATTCTCTCGTCCATTGTAACGCCTATAGGCATACATTTTTCAAACACAATTTCACTACCCTTGCGCTTTGGCACCTCACGGGTATTACCCATAGCCATAAACACGCTGGTGGTACCAAACTCATAGCAGTGATGATATATGTGATTCGTTCTGATTGACGCAAGATTTGTGATGCCAAGGCTCATATGGAACGGTGAAGCATCGATAATGCTTTTTGGTAACAAGCCGTGTTTATCCATCCACTTAAATATACCAACACCTATCGGCAAAATACCGGGAAGGCTTAAAAGAACCTTTATTAATTTTTCGGTGCTGTTATTATCAGGTGATTCGCGGTTTTCCTCAACATACTTGTTAATTATATCATTAACCTCAAAAATGGTATTGTTTTCGTCAAAATACATTTTTGACATTGTGCCGTGGTCCACCTGCCCCGCTTTAAGAACCACCATACCAACAGCAATTTCATTTCGTTGATATATTTTTTTGTTAACAACAAAACGGTTCAGCTCCGGAAATTCTTTTAATGTACGCAAATAAGCCGCAAGCACAACCGCCATATGACTGATGTTAATACCCTGTGTTCTCTTTTCGTTAAGATAGTCTTTAATAGGTTCAACGGGAATATCTATTGTGATCATATTCATAGCGTCAACGCGCTTGTTCATAATATAAGCTGCAACTGTATACATAGGATCGGCATTCTTTATTCGCTTTCCGTCTGCTCTCATATGTTATCCACCTTTCAAACACATATATTGTATGATAACACATTTTGAATAAAAACACAACAGTTTTTTAATAAATTATGAACAGTGGCTCTTAACAAAGCTTGCAATTTGTTTTTGAATATTATCTGTATCAACTAAAAAACTAATACCGTGGTCGGCATCCTCTACCAAGCAGATATATTTTTCAGCACGCGCGGCTTCGTGTGACTGCTCGGTCATTTCACAAGGCACAAAGCCATCCTTTTTGCCGTGGATAAAAAAGATAGGGATATCCGACTCGGACAATGCCTTTACGGTTGTTGTTTCATAAAGGCTGAAGTTGCCGAATAATTTGCACATTAAATTTAAAACGGGTAAAATGGGTGTTGCATTAATTTTAAAAGCCTGAAGCGCCACTTTTTTGATAATATCAGGCGCCGCAGTAAAACCGCAGTCGGCAATAATACCCATAACGTTT
>JAFTTE010000140.1 GCA_017466905.1 Clostridia bacterium | reverse complement strand
TCTGAGCTTCAGGACTATGTTGAATACACAGCAGCTCACGGTGTTACAAACATTGCAACCGGTAATATCGAGGTACCTGTTAATGCATACGCAGCAGACGGCGCAGATGTTACCGTCGAAGAAAACACACTTAATTGGAAAATGGGCGACGGCAGCGTAACATGGAGCTTTACCGCACCCGAAACCGCACTGTATAATCTGGAGCTCGTTTGGGAGCCTAAAGACAGCGGTGTTGACGTTATTATGGGTGTTATGATTGACGGCAAGTATCTGTTTGACGGTTCTGACGAGGTTGTCCTTTCAAGACTTTGGAAAAACGCCACAGATGCTCCGCGTACCGATGCTCAGGGAAATGAGTACGCACAGGAGCAGGCAGAAATTGAGGGCGCGGTTACAACTGTTGTACGCGACTATGAGACTGCTGTTATTGATCCGTTTGAATTTGCACTTACAGCAGGTGTTCATACAATCACAATTGTTGAGCCCGAACAGTCAATAGATATTCACAAGATATCATTTGTTGCTCCCGAAAAAGTAGAAAGCTATGAAAAGGTTTCTGCTTCTTATGATGTCAAGGATTTAGATGCTGATATTATAACTATCGAGGGTGAAAATGCTGATATCAAAACCTCTAACTCTATAATACCGAAATCCAATAACAGTGATGCAGGTATGACACCTAGTGATTCTTATCTTACAAAGATTAATTTCATTGGTGGTACGTCATGGCAGACTACAGGTAGCAGCATCACCTGGAAATTTGAGGTTGAAAAATCAGGTTATTACTACATAAATATGCGTTACAAGCAGAGCGAGCTTGTAAATGGAGAAAGCTGGCGTTGGCTTAAGATAGATGGTAAAACTCCGTTTGAAGAGGCTAAGACACTTACTTTCCCATATGGTACAGGATGGAAATATTACACCTTTGCTGACAAGGAAGAAAACCCATACTTTTTCTATCTTGAAGCAGGTAAGGAACATACCATCTCTATGGAAGTAACCGTTGGCGGTATGTCTGATTATTTCTATGAATTGTCCAAGCTTGTTAATATACTTGGTGACAAATATATCGAAATAGTTATGATTACAGGCGAATCACCCGACCTTAACCGTGACTATGAGCTTGACAAGCAGATTCCTGGCTTCCTTGACACATTAAAGGAAGTAAGCGAAAGACTTAATAAGCTGTCTAACGATATGACTAGCGGCACAGGTAAGGCATCACAGGCAGTAGCTTCAATTGACAATATGAAGCGTGTAGTTGACAGTATGATTCGCAGTCCGTTTATTGCTCAGCAGTATGTAACTGAGTATTATACCAACTATACCTCACTTAGTTCATGGCTTTATGATATGATAGAAATGCCACTTGCTATCGATCAAATTCAGATAGTGCCTGCTGGCAAAGAATATCAGGATAATGATGCAAACTTCTTTGAGCAGTTTGCTTATGACACGGTTCGTCTTATTTCATCCTTTACAAATGATTATTCACTTACTAACGCAGAAGCTAAAGAAGATGAAAACACAATTCGTCTTTGGGTAAACTGGGGTCAGGATCAGGCAGCGGCTCTTAATTCGCTTATCCAGGATTCTTTCACCCCTAACGAAGAATACTATCATAATGGTAAGCCGATTAATGTTCAGGTTGAAATTGTTAGCGCTTCACTTATAAATGGTATTCTGGCGGGAAATTATCCTGATATGTCGCTTCAAATGGCACGTACAGAGCCTGTAAATATGGGTATACGCGGTGCCTTGGCTGATCTTTCACAGTTTGATGACTTTGACGAGGTAATTACACGCTTCCAAAATGGCTCTAATTTAGAAAACGGCGCAGTAGCTCCGTATACCTACGACGGAAAGACATATGCATTGCCTGATACTCAGAACTTTATGCTTATGTTCTACAGAACCGACGTTCTTGAAGAATTGGGATTAGATGTTCCAAAGACATGGGATGAATTCTTGTATTGTGCGACTATTATCCAGCGTAATAATATGAACGTTTATGTTCCTTTCACACAAATTACAACATCTACTACAGTTAATGCAGGTATTGGTAACCTACATCTTTATCCGACTCTTATGTGGCAAAGTGACCTTTCCATATATAACGAAGAGGGTACCGCTACTGCAATAACAAGCAAAAAGGCTTTGGAAGTATTTGAACAGTGGACAGATTTCTATCTGCAGTATGACTTCCTGAAAGAAGCAGATTTCTATAACCGCTTACGTGTAGGTGTAATGCCTCTTGGTATTGCTCCTTACAGCACATATATGACACTCTATTCTACCGCACCTGAAATCCGCGGCAGATGGGGAATCGCAATGGTACCGGGTACCGAAGGCGAGGATGGCAACATCAACTATTCTGTTGCAGGTTCGGGCACTGGCTGTGCAATTGTTGAAAAGTCAAGCAAGAAAGAACAGGCATGGCAATTCTTGAAATGGTGGACATCTGAAGAAACCCAGACAAGATACAACAATAACCTACAGTCAATTCTGGGTATGATTGGTCGTAACGCTGTTTCCAATGTCAAGGCGTTTAACAATCTTTCTTGGGATAAGGATGATCTTGCACTTCTTAACAAGCAGTGGGCACAGATTAAAGAGGTTCAGGAGGTTCCGGGTTCTTATGACGTAACACGTTCTATTGACCAGGCGTTCTGGGCAGTGCTTGAAGATCATGCCAAGGTTAAGGATGCTGTTACAAAATGGTCTAAATCAGCCGATAAAGAAATTCAACGTAAAATTGAAGAATATAACTAAGGAGGGGGAGAGCAGTCTATGTTTAAAAATAAAAACGGTGATGCGGCAGTTATTCCTGCTGCTTCTAAGAAATTAAGAAACTATTCACGTGATAAGATGTTAACCGAGCATATCCCTATGCTTATAATGCTTGCTCCTTTCTTAATTTTCTTTTTTGTGTTTACTATTATTCCTATTTTTGCTTCTATAGCTCTTAGTTTTACATCATATGATATGATTGCAAGTCCTAAGTTTATCTGGATTGACAATTATCGCCGTATGATTGTCGAGGACACAACCTTTAGCACAACAGTAAGAAATACTCTTACCTTTGCTATCATTGCAGGTCCATTAGGCTTTTTGATGTCCTTTGTTCTTGCGTGGTTTGTTAATGAATTTACTCCCAAGATTCGTGCAATTCTTTCATTTATGTTTTATGCGCCCTCCCTTGTTGGTAACGCATATTTCATCTGGAAGGTTGCTTTCAGTGGCGACAGCTATGGTTACATAAACAGCTTTTTACTTTCAATCGGTGTTATAGCTGAGCCTATTGTATGGCTCAAGACAGAAGCATACCTTATGCCGATTATTATAGTTGTACAGCTGTGGCAGAGTATGGGTGTTTCGTTCCTTTCAAACATCTCAGGTTTGCAGAATGTAAGCCGTGATATGTATGAGGCAGGTGCCATTGACGGTATCAGAAATCGTTGGCAGGAACTTAGATACATTACGCTTCCTGCAATGCAGCCGATGCTTCTCTTTAGTGCGGTTATGCAGATTCAGGCATCTTTCTCAGCGAGCACAATTATGATTGAGCTTGCCGGTTACCCGAGTAAGAATATGGCGGTAGACTCGATAGTGTCTCTTATGACCGATATGGCTACCGTGCGTTATGAGCTTGGATATGCTTGCGCAATGTCAGTTGTTCTGTTTATTATGATGGTTGCAGCTCGACTGCTTGTAGGAAAAATCCTTAAGTTGTTTGAAAAGTAAGGGGTGACTGTAGTGACAATTAAACAATATTTTCAAGATAAACGTGCAAAGAAATCTGCAGTCAAACGATATACACGCTCAACAGCGGGTAATATTGCGTTAGTTCTGTTTTTGGTAGCGGGCGGTCTGTTTTCGTTGCTGCCCCTTATCTACTGCGTTTCTACATCATTTAAGCCTCTTGACGAGTTGCTTATCTTCCCACCGCGCTTTTTGGTACACCGTCCGACAATAGGAAACTATGCAATATTGCCGGATCTTATGGCGAGCCTCAGGGTTCCGCTGTCTCGATATATTGTTAACAGCGTTGGTATTTCTTTCTTTACTACCGTTGTCTACATTCTTGTAGCTTTGATGGCAGCATACTCAATTTCAAAGGGTACCTTTAAAGGTCGTAATGCTATATTCTGGACCGTTCAGTTTGCACTTATGTTTAACGCATACACCTTGGCGGTTCCGCAGTATCTGATATTCTCAAAGCTTGGTCTTATTGATACTTATTGGATTTATATTTTGCCGCCTATGGCGTCAACAATGGGTGTATTCCTTGGTAAACAGTATATTGAGGGTAATGTTCCCGATGCATTGCTTGAAGCCGCAAAGATTGACGGCGCAAATCAGTTTAAAGTTTTCTGGTCTATTGTAATGCCCACAATTAAGCCTATCTGGCTTACGCTTTTACTCTTTACCTTCCGTGATATTTGGTCTGCAGTTCCTTCGGGCAAAATTTTCTCTGAAGAGTTAAAAATCTTGCCTCAGGTAGTAACACAGATTACTGCCGGCGGTACTGCTCGTGCAGGTTCTGCAATGGCAGTTACCGTAATTATGATGATACCTCCGATAATTGTGTTCCTTGTTTCACAAAGTAGTGTTGCTGAATCAATGAGCAGCGCAGGTATTAAGGAATAATTTTCAAATATTACAAAGGAGATGAGAACAGTGAAAAAAGCATTATGTCGTCTTTTTGCTGTGATTTTGGCTATATGTCTGGCAGCCGGCGCTGTAACTGCTGTTTCTGCAGCTGCTCCTACCGATAGTTATACCTATTGGACAAATGTCGGTACGCAAAGAAAAGCTGTTTACGGTAAAGCAATGTACGATGTTTCTACCGTAATAGATGTTACAAAGCTTGGTTTGGAAAGATTTAGCAAAATTACCAGCCTATGCAAAGACAATGATAATAATCTTTATATACTTGATGCCCAGTCACGTGTTGTGATTTTGGATGACGAGTATAATCTTATAAAAGAAATCGGTTTGATAGATGGCTCTATCAGCTACAATAATGCTAAGGGTATCTATTATAACGACGGTGTTATTTATATCTGTAATACCGAAGGCGCAAATATCTATATGATTAACTCAGACGGTGCGCTCATAGATACCATTACCTTGCCGGAATCAACCCTTATTCCTGACGATTTTGAATTTAAACCGTCAAGAATTATCCGCGATAAAAACGGTTATATGTATGTTGTAAGCGAAGGTTCTTATTACGGAACTCTGCTGTATGCACCTGATAGAACATTCTTGGGCTTTTACGGTGCTAATACCGTTAATGCTTCACTTGCATCGGTATTTACCAACATATCAAACCGTTTGTTTCCAAATGTTGAAAAGCATGCAAACTCTGCGAAAAAATTCCCTTACTCTTTGGTTGACGTAGCAATTGATAAAGATGGTTTTGTGTACACCTGTAATGGTTATACCACGCTTTCATCCTCAGCACGTAACGCGCAGATAAGAAGGCTTAGCCCAGGTGAGGGTAACAACCTTCTGAATAATAAGGTTAACTTTACCGATACCGAGATTATATATATTGATAATTTCCATAAACAAGATATCTGCGATATCGACGTAGATGATAACGGCTTTATCTATGCGCTTGAATCCTGCTTTGACAAGATCTTTGTTTATGACAGCGATTGCCGAATACTTACTGTTTTTGGTGGTGGTATGGGCGCCGGCACACAAAAGGGCACATTCTCTAATTCGTGCGCTATGGTTACCAAAAACAACGGTGATTCTATTTTGGTTGCTGAAAACGATACCAATAATATAACCGTATTCAAAATTAACGACTACGGCAAAAAGGTTAAAGAGCTTGATTATCTTACCTTAGAGGGTAATTACGATGCTGTTAAGGAAGGTTGGTTTGAGGTTTTGGCACAAGACCAGAACAGCCAGCTTGCGTACAGCGGTATTGCCAATGCATACCTTGAAGAAGAGGATTATGATACTGCACTTTATTATGCTAAGCTTGGTTACGATAAGGATACCTATGCAGTTGCATTTGAATATGTGCGTAAAGACTTTATAAGTGAAAACTTTACATGGTTATTCTTAATAATCGTTGTTGTTGTTATCGGCGCTATTGTGCTGATGTTTGTAACAAACAAGAAAAAGCTGGTATTTATTAAAAATCCGTCTTTAAATCTTATGCTTACTACGGCAATTCATCCGTCAAACAACTTTACCGACATTAAAGAGAAAAAGTTAGGCTCACTTCCGCTGTGCTTCCTACTTTTGGTGCTTTATTATGTTGTTACAGTTATGAAGACCATAGCTGGCGGTTTCCTGTTCAGTGAATATGACCCGACCACTTTCAACAGCATACTTGTGCTTGTGCGTTCGGTTGGTTTGGTTGTTTTGTGGATTGTGGCTAACTGGCTTGTATGTACATTGCTTGGCGGTAAAGGTAAACTAAAGGAAATCACAATTGTTACCTGTTACAGCCTGTTGCCTCTTATTCTTGAAGGTATAATCTACATTATCCTTTCTAATGTACTGTTACCTGTAGAGGCAAGCTTCTTAAGCATTTTATCGGTACTTGCAACTATTTATTTTGGTATTATGCTGATTATCGGTATGCTTAAAATTCACGATTATTCAATGGGCAAATTTATCTGGACAACAATACTTACCGTAATTGGTATGGCAATAATTATATTCTTGATTATTATGCTTATTATTCTTGTTCAGCAGTTCGGTGCGTTTGTAATCACACTTGTAACCGAAATAACTACTATTTAAAGGAGGAATAACAATATGAAAAAGCGAATTTTTAGTATATTACTTTGTTTGTTACTCCTCTTTGGTCTTACAGCCTGCGGTGAGGGTGGTTATACCCCCTCACAAAAGGCATTTGATACCGAGGTTAAGGCATCGGTTCCGTCTTCTGATCAGGTGATTACTCAAAACAGTAAGTATTCGCTTGAGTTTGATGCCGAAACAACCGGTGTTGTGCTTGTAGAAACTGCTACAGGCACCAAGTGGGAGGTTTGCCCCACACCTACAGGTGAGCAAAAGTTTGACGCGCTTGGTATGCCGATAAAAAGACATAGCTTTCCGCAGTCGGTGCTTGAGGTAGGTTATATGGATACCAAAATCAGCGGCGGCGGTAACATGGTTACCACAACCTATGATGGTGTTGTTGATTTTGGCCGTATAATTTATAAACCAATTGAAAACGGTGTTACTGTTGAGTATTATTTTGAATCTCAAGAGTTTATGATTCCTGTAGATTATGTTTTGTATGATGATTATCTTAGCATTTCTGTTGACACTACAAGAATACAAGAAAAAGATATGCGTGTAACCTATGTGTCGTTAACGCCATTCCTTTGCTCTGTAGAAAATGACACACCTGATTCATATTTATTTATTCCGTCAGGTTCAGGCGCATTGCTTGATACAGCATCGGTCAATGACCAAGGTCTTAAATATAAGGCTTATGTCTACGGTGAAGACTTAACTATGGAAGAAAAATATCTTGCTGCTAATCAGAACTATGTTCGTTTGCCAGTATATGGATATAAGAGCGGCAATAAAGGCGGCTTTGCCATTATTGATAAGGGCGCCGATACTGCTGTGCTGAATACCACTTCAGGTAATACGGCGTACGAGTTTTCAGCAATTTATCCGTCATTCCAGCTTCGCGGTTTTACAAACCACGAGGCAACCTCCTTCAATTCTACATATAATGCAAACATTTATCCTAACAATATGATTGAAGGTACTCTTTCTGTACGTTTTTATCCTTTGACCAATGAAAACGCTAACTACAATGCAATGGCAGATATTTATCGTGATTATCTGATTGCTGAAAAAGGTCTTACCGAAACTGCTGAGCAGGATGATATGAGTGTTACCCTTATCGGTGGAACTCAGATAACAAAATCCTTCCTTGGCATACCCTATAAAACATTGTTGGCTACAACTACCTTAGAGCAGGCAGAAGATATGGTTTCTGAAATTTCAGAGACTGTTGACAGCCTTACAGTAAAGCTTAAGGGCTTTACTGCTTCTGGTATTGACGTAGGTAAGATTGGCGGCGGCTACACCTTGGGCGGTAGCGTTGGTTCTGTATCTCAGCTTAAAGAACTTTCAACACTTTGTGCCGATAAAAACGTCGATATGTATTTCGATTATGATCTTGTCAGATTTGGCAGCAGTGGCAAAGGCTTTTCTACCTTTAGCGATTCTGTTATGAACAGCGGTATCATTAAAGCGGATCAATTTATATTTGATAAGGCGGTTCGCAACAACGAGGAAAAGTTAAATTACCGACTGCTTAGACCTGTATGCTTTACAGATGCTGTATCTAAGGCTGTTGACAAGAACAACTCTTGGAAGCTTGGCGGTATTTCCTTTGAAACGCTTACATCGCTTTCATATTCAGATTATTCGGATTATAATTCTACCACCGCTTATAATTCCAAGCATTTATTTGGTGATGCCGTTTCATCGTCTTTGGCTAAGGCTAAAGAGGGCGGTCAAAAGCTTATGGCAACAAGCGCCAATGCATATGCAGCAGTTCTTGCTGATGTCATTATAGATGCTCCCACAACCTCTGATGACGGTTATGCATTTATAGAGGATGTACCTTTCTATTCAATGGTATTCAGAGGTTATGTTTCTTTAACAGGCGAATCAATCAACCTGTCCGATAATTCCAAAAAGGCGGTTTTAGGTTCTGTTGAAGGTGGTATAGGCCTTAACTATACAATTATTTCTCAGTGGGAAAATTCACTTATTGATGCGTATTATCCTTATTTCTACTCAACTGTTTATTCAAGTGTTAAAGAGGATATGATGGCTACCTACGGTGAGCTTGCTGACTATTACAGCAGCATCAAGGATGCAAAAATCACTTCAAACACAGTGATAAGCTCAGGGGTTCACTGTACAGAGTTTGATAACGGTGTTACAGTTTATGTAAACTATAATGATAAAACCGTTCAAACACCTGCGGGCGAGGTAGGAGCGCTTGATTACGTCATTACAGGAGGTGCAGCATAATGTCTAAGCTTAAAAAGGCTAAGGGAATAGAAGAATTAAAATCCCGCTATGGCTTAATGTTTATTTTGCCGTGGATAATCGGTCTAATTATCTTCTTCTTTATTCCGATAATTCAGTCAATATATTATTCTTTCTGTCAAGTTGTTGTTACCTCCGACGGTGTTAAAACCACTTGGGTTGGTCTTGATAATTATAACGAGATTTTAAACGTTGACCCAAATTATGAGAAGTGGCTTGAAGAGTCAATTTTATCATTCGCATACTCTTTGCCGATTATTTTGGTGCTTAGTCTTATTCTGGCTATGATGCTTAATCAAAAATTCCGTGGTCGTATCTTCTTCCGTGCCCTCTATTTCTTGCCTGTAATTATTGCTACAGGTAAGGTAATGAGCTATATCTTTACCACCACCGACGAAGACCTTGCAAGTATGGGTGTTTCGGGCGGTATGGCTGCAGGTATGATAAGCGTTGAAGACCTTACAAGCGCTCTTAATATGGGTCCTGAGATTGCTGAATTTGTTTCTCAGGCTATTAACAACATCTTTAACCTTATTTGGTCTTGCGGTATTCAAATAGTACTGTTTTTGGCAGGTCTTCAGTCAATACCTGCTTCCTTGTATGAGGCATCTAAGGTTGAGGGTGCTACCAAGTGGGAAGAATTCTGGTTTATTACGTTCCCGATGCTGTCGCGAATTACGTTGCTTGTCGGTATATTTACAATGGTAGAACTGTTCGTTAACGAACGTGCACCGTTGGTTGAACAGGTATATGGCAAGATGCGTGGCGGTCAGTACGATATTTCATCAGCAATGATTTGGTTCTATTTCCTTATAGCGTGTGTAATTATGGGTATTGCAATATTCTTCTTTACCAAATTTGTTATGAAGCGCTACGAAGCATAAGAGGGGAGGCTTAAGAGATATGAAAAATCCGTTTAAAAATGTTTCTGAAGCCGACCGCCTCAGAGCATTACGCTATGCTAAGGTGGGCACAAGCTTGGTATATTCTTTATTCAGATATGCTCTGCTTATTTCTATCGGCTTTATAATTATCTATCCGTTGCTGTATATGATTATTACATCAGTTATGGCACCCGAGGCATTTAATAACTCAACACGTGTTTGGATTCCGACAAACTTTAATATTAAAGACAACTACGAAAAAACACTTGAGGCACTTGATTATGGCGCAGGTCTTTTTAACACCTTCAAACTTGAGGTTGTAAGTGCTCTGCTTGAGGTTGCTGTGTGCGCTATTATAGGATACGGCTTTGCAAGATTTAATTTTAAGGGTAAAAAGATATTCACAGGTATTCTTTTCCTTACAATTCTTGTACCTGATATGATGGTGCTTATTCCTCGAATGGTTAACTATTCCAACATTGACTTTTTGTTCATTGGCAGAGGCATAGAGGCTGCTGTTCACGGTTTGGGTAAGTTGTTTGGTGCCGATTGGTCGGCATTTGATATGACTCCAAACATTGTAAATACAGGCTGGACGCTCTGGCTACCGTCGCTTTTGGGTGTTGGCTTGCGTTCGGGTGTGTTGATTTACATTTACATCCAGTTCTTCAGCGGTTTGCCGCGTGAGCTTGAAGAGGCTGCGTGGGTTGACGGCGCAGGTCCTTTCAAAACGTTTATAAGAATTGCTGTTCCGTCTTCAAGCGTTGTATTTATAACCGTATTGGTATTCTCACTTATCTGGCACTGGAACGATTCGCTGCTTTCGGGTATGTACCTGACAAGCGACCTTCCTCTTGCTAGTGCGCTTTCCGGTATTGAGTCATATATGGTTCAAAAATGGGGCATATATCTCAGAGCAGGTACACCTCAGGGCGCTTCGATTCTTATGGCTGCTTGTATATTATTTATAACTCCTATGCTGATATTCTATATGTTTATTCAGCGCGGATTTATTGAAAGTATTGACCGTGTAGGTATCACTGGTTAATTTTACTAACAAAAATCACAAGGGACTGTTTCACAATTATTGGTGAGACAGTCCCTTGTATAATTTTTTATTTAAAACATAACAAAATACGCTTGTTTTTTCAAAAAACATCATTAATATTGACAAAAATATAATTTTGCAATACAATTTTGTTGTAAAGGTTAATTATATAGCCAAATTATCAAAAAAGGAGCAACAAAAATGTTCAACACAACAAAACGTGCGTTTGCACTTGTTCTGGCACTCGTGTTGGTGTTCTCACTCGCAGGCTGTAGCAAGCCAGTTGATGATGGCTCTTCTTACGAGTACGTTTACGAAAACAGGGTAGAGACAATTTACGTCGACGGTGACGAGGACAGCGATACAGCAGGTGACGGTACAACAACAAGCAGTGGCGGAAGCACTACAACAAGTAGCGGTGACAGCACAACAAAACCTGCCAATATCATCAATGATAACGTTGATTACACAAAGTATAAGGGAAAAACTGTTAAGTTTGCCGCAACAATCAATCCTGCTAACGATGAATCGGGTCCTGTGGTTGAAAACTTTGAAAAGAAATACGGTATCACTGTTGAGATAGTGCAGTCCGACCAGGGCAACTATGCTAACCAGCTCGCTGGCTGGATTGCATCAGGTACTTCACCCGACGTTGCGCGTGTTAACGGTGATTTCCCGACCTGTATGGGTTATTTGCAGTCACTTGATGCCGCAAAGCTTGACTATGATGAGGCTATCTGGAATCAGCAGATGTTTAATCTTTCAACCTTTGGTGGTTCACCATATTTGTGTGATACAAAAAATAATATCTGGGCTGAGATTGATATTGTGATCTATTCAAAGAGCCTTCTCAAGCGTGCAGGCGCAAACACTCCCGAAGAGTATGATGCAGCTGGCAAATGGACTTGGGATGCTTTTTATGAAATCTGCCGCAAGGTTAAGAATATTGACCCCACTACTATGGCGGGTGGCAGCTTACTCTCACGTGAAAATGCTATTCACGCTGCAGGCGGCGGTTTGATTATTTATAAAGACGGCAAGTTTGTAAGCGGTGTTAACTCAAGAACTCAGGAAGCAATGATTAAGTATACAGAGGCTTGGAAAGAGGGCATAATCGGTTGGGAATCAACCGAAGGTATGATCGAGGGTACTGTTGGTATTACCACTTGTCACGCATGGGCTCTTAAAAAGACCGGCTTCTTTAACAACACAACATACAACACTGATGACCTTGGATACTATTATCAACCACGTTGGGATGCAAATTCTGACTACGGTTCCTGCGGTATGGTGCGCGGTTGGGGACTTGTTCGCGGCGCAGCTGAGCCTGTAGCAGCAGGTATATTCCTCCGTGAATATCTTGATGTTTCTAACTATGATACTTCTTCTACATTTATTTCTAAAGATGCAGAGACCTTCTTCTTCAGAGCAACCTCTATTGACTATTCAAACTGGAATCCTTATATCGTTTATTGGGATTATCAGGACGGTATCGCGGGTACTACCTTTGATGAGCATATGAACGTTATGAGTGGAGACCCCAATCAGGTTGGTCCTTCTATGGCATCTATAAAGAGCAATATGGAAAAGGCAGCTGCAAACATCAACAAGTTTGTTGAGCTAAACACAGGCTTACGCTAATTAATATTTTAAAAAAACGTCGGCTTTTGCTGACGTTTTTTACGATTTAATAATTTTGTATAAATATCTACTAAAATAAATTAAATTTTTCGAAAATTTTAATAAATAATGTTGACAAAATCGTTATTTTCTTATATAATTCAGTATGTAGATAATATTGTTGTATTTGTAAAAGTGCGCCTGTTGGTTTTACTGTTATAAATACAGTTGTATTACATACGGTGTGGTTACCCACACAATTAAAATTTATTTTAAAAGGAGCAAAAAAAATGTTCAACACAGCAAAGCGCGCGTTTGCACTTGTTCTGGCACTCGTGTTGGTGTTCTCACTCGCAGGCTGTAGCAAGCCAGTTAGCGAGGGTTCTTCTGTAATTTGGGAAGTTGAAGAACAATATGAGTACGTTTCAGGTGACAGCACAACAAGCGGCGACAGCACAACAAGCGGCGGCGATAGCGTTACAACAAGTAGCGACAACACCCCAACAGCAAGTGGTGACGACAAGCCCACAACAATTATCAACGACAACGTTGACTACACAAAGTACAAGGGCAGAACTGTTAAGTTTGCCGCAACCATTAACCCAAAGAACGATGAATCGGGTCCCGTGGTTGAAAACTTTGAAAAGAAATACGGTATTACTGTTGAGATAGTACAGTCCGACCAGGGCAACTATGCTAACCAGCTCGCCGGCTGGATTGCAGCAGGTACTTCACCCGACGTTGCACGCTGTAACGGTGACTTCCCGACCTGTATGGGTTATCTGCAGTCACTTGACGCTGCAAAGCTTGACTATGATGAGCCTATCTGGAACCAGAAGATGTTTGAGGTTTCAAACTTTGGCGGTTCACCATATCTTTGTGACACCGTAAACAATATCTGGGCTGAAATTGACATCGTTATCTATTCAAAGAGCCTTCTCAAGCGTGCAGGCGCAAGCACTCCCGAAGAGTATGACAAGGCAGGCAAGTGGACATGGGATGCGTATTTTGATATCTGCCGTAAGGTAAAGGCAATCGACCCCACTACGATGCAGGGCGGTGGCTTTGCTTCTCGTGAAAATGCTATCTACGGTATGGGCGGCGGCTTGATCGTATATGATAACGGCAAGTTTGTAAGCGGCGTTAACTCAAGAACTCAGGAAGCAATGGTTAAGTACACAACCGCTTGGAAAGAGGAAATCATCGGTTGGAATTCAACTGATGGTATGATCAATGGTACCGTTGGTATCACAACCGTTCACGCATGGGCACTTAAGAAGACCGGCTTCTTTAACAACACAACCTACAACACCGATGACCTTGGTTTCTATTATCTGCCCCGTTGGGATGCAAATTCTGATTACGGTTGTACAGGTCAGGTTCGTGGTTGGGGTATCATCCGCGGCGCAGCTGAGCCTGTAGCAGCAGGTATATTCCTCCGTGAGTATCTTGATGTTTCTAACTATGACACAGAATCTACGTTTATTTCAGAAGATGCACAGACTTTCTTCTTCCGTGTAACATCAATTGACTATACAAACTGGAACCCCTGTATTGTATATTTCCAATATCAGGACGGTATCGCAGGTACCACATTTGATGAGCACAACAACGCAATGAGTGGCGACCCCAATCAGGTAGGCGCTGCAATGGCATCTATTAAGTCTTGTATGGAAAGAGCTTCTGAAAACATCAACAAGTTCGTTTCGCAGAACACAGGTCTTAGGTAATTTGATACTTATAAAAACACCGACGAAAGTCGGTGTTTTTTTGTATATCAAGATAATTTTTAATACTAACTATTAAAAAATTAGTAAAAACATCACAATATACGCTTGTTTTCTTGAAATATATGATTAATGTTGACATATTTAGTGCCTTTTGATAAAATGACAATGTAATATTATTGTGTATTTTTGTGCGTTTTTATATGTTAGAGCAATAAAATACGGACAAATTTCACGAAAACAAATTGGCGAAGGGATGGTAATTTAATGAACAAATTACTTAACAGATGTAAAGCGCTTGTTGCTATTATGTCGGTATTTGCTATTCTTGCGGTATCGCTGTTTTCTGTGTTATCAGGCGTCAGCTTTGTTGCTTTGGCAAAGGACGGTACAGCCAGCGTCTTTACGGGAAAAATTGTCGAGGTAACGTTGCTTGACACTTCGGCGCCAAACTCAAAAAGCAACCCCTACATTATTGAAAATGCAGGTCAGCTGTTTGCTTTATCCCGCGGTGAATGTACGTATAACGGCAACGTTATTAACACCGAGGGCGCATACTTTAAGGTTGCAGACGGCGTTTCTGCATTTTATATGAACGGTGGCGAAGCCGTTGCAGGACTTGCGGACGCCAATGCTGTTAAAGAGCATTTTGAGGCAAATGCAGGCAGCTATAATAAATACTGGTCTAATTACAACGGCGCGTTTAAGGGCACCTTTGACGGTAACGGTGTCACCGTTTACGGCTTGCTTTCAGACGGCACATCAGGCGGCTTGTTCCCGTACGTTGCGGGCACAGCAACCATTAAAAACGTTGCTGTTAAAAACAGTTACATAGTGGGCGGCTCAAGCGGTATCAGCGGCGGTATTGTAGGCAGTGCTAACTGCGGCGCAATTTCCTCTATCACATTTGAAAACTGTGCTGTTGTTAACAACTATATCAAGGGCACACGTTCCGATGCAGGCGGCGGCGGTCTTTGCGGCTTCCTTTATAATGCTTCAATTGGTAAAAGCCCCACAATTTATGCCACCAACTGCTTGGTTGCGGATAACATCATTTTGGGTAAGGATGACACAGCGGGCTCTGTTTCTGCAGGTGTCGGCGCCGCCTTTAACGCAGGCGACCACAAGATAGAAAATTGTGTTTTCTTGGGTATTATTCCTTTTAGTCCTTCCAACTGGCACGCTAAACAGCCAAGCAAATACGTAAATTCATACACAGACGCTGACCTTTCGGTTGCCGAGACCTCGTATTCTGCAGGCACACTGTCACAGATTACTGCCGAGCAGCTAAAGGGTGAGGCAGGCGTTCAAATGCTCAGTTCGTTTGATTTTAAATCTGTATGGTTTGCAAGTGAGGGTATACCCACACTTCGCGTTTTACATACAATCACAGGCACGGCAGCGGGTGTTGACGGTCATACCAACGAAAAAGATACTTGCTGTGACGTTGACGGCATTGACGTTGGTGTTGTGCCCCAAACTTATACAGACGAAAACAAATGCTCAATATGCGAATATATTTTTCCGTGTGTAATCGGTCACACCTTTACCGACATTCCCGCGGTTGATGCAACCGAGGAGCACGCAGGTAATATTGCATATAAATCTTGTTCTGCTTGTCAGAAGAACTATGCTCCCGATGCAGCGCTTGACGCTCCAATAAGCTCTGCGCTTGAAAGCGTTATTATTCCTCAGATACTTCCATATGATGAATGGGACGGCACTTGGGATGAATATTTCTGGATGAACAACGAGGGTGACGGTTCACCCGCAACTCCGTTCATTATTGAAACAGCCGAGCAGCTTGCCGCAGTTGCAACTGCAAGACTTAAGTACAATGATGAAAAACCCATGTCAGAGGGCTTCGACGTTAGCAAATATACAATAAGCGGCGGATCTCTTGATACAACAGGCTTGTTCTTTAAGGTTAAGGACGGTAAAACAAGCTTTTATATGAACGGCGGTTCTGCTGTTGCGGAAATGACAGACGTTGCCGACGTTAAGGCTTATTTTGAGACAACACCCGGTCAAAATTGGTGGTTGGGCAGCACCTTTAGAGGTAACTTTAACGGTAACGGCGCAACCGTTTACGGTTTGTATGCCGATAAGGATTCTTCGGGTCTTTTCCCGATGCTTGGTCCGAATACAGTTATTAAGAATATAACCGTTAAAAACTCTTATATCAAGGCTGCAGCAAGCTCGGTTGTCGATAACGGATTTTCTGGCGGTATCTTCGGTCAGGTGGTTTGGTACAACGGTATCAACAATATGGCATCTGTAACGGTTAGAAACTCTGCTGTTGTTAACACCTATATTTACAGTCAGAATGCTGCGGATGCAGGCGCAATCGGCGGACATATCCGTGAGCTTAAGCTTAAGGTAAAGAATTTCCTGGCTTACGGCAACGATATTTCATCAAAAAGTGGTAATGTTGCAGGTCTTATTGGTGAGGGCTGGGGTTCTACCGATGAAATCGTTGATAGCGTGCTTATAGGCGTAGCGCCGTATTCACTCGGCGCAGATGTGTCACGTAATTACGGCAAATCATTTAAAAACGTTTATACCGACGTGGATTTAACAGCAGGTGAAAATGCTGTTTCCGTACGTGAGGAAGGCTATAAGTATAACGAAAGTCAGCTTAAAAAGCTTGACACCGATCAGATGCTGGGCGAGTCGGCAAAGGAAAATATGTCCACACTTGATTGGGAAAAAATGTGGCAGATAGGTAGCGACGGCGTACCCGTTCCCAGACTTTTAACTATAAAGGATTATGCGACAGGTAACGCCTGGACAGGCGAGATTGCAGAGGAATTCCCTGCAGGTGAGGGTACTAAGGGTAATCCCTATATAATTAATACACCTGAGTATTTGGCTTTGATGCTTAAGACAGATTCTGAAAATCTGTACTTTGAGCTTACAACCGACATTATGATTAACGATACCTCGGTTGAAAATTGGCAGGATAGTGCAAAGCAATGGTTTACCTCTGATGATATCGAGACATTTAAGGGTACTTTAAACGGTAACGGTTATACCGTATCCGGTCTTTATTTTGATAAGGTTGCCGCAAATGCAAGTGCAGGTCTTATCGCAGTTAAGGGCTCGGGCGACGTTACCAATATCAATATTGCTGATTCTTATTTGACAGGTAATGATGGCTCAACATTTGGAGCAGTTATCGGTAGCGTTGCAGATAATGCTGCAAGACCGATAGTTATTCAGGGAGTCACAGTTGAAAATACGGTGGTTATTGACGGCGCCGTAAATGCAGGTGGTATTGTTGGTAAAGGCGGCAATTCGGTTCTGCGTATAAGCAACTGTAAGTCTGGTGCTGATATTAAAGCAACAGGCACTAAGGGCGGTATTATTGCAGTTTCGTCTGTTGGCACAACTGTTAAAAACAGCATTTCTTTAGGTACTGCGCCGATTGGTGACGCTACCACAGGTAATATTAAAGACGTATACACAAACACTCGCACAGAGGTTGACGGCGTAACTGTGCTTACCGATGAGCAAATGCTAGGTGATAGCGCGGTATCAAATATGCCTGCTCTTGATTTTGAGGAAATCTGGACAACGGTTGCAGACGGTTATCCTGCGATTGCAGGCGTTATAAGCAATGCAAACGGTATTAAGGGTGAAATCTGGACAGGTGAGATAGCAACCGAATTTGCAGGCGGCGACGGCACTGCAGAAAATCCATACCTTATCGCAACAGGTGAGCAGCTTGCGAACTGTGTTGTTAACAATAAGGACAACACACATTATAAGCTTGTAGCAGATATTTATCTTAACGATGTTGACAGTCCTCTTTGGGAAGATAAAATCGGCTGCAACGAGTGGTATGTTTCAAAGCAATATAACGGAAAACCCGCAGCACGTTGGGCGGCTCTTAACGGCGGCTCATTTGACGGCGACGGTTATGTGATTTACGGTCTTTACTACAACCGTGCGGAGCTTGAAGAGAATCTCGCATTCTGCGGCTTGTTCCCAACATTAAACGGTAATTCAAAGATTATGAATCTTGGTATTTCTAACGCATATCTTGATTGCTCTCATAACAGCGGTAGCGGCAGTGATTATATCGGCGCTATTACAGGCTATGTTGAAGACTGGGACGGCTATGATTACGATAACGACAGCTCAAACGGTACAACACTTCCGTCAAGAGATGCATCTGCTTCAAAGGCATACACAGGCACACCCGAATATCAGGCACAAATGCCAACAATCTCTAACTGCTTTGTTGACCATACGTGCTATATTTCAGGTAGACTTGTAGGCGGCTTTGTTGGCGGTGGAAACGGTACTGTCAAGGTTGAAAACTGTATTTTTACAGGTACACTCAGCGGTCCTGATAAGAATACTACCGCAGGTATTATCGGTCAGGATATGAGCAACGGTTCATACTTTATTAACTGTATTTCATTCCCGCAAACCTGTGACCGACCCTTAGGCGGTGTGTCAAACAACGATTGGCGTATGACCGATCAGGATTTTGTAACAACGGCAGAAAATATGTATTACTTCTCTATGTACCGTGTATTTAACAGCGTTACAAAGATTTCCAAGCCAACACAGCGTATAGGCGAAGAGGCTATGAAGGCAATGTCGGGTCTTGATTGGGCAGGAAATACCGAGGACGGTACCGAGGACCTCTGGCGTGTTGTAGAAAACGGTACACCGATGCTTACAATTTTTGACAAGCACCGCGATGATGCAGATAAGTTCTCGGATAAAGCATTTATGGCGCCCGACGTTACCGTTAACCTTGTAACAGGTACTACCGAGGTTCAGTACGAGCCGTTGGTTGGTCCAATGTATTCTAAGATGGAATTGCCCACACCTGTTCGTCCGGGCTATGAGTTTACAGGCTGGTATCCGCATTCTAACCTGAGTGTTGAATATCCTTACGATTATTTTCCTCCAAGAACAATGAACCTTTATGCAGGCTGGAAGGTGATTGGTGTAATTTGCGACTTTGAAAACTATACCAACACTATCTGGGACTATGATGATACACGTTGGGTATTCAACAAGCCGGGTGCTGCAGACGGATACAAGAACATGTATGTTCGCAACGGTAGTAAGTCTATGCATTTGTTAGACACCTCCTCTGAGGCTGCTGATGTACTGCTTAACTACGAAGATATGTTGGAGGTAGGCAAGTCCTACACAATGACCTTCTGGGTAACAACCGACAAGGAAAATAACCCTGCTACTCAGCTTTCTCTTGTTCATAATTCTGAGCCGGTTTATCTTGATACAGGTATCGCTTTAGAAAAGATGACTGTAGTTGAAGGTCTTACAGTAGGTGAGTGGAAAGAGTATACCTATACCTTTACCGCACAGACCAAGTGGGTGTCATTCAGAGCAGACGGTAATTCAAGTCTTTATTTCGATGATATTGTTATTGCTCCTATTGATGATACCGTAAACAACGGTAATCTGATTTATATTGGCACAGGCGGCATTGACGGAAGTGTTATTGCACCTAATACAAGCGATAACGCAATTTCTATCGCAGCGGTTGTTGCCGTAATAATGGCATGTGCGATTATTGTAGTTGTTTCAAGAAAAAACCTTGTTGAAGTTATTGAAGACTAATACAGAAAGGATGGGTTATATGAATTTGAATATTTCTTATAAAAAGATAATCTGTTTTCTTCTTGCGGTTTTGATGCTTTTATCAACAGTAGGTTGTGCTCAAGAAACTAAAAAGAAGAAAAAGAAAAAGGTAATTGTTACTACCGAGCAGGTTATTGTTAAAAACGATAAAGACGATGACGATGATAAAAACAATAATAATACCGTAATCGTTGATAAGGACGATAACAACGACACTATATCCGACAAAAAGACCTTGCCAAAGCGTCCTTTGCCTGAGGAAAAGGTAACAACTGTTGTAGAAAAATATCAAGAGGTTTTTGAACCTGAGTTTGAATACGATTATGCAGATTGGGCAGGGCCCGAGGGTTATACGGTTGTTTACTCACATAGTGAGCCTAACAACCGCATACCTGCGGCAAACCTTGTGACGTTTATTAAGGATAACTACAATGTTAATCTCGGTCTTCCTGTTAAGGATAACAGCGCCGAGGCTCAGGCTGCTACCAAGAAAATTCTTATAGGTGATACAGCGTTTAAAACCTCAACACTCAAGGATACTGAGTATGCCGTAACAGTGTGCGATAACGGTGACCTGTTCTTTGAAGGCGGTCACTATGCAATGGTTGAGACGGCAGAGGAATGGTTTGAAACGGTTGATATAAAGAGTGGTAAGGTAGCAACCCTTTACGGCACTAACGAAGAATTTAAGTCAACTGTTACATTAAACGGCAAAACCTATAACTATGTTTGGGGCGACGAATTTGACGGTGATGCATTGGTTGATAATGAAAATGGTCACAAGGTCCGTTTTCGGTTGTCGCGGATATTGCTACAGTTCATGGTGACCGTCATTTTCATGCGGTAGAAAACGGCAGATTGCGTATGACTGCCGATATTTACTATGACGAAACCGACGGCAACGTTAATTACGCAATCAGCGGCACTACTCGAACAAGCAACACAATGTCTTTCAGAAACGGTTATGTTGAGGTTCGTGTTCGTATGCCGTACGCGCAGGGCGCATTTCCCGCTATCTGGACAATGTCATCAGATAACGGTCTTGAAAAACAGCTTCCAAACTATGAAGAGGATGACGGCTACGGTGTTTACAAAAAACGTATCTGGGATCTTGAGTTTGACCTTTTTGAATCCTTCTCTGACTTGGATAAGTGGACCACTACAATACATAAGTGGTATACCAACATCGAAAGCTATGACTCTAAAACAGGCGTTGCACAGGTACTATTTGACTTCCAGGACGGTAACGGTCCTATCAATGTAACCGACAAGCTGCTTTTTAAGGGCTGGAATAGTAGTTCCAGTTCTGTTACAAAGGCATATTTCTGGGCATACCGCAACGACCCTAGCACTGAATGGTGCTCTACAAATTCGGGTGAATCTTATGAGTATATATTCACCGAAGAAGAACAGAAGACTATAAACAATGAATATCATATTTATAGCTACCATTACACAGGTGACCACTGCACTGTTTACTTTGACGGAGAGGTATTTCTTGATTGGGATTGGGACCCCAACTTCGACTATGTTGACCACGTAGATTTAAGTAAAAACAATAACGGTGTAGGCTACAATCTCTGGCACTATATGATATTCGATATGATGCTTTACACCCCCATAAGAACCGATAAGGATGTCGAGGATTTGTGTGGACCTGAGGATATGCCGTATAGCCTGTACATCGACTATTTACGCATTTATCAGGATCCTACCGATCCTTCACAGGCAATTTACTTCCCCAACGGACAGGAATAATTTTCTTAACAAAAACGGACCGAAAGGTCCGTTTTTTGTGTTTAATAAAATTAATATGGTTTTATTAAATGTTATTGACAAAAAAGTCTATTAAATTTATAATTCAATTAATAAATTGTATAAAGGGGTATATTATTATATGTTTTACAAATTCAAGCGCATATTTTCAGTTGCTCTGGTGCTTGTGTTGGTGTTCTCACTTGCAGGCTGCAGCAAGCCTGTTGACGATGGTTCTTCTGTTGAGTGGATTGTTGAAGAAGAAATTATAACTGTCGGCGGTTCTTCGAGTGACGAAGAGTCTACCGTTAGTACCGACAACACACAGCAGCAGTCGAATAATCAGAGCACATTGGAAAATTCAAGTACTACCGAAACCAACAACGGTATTAACCTTGAAAAACTGCGTGGTACAACTGTTAAATTTGCAGGAACCAGTTATTTTGACCATAAGGAATCGGGACCTGTGGTAGAAGCATTCGAAGAAAAATATGGTATTAATGTTGAGGTGGTATTGGTAGACGGAGGAGATTATCCTAACCAGATTGCCGGCTTGATTGCTGCAGGTCAGTCACCTGACTGTACACGTTCAAACGGTGATTTTCCTGCGTGTATGGGATTTTTGCAGTCGCTTGACGCTGCTAAAATAGATTACAATGATCCTATATGGGACCAAAATATGTTTGAGCTTACAACCTTTGGTGATTCACCATATCTTTGTAACACAGTTGGAAATGTCTATGCTGAGACCGATATTGTTGTATACCGCAAGGATATTTTGCAGCGTGCAAGCTGCCGCACGCCCGAAGAATATGACAAGCAGGGAAAATGGACGTGGGATGCGTTTTTTGATATTGCAAGACAATGTAAAAGCAGTGTAGACGGTGTTGAGGGATGCGCCTTTGCTTCTGCCGATAATGCACTTCATATGGCAGGCGGCGCTGTGTTCAAACTTGAAAACGGCAAATTTGTAAGTGGTATTAATGATAAAACAGCTTCTATAATGACAAAGTTTGCTGAGGCTTGGAAGGAAGGAATTATCAGCTGGCATTCAACAGACGGTATCGTTAACGGCACAACCGCTATCATTACAGTGCATAGCTACGCGTTAAGAAAATCGGGCGCTTTTGAAAACGATGATTGGACCAATTTAGGTTTTTATACACTTCCAAACTTTGATGAAAACACACCCGCAACACCAACAGGTATTTTCAGAGGTTGGGGTATTATACGTGGTGCAGAAAATCCTGTCGGTGCAGGACTGTTTTTGCGTTATTATCTTGATTCATCAAACTACGATACGGCAAATACTTATATTTCGCCAGAGGCTGAAACCTTCTTCTTTAAGGTAACTTCGTTTGATTATGGCGAATGGAATCCTTACTTTACATATCTTGCTCACAGTGAAAAAATAGCAGGTATTGACTATTCAGCAGATATATATAATGCTATGTATAACGATCCAAATCAGGTATCTGTTAAAATGTCATCTATTAGATCCTATGTTGAAATGGGTTGCGAAAATTTAAACGATTATATTGAAAAAAATATCGGATTACAATGAAACAAAAAGGGCTGTCCCAATAACATACAGAAAGCCTTTTGCGACACGACAGGCGCACATAAGTACTCCAAGTGTCGAAAAAAGCTTTTAAAGAAAAAGTTTATATTTTGAATAAGAAAAGTCTTGTTAAAAATTTCATTTTAACAAGACTTTTCTTATTTAGATTAACTTTTATTTTGGTTTGCGCTTAGCGAGACTACCCATTAAGCTATGTAATTATTTTGTAACAGGGGTTTGCTGTTTGAGAGCGGCTCTGGTCTTGCGGATTTCACCAAGGTTAGCGGTAAGACCTTCGTCAGCGCGACGCATAATGTCATCAACAAAGTCCTGAGCTGCGCGACGCATCTCACGGCTCTTGCCTTGTGCGTTAGAAATAATTTCAGCAGCCTTTTCCTGAGCCATTTTAACTATTTCTTCCTGAGCTACCATTGCTTTTGCCTTTTCTTCTGCTGTGCGGATAATACCGTCAGCCTCACGCTTTGCGGTAGTGATAATGTCGGCGCGGTCAGCAACAATGCCGCGAGCTTGTTTGATTTCGCTGGGTATGTTAAGACGGATATCGTCAACAACCGCGCGAAGCTTTTCAACATCTACAACTGTCTTTTTGCCCGGAATTTTGATGCCGCTGTCAAGCACCTCATCAAACTGTTCAAGTAATTAGTCAAGTGTCATTTTAATTCATCCTCCGTAAGATATTGATTATAAAATTAGTTTTGTGATGATATTCTTTTTAAAATATCATCGTGGATAACCTCGGGAAGAAAATCACTGACGTCTCCGCCCATACCGGCTATCTGTTTTACCATACTTGAGCTCAGATACATATTCTGTGCACTTGTGGTAAGAAACAAGGTTTCTACATTGGGGTTAAGCTTTTTATTGGTAAGTGCCATCTGAAATTCGTACTCAAAGTCAGACATAGCACGTAAACCCTTAATTATTGCGCAGGCGTTCTGCTGTGCTGCGTAATCTGCAAGCAGTCCGTCGTATAAATCAACCTGCACATTGGGTAGGTCTTTTACACACTTTTCAATCATTTCTTTGCGTTCGGTAGGGGAAAAGGTGTAATGCTTGCTTGCGTTGTTCATAACAACGACTATTAATTTATCAAACATTGCGCTTGCCCTGGTAATAATATCAAGGTGACCCATTGTAATCGGGTCAAAACTACCCGGACATACGGCAATTCGTTTACTCATCTTCTGCCACATCCTTTTTGTAGACAGTTATCAAGGTTTTACCGTATCTGTAAACCTTGCAGACTGAAAAGGTATCAATCTTTTCAGGCAATTTAAGTTCGCTTGGGTGCTCGCAAAAAATCTTGCCGTAATCACTCATAAGAGGAATTATTTTTGATACTGCATCTTGTAGTAAACCTGCCTGATAGGGTGGGTCAAGAAATGCGATATCAAATTTTTGCGTGCATCGCAAAGCAAAAGTTGCATAGTCACTTTTATGTACGGAAGCCTTGTCCGAAAGACCTGTGTTTTCAAGGTTTTGTTTTACAGCTTTAAGTGACGCATCGTTAGAGTCAACAAATGTAGCGCTATCTGCGCCGCGGCTTAAAGCCTCGATACCAAGCTGACCGCTGCCTGCAAATAAATCAAGCACACGTCTGCCTTCAATATCGAACTGAATGGAACTGAAAAGCGCTTCCTTAACCTTTTCGCCGGTAGGGCGGACAATATCATTACCAGAAACGGTAACCAACCGTTTGCCACGGGCGATACCTGTAATTACACGCATTAAAGAAACCTCACAGTCAGATACATATAATATATGTACATAAAATACCAAGCATATTATCGCACTAAATGGGGTGTTTTGTCAACAGTTAATTTTGTTTTTTATGCAATAAAAGTAAGTTGAGCTGAAAAATTTTGTGTTATAATTAAAAAGAAGTTAACCGAATTGAATTTCGTTACACTATATTATTGAAACGTTTCAAAAAGGTGCGGTGAAATAATGAATAGGGAAGTTGCGGCAGAATTATTGCAGAAATGTTTAAAAGATATTTTCGCTTTTTCCGTATCACGCTTGTACGACAAGCAGGATGCCGAGGATTTAACTAATGATATAATTATCGAGGTTTTATCATCTGTTGACAGGCTCCAGAAAGATGAGGCTTTTTATGGCTATATGTGGAAAATTGCAGAAAATACTTTTAAGCGATTTATACGCAATAAATCTATGCAGAAAATAGAGTTTAATGAAAAGTTTTTAGGCGCTTATTGGGAAACTCCCGAAGATAAGTACATAGAAAACGAAGAACTTTTATATTTGCGCCGTGAGCTTTCGCTGTTATCAAGGCAATATCGCGAGGTAACAGTTAAGTATTATATTCATAATAAAACCGTTGTCGGAATTTCAAAAGAGATGAAAATCAGCGAGGAGATGGTAAAATACTATCTTTTCAAAACAAGAAAAATTTTGAAAGAAGGCGTTAATATGGAAAGAAAATACGGAGAAAAAAGTTATAATCCGAGTAATTTTGGAATTGATTTTTGGGGTGGAGGCGGCGATAACAGTTATGTATGGCAGACCTTTGAGAGAAAATTACCCAGTAATATCACGCTTGCTGCTTATGATAAGCCGTTGACCCTTAAAGAGCTGTCTTTAGAGCTCGGTGTATCGGCACCTTATCTTGAAGATGAACTCGAAATATTATTGCGAAATAAATTTATAAAACAGATTGGCAATAAATATCAAACCGATTTTCTGATATTCAGAACACCATATGAATTAGAATTCGGGCAAAAGGTACCGACTGCCGAAATCTGTAATGAAACTTCCAATCGTATTTGCGATATAGTCGAAAAAATATTGCCCAAATTCAAACAAAAAGATTTTGGGATAGAGCTTGATGATAATTGCTTACGTTGGTTTATTGTAAATTTTGCGCTTGTAAATGCGTTAGGTGATTTTGAAGAAGAAAATAAAAACAGATTTGGTAAATATCCAATTCTTAAGGGAACAACACATGGCTTTGTTTTCGGACACGACAATGATTATAAATACGGTTATTTTGAGGGAATTTACGGTTATTGCAATAACAAAGAAAATACGGCGCATTTTACAGCAGTGAATTACAATGCAATAACTAAATGTCAGTGTTGGCGAGGTGGAAATCAAAACCGAGTTAATATTATGTGTGATGCTATACTTGGCAAAGAGGTAAAAAAAGACGATACTACAATTGCTCAACTTGTAAGTGAGGGTATGATAAGTGTTGAAGACGGAAAACTTAAAGCAAATTTTCCAATCTTTACAAGCAGGGATAATTATTTAATGTGTCAAGCCTTAAAGCCAATAATTGATGATATTGTGTTGTGTATGGATAAAATTTGCTCAATGGCGGCAGAAATCTTTAAGAGACATACGCCGCAATATTTTCACGATAGATGTGAGCGTTTGTGTTATATAAGGCATCAAGCAGATGCTATGGGAATTATAACTGAAAAACTTGTAAGCGGCGGCTATCTTATGGTTCCTGACGAGAGAACAAATCTCACTGTATTTGGTGTAAAGCATTTATCAGACAAATAACAGTAATATACCGTATCCTGATGTTGAAACTGAAATCAGGGTATGGTATAATTTTAGCATAAATAATGCAACCTTTTCTCTTTGTTGAAAGTATTAGTAATGAAAGGGGAGATTAATTTATGAAAAAAATAATATGTTTACTTTTATCAATTGCTGTAATAGTTTCGCTTTGCGGTTGCGGTAGTGAAAATACCGAGAGTATAAACTTTAGTCAAGAGGTAACTATAGTTAGGATGCCTTCTCCGCCAAAGTGTAAAACAACCGATGATGTTTCTGTAGTAAACGAGGTTATTGCCGTTTTAGGCGAAATTGAAAAGTCGCCCATCGAGAACGAAAATATAAACGGTGGTTGGAGAATTATGATAAAACTTAACATTGACGGTCAGAGCTTTAACTACACAATAGGTGGCGTGTTTACCGACTCTGACGGAAAGCAATATTATGCTAATAATCATCAAGAAATCGAGAAAGAATTGCTCGAAATATACAATGAAATAGATGTTCCTGAGGTCAATTATCCATAAATTTGTAAAAAGTTAAAAAAATGCTTGATTTTTTAGGACACTTGTGGTAATATATTTGAGCATTTGATTTCACCTTGCCTTAAAAGGTGGGTTTGATGCCGAAAAATCGACATTGAAGCGGATGGTCCTCTGACAAAAATTGTTTACGAACGTCTGAAAAAATTTAAGGAGGAAAATTTGATGGATGCTGTTAAAGAATTAGTTGCTTCTCAGCTTAAAGCAGACGCTCCCGAGATTTTAATCGGTAGCACTGTTAAGGTTCACGTAAGAATCAAGGAAGGCGAGAAGGAAAGAATCCAGATCTTTGAAGGTACTGTTATTGCTAAAAACAACAGCGGTATTTCAGAAACCTTTACAGTTCGCCGTGTATCTTACGGTGTTGGCGTTGAACGTGTATTCCCCGTTCACTCACCGATCGTGGCTAAGGTTGAGCTTGTAAGAAAAGGTAAGATTCGTCGTGCAAAACTTTACTATCTGCGTGACAGAGTTGGTAAGGCAGCAAAAGTTAAGGAACTTATCGGTTAATTTGACTTTTATGAGTGGGGGACGGGGCGCAGGCCTTGTCCCCTTAACTTTATTTGATTGGTGGTGTAACGCGTGGAGGAATATAACAACGAAATAAATATTGAAGCTTCAGAAGAACAGTCAACGCCTGAAGAAAAAAACGAAACCTCTGTTAAAGCGTTCGTTTTCGATTGGCTTGAGGTTTTGGTGCATGCTATTATTGCGGTTATTATCTGCTTTAGTTTCCTGTTCCGCATAGCCACAATCGACGGTCCTTCTATGGAGAATACTCTTCATAACGGCGAGCGTGTTATTATATCAAATCTGTTTTACACCCCAAAGGTAGGGGATATTGTTGTTATTTCACGCAATAAGGAAAATAGCGTTTATACAATGAACGATAGTAACACACCAATCATTAAGCGCATTATCGCAACCGAAGGACAGACTGTAGATATTGATTTTGAGGAAGGTATAGTTTATGTAGACGGCATCGCCCTTGACGAACCGTACACCAAGACACCTACGACTCTCAAGCATAGTGATAATATTGAATTTCCCGCAACGGTTGACGAGGGCTGTGTGTTTGTTCTGGGTGATAATCGCAATGACTCTCTTGACAGCCGTTCTGCCCGTATTGGTGATTACGGAATGATTGATACCCGTTATATTTTAGGTCACGCAATTTACAGGGTATTTCCGTTTGATAAGATAGGTAAAATCGATGAATAACAATACACAGACTATTCAGTGGTTTCCGGGGCATATGGCAAAAACGCGCCGCAAAATTGCCGAGCAGCTAAAGCTTATTGACGCCGTTGCCGAGATTGTTGATGCGCGCATACCCGTAAGCAGCCGCAATCCTGATTTAAAAGAGATTATAGGCGACAAGCCGCATCTGATACTGCTTAATAAATGCGATATGGCAGATGAGCGTGCCACAAAAAAATGGATTGAATACTATAAATCGCAGGGCATTTATGCGATACCCGTTGACTGTAAAAACGGCAAGGGAATATCTGCTTTTAAAGATACAGTTAAAACCGTTCTTGCCGATAAACTTGAATCTTACCGCGCAAAAGGTATGGTTGGAAAGCCGCTTCGCGTAATGGTTGTCGGTATACCTAATGTTGGTAAATCTTCATTTATAAACCGTATTGCAGGTGGCTCTCGCGCAAAGGTTGAAAACCGACCGGGTGTAACGCGTGGCAATCAGTGGTTTTCGGTAGATAAAGAGCTTGAACTGCTTGATACACCGGGCGTATTATGGCCTAAATTTGATGACAATACTGTTGGCGAGCATTTAGCCTTTACGGGCGCTGTGACCGACCGTATAATTGATACCGAGCTGCTTGCTATGCGACTGCTTGAAATACTGATACCAATGTATCCGGAATTGCTCGAAGCAAGATATAAAATATCCGAATTTCCCGAAGATTCTTACGATGCATTATGCCTTTTGGGTAAAAAGAGGGGTATGATGATTCGCGGCGGCGAAACCGATACCGAGCGCGCGGCTAATATGCTGCTTGAAGAATACCGAAACTGCAAAATCGGTAATATCACACTTGAAAGGGTTGAATAAAGTGCCCGACTTTAGTTATGAAAATCAAGCTGTAAATAACGGTTATAAATTTGTTTGCGGCGTTGACGAGGCAGGTCGCGGACCGCTTGCGGGTCCTGTTTGCGCAGCGGCTGTAATTTTACCCAAAGATTGTGAAATAGAAGGTCTTAACGATTCTAAAAAAATCAGCGAAAAAAAGCGTGAAATGCTTTTTGATATAATAAAAGAAAAGGCGCTGGCTTTTAGTATTGCTTACGGAACTCTTGAAGAAATTGAAGAATACAATATTCTTGAAGCCACATATATTGCTATGAACCGCGCAATCGACGGGCTTGAAATAGCGGCAGATTTTGCGCTTATTGACGGCAACCGCGTACCAAAGGGCATAAAGATTCCTTGCGAAACGGTGGTTAAGGGTGACTCTAAATCCTGCTCAATAGCCGCGGCATCAATTTTAGCTAAAGTAACCCGTGACAGATTGATGTCAGAATACGACAAAAAATATCCGCAGTATCTTTTTGCTCAGCATAAGGGATACGGCACAAAAGCGCATTATGAAGCAATAAAACAGCATGGTGTATGCGAAATTCACCGTCTGTCATTTTTGAAAAATGTACTCGGGTAATGTGCGCTCGGCTTTAGTCGGCAAAGCAGGCGAAGATTTTGTAGCGCAGTATCTGAAATCAAAGGGTTACATAATAATAAAACGCAACTGGCGTGACAGCCGCTACGGTGAGATTGATATAGTTGCCGAAAACCGAGAATGTATTGCATTTGTTGAAGTTAAAACCAGACAAAAAGATTCGCTTGTCAGTGGTCTTGAGGCTGTAGATTTTGGCAAGCAGCAAAGAACAAGAAACGCCTCTCAAACGTTTATGCGTAGGCTACGTACAAATCTACCCCCAAGGCTTGACGTTGCCGAGGTAACGGTAATAGACGAAAAAGACGGAAAGTTTCAATTTGAAATTAACTATATTAAAAACGCATTTTAGGTGATTTTTTGAAATTTTTTGATTTACACTGTGACACGGCATATAAATGTTACCGAGATGGTTTAAGCTTTTGCGACAGTAGTCTTGCAGTTACACCGAAAAAAGCGCATTGTTTTGATGATTGGTATCAATGCTTTGCTATCTTTATAAAAGACGGTATAAAAAATCCGTTTGAATACTATAAAAACACTCTTGATAACTTTAAAAATCAATTAAAAAGCAAGCCAGATAATCTGACACCGATTTTAACTGTTGAGGGTGGACTTTTAATTGAAGATGATATAAGCCGTATTGAAACATTGTATAATGACGGAGTACGCGCCTTAACACTTACTTGGAACGGCGAAAACCGGATAGCAGGCGGTGCAGATACTGATGCGCCTTTAAAGGATTTTGGCAAACAGGTGATAGGCGAGCTTAACCGTTTTGGTATTGCCACAGACCTGTCACACCTTAATAAAAAGTCATTTTACGGTGCGATAGAAATTGCAGAAAAACCGATTATCACACATTCTTGCCTTGAAATTGTTAATAATCATAGTCGAAATATTGATGATAATCAATTAAAAGTGTTGGTACAAAAGGGCGGTATTTTCGGTCTTTGCTTTTACCCGTTATTCTTAGGTGAAGGTGATGTTTATGAAAATATTTATAAAAACATTTACCATATACTTGACTTAGGATATGAAGACTATCTTAGCATTGGCTCCGATTTTGACGGCGCCGATATGAGCGAAAAGCTTTATGATATATCAGCAGTGCCTACGCTGTATAAGTATTTAAAATCACAAAAAATTGATGAGAATATCTTAAATAAAATATTCTTTGAAAATGCATATAACTTTTTTTGTAAGGGGAAAACAAAATGAATTATGTAAGCACAAGAAATAATTCTGTAAAAGTTTCTTCGGCTTTTGCTATAGCGCACGGTATATCCGCTGAGGGCGGACTTTATGTGCCCGAAAGCATACCGAAGCTTAGTGCCGAAGATTTTGCAAATCTTTCTGAACTTGATTATAAAGGCAAAGCCGAGTATATACTTAAAAAGTATCTTACCGATTTTTCTAATGAAGAAATTTCGTATTGCGTAAAAGGCGCATACACAGGTTCTTTTGATGACGAAAAGCCTGCCGCAATTGCGCAACTTGGCAGCAATATAAATATACTCGAGCTTTGGCACGGACCTACCTGTGCATTTAAGGATTTAGCGCTTCAGCTTTTGCCTTATTTACTTACCACATCAACTAAAAAGGTATCTGACGGTAAAAAGACCGTAATTTTGGTTGCTACTTCCGGTGATACAGGTAAGGCTGCTCTTGAAGGCTTTAAGGATGTAGAAAACACTGAGATAATTGTATTTTACCCAAGCGAAGGTGTAAGCCCTATGCAAAAGCTGCAGATGGACTCTCAAAAGGGTAATAATGTTCACGTGTGCGCCATAAAAGGCAATTTTGACGATGCGCAAACAGGCGTTAAAAAAATATTTACAGATGATGAAATTAAGGCTACCTTGGCTCAAAACGGTATGGAATTTTCATCTGCAAACTCAATTAACTGGGGCAGACTTGTTCCACAGATTATTTATTATATATCTGCTTACTGCGATATGCTCGCAAAAGGCGATGACCTGTCAGATGGCTTTAACGTTGTAGTACCTACGGGTAACTTTGGTAATATTCTTGCGGCTTATTATGCTAAAGAAATGGGAGTGCCTGTTAATAAGCTTATCTGCGCATCAAATGCAAATAGGGTTCTTACAGATTTTATAAACACAGGTGTTTATGATCGTAACCGTGACTTTTATACCACAATGTCTCCGTCAATGGATATACTTATTTCAAGCAACCTTGAACGTATGCTCTATATTTTGGCAGACGGTGATGATAAGTATATTACCGAGTTGCAGAACAACCTCTCAAAAGACGGTAAATTCACTGTAAATGACACCGTTCTTTCAAAATTGCAGAATCTTTTCTACGGTGCTTGCTGTGATGATAACGGTACGCTTGAGACCATTAAAAATACTTTTGACAAATATGGTTATCTTTGTGATACTCATACTGCTGTTGCAGTAAACGCCTATGAGCAGTATCTCCAGCAAACAGGGGACAGCCGACTCGTACTTATTGCATCAACTGCATCACCGTATAAGTTTGCAAAGAGCGTTATTTCGGCATTATCCGATGATATTCCAGAAAGTGAATTCGATACTGTAGAGGCGTTGTCTGGCCTTACTAACACCACAGTTCCTACACCCATTGCAGAACTAAAAAATGCTACTGCTCGTTTTAAGGATATTTTTGATAAAGCCGATATGTATAATGCTGTATGCAAGTGTTTAAAAATTGATTAAAAGACAATATCCGACTCATTACGAGTCGGATATTCTTGCAAAAACTTACTGTCTTGCCTTAAAGGTATCACAGCAGGTTTCGCTGCAGGTGCAAGCGGTGCGGTTACCAACCTGAATATTACCTGCCGAGCAGGAATCGTTTTCGGTGTGGTGCACGCAATTTTTTACTGAGCAGCTGATACAGCTTTCAGTTTTACAGCTTGACATTTTATCCATAATCATTTCTTCCTTTCCGGCTTTTAGCCAAGATTATTATTTGTATTTTTATAATCAATATTCAAGGTAGGTGAAACATCAATAATGAATTTATTTACAATTTCCGATTTGCATTTACCGCTCGGTGCCAATAAGCCAATGGATATTTTCGGCGGATGGGATAACTATGTCGAGCGCATAGAAAAAAACTGGAAAAAATTAGTAAGTGATAATGATACTGTAGTTATCGGCGGAGATATTTCCTGGGCAATTTCGTTGAATGAATCAAAGCCTGATTTTGAATTTATAAACAGCCTGCCGGGGCAAAAAATAATTTTAAAGGGTAATCACGATTATTGGTGGGGCACTGCTAACAAAATAAATGAATTTTTTGCCGAAAATAAATTTGATACAATAAAAATTTTGCATAACAATTGCTACAGTGATGGCAATATAGCTATTTGCGGTACTCGCGGCTGGATTTATGACGGTACAGGCGAGCGCGACCAAAAGGTAATATTGCGTGAGGCAGGCAGACTTGAAGCTTCTATAAAATTGGCGGTTGAGTCCGGTGTCACACCAATAGTTTTTCTTCATTACCCGCCCGTATACGCCGAATTTGTTTGCGAAGAAATTATTGAAATTTTGCAAAAATATCAAATCAGGCAGGTATACTACGGTCATATACACGGCAAAGGAATTTATAATACAGTCAGTGAATATGGCGGAATAAAATTAACTCTGACAGCTTGTGACGGTGTTGATTTTACACCTGTTTATATATCTCGTTGCGAAATGTTTAAAAAAATTTAATTAAAATTATACATTTTATCGTTAATATGTCAGTAAAAAAGCCTTGCTTTTTTCTCAAATTATGGTATAATCATCTTAATTTATTATGGAGTCGTATGGCTCTGTGCGGAGGTAAAATAAAAATGACTTTAAAAGAAACAAAACAGCTTGAAACAAATCGCTATCAGCTTGAAATTGTTATCGACGGCGAACAGTTCCGTGAGGCAATCAAGCAGGCTTATCGCAAGGAAGGCAAAAAAATTAATGTTCCCGGTTTTAGAAAGGGTAAGGCACCCCTTCATATTATCGAAACCTACTACGGTAGTGAAGTTTTCTTTGAGGATGCTTTAAATCTTCTTTATGCAGACGCTGTTGAGGCTGCAATTAACGAATCAGGTCTTAAGGTAATTGACGACAAGATGGATTTTGACCTTGTATCTATTTCTAAAGAAGACGGTGTTGATTTCAAGGTAAGTGTTACAACTTATCCTGAAATTGAACTTGCAGAATATAAGGGTCTTAAGGCAGAAAGACCTCTCGTTAAGGTTGAGGCTGCTGAAGTAAACGCTGAAATTAAATCTTTACAGGAACGCAACGCTCGTATGGTATCTGTTGAAGACAGGGCAGCTAAAAAAGGCGATACAGTAGTTATCGATTTTGAAGGCTTCCAGGATGGCGTAGCATTTGAAGGCGGCAAGGCAGAGGGTCACTCACTCGAACTTGGTTCAGGTCAGTTTATCCCAGGCTTTGAAGATCAGATTATCGGAAAGAATATTGATGATGAATTTGATGTTAATGTAACCTTCCCCGAAGAATACGGCGCAGAAAACCTTGCAGGTAAGCCCGCTGTATTTAAGGTTAAGCTTCACGAAATCAAACTTCGCGAGCTTCCCGCAGCAGACGATGAATTTGCTAAAGACGTAAGCGAATTTGATACACTTAAAGAACTTAAGGCAGACCTTAAGAAAAAGGCACTTGATCGCAAAAAGAAGGCTGCCGAAGAAGCAGTTGAAAATATTCTTGTTCAGCAGATTGTTGACGGCATCAAGGGTGAAATCCCCGAGGCTATGTTCACAAACCGTCTTAACCAGTCTGTAGAAGAGTTTGGTTATCGTTTGCAGTCACAGGGTATGAGCCTTGATTTATATTTGCAGTACACAGGCAGCACTATCGAGCAGTTCCGTGAGACCTTCCGTCCACAAGCAGAGATGCAGGTTAAATACCGCCTGGCACTTGAAATGATTGTTGAACTCGAAGGCATCAAGGCAGACAGTGAAGCAATTGAAGCAGAATATGCTAAAATTGCCGAAGGCTACGGCGTAGATGTAGAACAGGTTAAGGCTGTTATTCCGGCTTCAGAGGTTGAAAAAGACGTTGCTGTCGGCAAGGCTATAGACTTTGTAAAGGCTAACGCTGTAATTACAGATGCAGTTGACGAAAAGAAAGAGGCTAAAAAAGCCGCTGCCAAGAAAGAACAGGAATAATCTGTTTATAAATTAAAATTTCAGTTCATAATATACAGTATTGGAGGTATTTTGCTATGGATATGACTTTAATTCCTTATGTTGTTGAGCAAACAAGCCGCGGCGAGCGTTCGTATGATATTTTTTCACGTTTATTAAACGACAGAATTATTATGCTTAACGGTCAGGTTGACGATGCAAGCGCCAGTGTAATTATTGCACAGCTGCTTTTCCTTGAGGGTCAGGACCCCGATAAAGACATCAGTTTTTATATCAACAGTCCCGGTGGCTCTGTTTCAGCAGGTCTTGCGATTTATGATACGATGCAGTATATCAAATGCGATGTCAGCACCATTTGTATGGGTATGGCGGCTTCTATGGGCGCGTTCTTATTATCATCAGGCGCTAAGGGTAAGCGTTATGCATTGCCTAACAGTGAAATTATGATTCATCAGCCTTTGGGCGGCGCACAAGGTCAGGCAAGCGATATTATTATCCACGCTAACCATATCAAACGCACACGCAGTAACTTAAATAAAATCTTATCAGAAAACACAGGCAAACCGATAGAGATTATCGAGCAGGATACCGAGCGCGATAACTTTATGACTGCGGCAGAGGCCGCTGAATACGGTCTTATTGATAAGGTTATTACTAAAAGATAAGAGGTACGCTGAATGTCTAAAGACATAGATATGGAGATACGCTGTTCCTTCTGTGGCAAAACTCAGGATGAGGTTATGCGTCTTGTTGAAGGGCCGGGCGTATATATCTGTGACAGTTGTATTAACTTTTGCAGTTCGCTTCTCTTTGATGATGAAAATGCTTACAAAGAGAAAAAGAAAACCAAGAAACAACCCGAAAAGGTTTTGCCAAAACCTGCTGAAATCAAGGCGTTACTTGATGAGTATGTAATCGGGCAGGATGAGGCTAAAAAAACACTTGCCGTTGCGGTTTATAATCATTATAAACGTGTTTACAAAAACGAAAATTTAGATGTCGAGCTTGCAAAAAGCAATGTGTTAATGCTTGGCCCTACGGGTGTGGGCAAAACCCTGCTTGCGCAAACACTTGCCAAGATACTTGATGTGCCGATTGCTATAACAGACGCTACTACATTGACAGAAGCAGGTTATGTTGGCGAAGATGTAGAAAACATTTTATTGCGTCTGATACAGGCTGCCGATTACGATATCGAAAAGGCAGAGCACGGCATTATCTATGTTGATGAAATTGACAAAATTTCACGCAAAAGCGAAAATGCATCAATCACCCGTGATGTAAGCGGTGAGGGTGTACAGCAAGCGCTTCTTAAAATTCTTGAGGGTACTGTTTCTAATGTACCTCCGCAGGGCGGCAGAAAACATCCTCAGCAAGAATTTATTCAGATTGATACTACCAATATACTGTTTATCTGCGCAGGCGCGTTTGACGGTATTGACAAGGTGATTGAGCGCCGTATGGGCGGTAGCAGTCTCGGTTTTGGCGCCGATGTTAAATCACCTAAAAGTCTTGAAGCGCAGCAACTTTCAAAATTTGCTACGCATCAGGATTTGGTAAAATTCGGTCTTATACCCGAGCTTGTTGGTCGATTGCCCGTTATTACAAGCCTTGATGCTATGGATAAGGATACTCTTATACGAATTATGACCGAGCCTAAAAACTCTATTGTAAAGCAATATCAGGCGCTTTTTGCCCTTGATAATATCAAGTTAGAGTTTGAAAAAGATGCTCTCGAAAAGATTGCCGAGCTTACAATTAAAAACAAAACAGGTGCGCGCGGTTTGCGTTCGGTAATTGAAAGCACGCTGCAAGACCTTATGTTTGAAATGCCGTCAAAAGACGATGTCGCAAAGGTTATAATTACAACCGAAACGGTAGATGGCGGCAGCCCAAAAATCATTAATAAGTAATATTATAAAGAAGAAACCTTTGGGAGATACTTCGTAAAGAAGTATCTCCCAAATTTTTTTATATTTTAAATAAATTTATTATTTATTAACACATTTTTATTATATATTTTGCACTTTGCCTCAACTTATTGAATTATTTTTATAAAAGGTGTATTTTGTTATATGTATAAATAGGGTAGTATTGCTCGTATTGTATTTCATACAATACTCCTCCTGTACTGTACAGGAGAAAAATTTTCTGGCTTTTGCCAAAAAGGAGAATGGATTATGTCCAAAAAACTACATAGCAAATTGTTATCTGTTGTTTTAGTGATTGCAATTTGCTGCGCCACATTGTGCGGTAGTATTATTGGTGCCAATGCCGCAATGGCAGATTACAATGGCACATACACTATCACAGTTGGCGATGACAAAAATGCCGTACCTTTCGGTGCTAACAAGGTTACGGCAACGGTAACGTTTGAACTGCCCGCAGGCTTTGCAAGCGGTGAGTTCACAATTGATACACCCACACAATTTTATAGTGGTGTTTCTGACCTAAAGATTGTCGATGGTACTGTTAAACCAATATATAACGGCGTAGAATTTAGTGCCGACAATTTTGAGGATTGTTACCTCACGGATGGTGTCGTAAGCTTTGCTGATTATGATGGTTATCTGTATACGTCGCTTACATTTGAGTATACCTATAACATGGTGTCTTTTGTCACATATGGTGCTTCATACAGCTATAACGGCACAAGTGATTACAAAGGTACACGTTATCCCGTAAGCATTACTGTTGACGGTAGTACATTTGGGGTTGATACCGACTATGTAAATGCATCTTTTTCTGTGAGTGATACAAGTGATGAACACTTTCATTCGCATCATGCATGGTATGATAGCACAAGTATTGCAAACGAAAAAACCACTAACGGTTTTGTTGAGCAAAAAGACGGTAAGCACTACGTATCTACTGCTGTTTGTAACTATTGTCAATATTTTAATAGTGAGTATCACTATCCACAAGTTTATCCCGACTATACCGAATTTGATACTGCTGTTAAAATGTATAATGGCGCAATCGGTTGGATGGGCATAAGCGGTGTTACCGTTGATTATAAAGACAATGGTACACTTGATGTAAATGTTCATGTTTATTCTCAGCATTATTCGGGTAACGCATTTTTATTGATATGTGATGAAAACGGTAACGAGCTTTATCGTACAGGTACTGTAAATAATGGTACGTCCAATTATAAGGACAATGGATTCCCAACAGATGAAAAATGTTTTACACTTTCTGATTTCTCTGCTCAACATATTGATACTGAATGGCTTAGGACTGTTATTAATTTGTACAACTAAAGTAATGAGATGGCTGTACCTCATTCTCGTAACATTCCATTTAATCTTGCAGATTATTGTACAAGGGT
>JAFTTE010000015.1 GCA_017466905.1 Clostridia bacterium | reverse complement strand
TGTAGCAATCTCTTCAGGGGTGCCGATAATAATAATATTTGCTATCCCCTCTTTAAGGATTTTTTCTGCCGCCTCAAAAGTTCTTGCGTCCATTGATTCGGGCAGGATAACAGTCTTTTTATCCTGTCTGGCGCGCTCTTTTATTGTGTCTAAAAACTTACTCATTTTCCGCCTCCGAAATTTAATTTATAACTATAAAATACCATTTATATTATATACCAATTTTTTAATATATGCAAGGTTTAAAGGGAATTTTTTGGTTTTTTCAGTCAAAACTCTTCCATTTCTATTAAAATTTGTATATAATTAAGGTATTATGGGACAAAATTAAAGCTGAGAAAATCGAGGTGAGCCTTATGAAAACCGCTGCAATCATTTGTGAATATAACCCGTTTCATAGCGGCCATAAATTCCATATAGACGAAACAAAACGAAAAACCGGCGCGGATGCCATCATAGCTGTTATGAGCGGCAACTTTGTCCAGCGCGGCGACGTGGCTGTTTTCAAAAAAGAAACCAGAGCAAAAATCGCACTTTTAAACGGTGCAGACCTTGTGCTTGAACTTCCCGCGCGTTATTCATCCGCATCGGCAGAAATTTTTGCAAGAAGTGCAGCCAGTATAATTAACTCGCTGGGCATTGTTGACTATCTTTCATTCGGCGCCGAATGCGAAGACTTGACCAGTCTTTCAGCTTTGGCTGACTTTTTTGTGAGTGAATCCCCCGAGTTTTCCGAAGCGCTGAAAAAACATTCAGCAAACGGGTTATCATTCCCCGCAGCACGGGCAAAATCCGCCGAGGACCTTTTGGGGAAGGATGCAAAAAACCTTTTGTCCACACCAAACAATCTCTTGGGGATTGAATATCTAAAAGCCCTTTCATCTTTAGGCAGTAACATCATCCCAGTTGTTATCCCCCGCACAGGGGCGCAGCACGACAGCACCCTTACAACCGAAACCACCGCCTCGGCAACCTATATCCGAAGCCTGATTTCAAGCGGTTCACTCGAAAGTGCCAAGCCATATATACCCACAAGTGCATTTGAGATGCTGAAAGAGGAAAGGGTTCATTCACTGAAAAATATAGAAAAGGCAATTCTTTGCTGTCTTATCAATACTCCGGCAGAAAGACTAAGGCAAATCGCAGATGTCACCGAGGGACTTGAAAACCGCATAAAGGCGGCAGCCGCAAGTTCAAACTCCCTTGAAGAGCTTTTAGACAAGGTAAAAACCAAACGCTATACTCACAGCCGCCTGAGGCGTATTATGCTGGCATCACTTTTAGGTATTACAGACGAGCAGCGCCAAAGTCCGGTAAGTTATATAAAAATCCTTGACCACAACGAAAAAGGCAGAAAGCTTATTGCCGCCGCAAAAAAGACCGCTGTCCTCCCGATTGTGCGCAACACCTCGCAAGTGAACAAGTTGGAGGGCAGCGACATAAAATCCATGTGGGAACAAGAACGCACATTTGACAGCATATATAATTTGTGCTAACTAAATATAAATTATAAATACAAAAGAGGATGTTAAAATAGTCCAGACCGCAAAAAGATGAGAAAATCAAAGAAATTCCTTTTGAATTAACAATAAAAGCTATTATAAATGTTGAAAAATCGCATTGTTATGCGATTTTTCTGTTTTTATATTCTTTTTGCTACGCGCAAACCTCGCCTCTCGGTGTACACAAGTACACCTTCGGAGAGGCCCAAAGTCAAAACTTTGGCTCGGTTTGTGTGTTTTGAATCAATTTTACCTATCCCCTAATGGAAGGCTGTTTAAAAACATAGTTTTAAACAGCCCCTTATTTTTTGCATAAAAAAGAGACGACCGAAGTCGTCTCTTTAATTTTTAGTTTAAGGTTTCAAACCTAACTTAGATTGTGAATTAGTCAGCAATCTTTGTAACGCTTGTAGCACCTCTTACGATAACAACGTCAACAACCTTGTTGTCATACTTTCTTACGTAAACGTAATCAGCAGCTTCCATAGCTTCAGCAACTGTCTTTGTAGCTTCTGCATCGCCCTTCTTAACCTTTACGTTTGTTGTGAGGTTGTCACCGTAAATAGCTGAGAAGTACTTGTAAGAACCCTTACCAACAGTTACATCACCAAGGCTGTTTACATCGATAACATATGTGTTCTTAGCCTGGCCAAGTCTAACTTCTGCAACTTCAGCTGAAGTAACTACGTCATCAATTGTAGCCTTGTTGTTAGCCTTGTTGTAAGCTGTAACCTTACCACCGATGATAACTTCATCAGTCTTTTCGTCGTAAGCATATGCATTTTCAAGTGCAACTGCTGTAAAGTTGCTTCTTACGCTTGCTGTAAGGTCAAATACTACTTCGATGCTTGTTACAACATTGTCAACGCTCTTAACCTTAACGATATCACCGATTGTGAGATCTGCGTTAGCAGTCTTAACATCTTCTGTTGTAAGAAGACCTTCAACCTCTGCACCGTCAACAAGGTAAGAAACTACGTAAACAAGTTCTTCGTCATCATTGTATGTTTCACCGATATCAGTGATAACTGCAAGACCTGCTGTAGCGCCAGCTGATTCAAGACCAGCTGCATCGATAACGATGATATCGTTGTCTTCTGCCTTGTCTGTTGCATAAACAGCAAGTACATCGTAAGCATTCTTGTCTTCAAGAGCAGCGATTGTGCCAACTGTTGAAAGCTTAGCATCAGCATTTACATAGAATACGATAGCATCAGCATCAACGCCTGTTGAACCGATTTCGCTGTCTTCAGCGTCATATTCCTGATCAGCAGCAAGTGTTGTGCTAACCTTTGTAAGCTTATCATCATCAGCAAAGTCAAGTGTGCTGAGTTCGCCTGCAGCGTTCTTTGTGTACATTACAACCTTGCCGCCAGCAGCTACTGCTGTATCAAGAGCGGTAATTGCAGCGTCTGTACATACGCATGCAGCATTGCAAGCTCCGCCTTCTGCTGAATTGTGGTCTTTGTTTGTGTAGAATACGCTACCATCAAGTTTTGCGTTGTTCTTAACTGTAAGAAGTTCAACGCCATCAGCTGTAAGAAGCTGTACCTTTACAACATCAGCTGTTGTTTTGAAGTCAGCATCAGCAACATCATAGTTGATGATGTAACCAAAGTTCTTAGCTACGCCACCAGCAAGAGCAGCATCTTCGTTGAATGCAGCAATCTTGCCGTACTTGTCGATGTAGAATGTACCGCCAAGACCGTTAGCAACTGCATCGTCAGCATCGTTAGCGTTAGCAGCGAGATCATACCAAGCGCCATCTACTTTGTAAGCTTTGCCGTCTGCAGATGTCTTTGAAGCCTTTGTAGCTGCAACTGTACCGATAACTGTGTTTGTCATAACTTCAGCATAAACGATATCAGCGTCTGCGTCAGCGATTATTGAAAGAACATCGTATTCAGCAAGATCAGAAACTGCGATTTCTTTGCCGTCTTTGTAGATCTTAGCAATCTTGTTTTCTTCGTCTTCGTCAACTTCAATTGCTGCAATTGAAGCAATTGTACCGATTGCAGCATCAGCCTTAAGTGTAACAACACCATCTTCAGCGTCATCTACAACACCTGTACCAGCGATTTCAATAACAGCTACTTCGTAAGCTTTATCTGTATCGTTGTTGATGAATGTGATTTTACCACCAAAGATCTTGTTTGCTTCATCATCTGCAGCCATCAAATCATTAAGAGCTACTCCACCATTAGCGTAGTAAGCGTTGTTTACAATGATAGCAAGGCTTTCATCTATATCTGATGTTTCAGCATCGTCAACAGCTACAGCGATTTCAGTTGATTTTTCAGCGCCTTCTTTGAGGTAGAAAGCTTTGCCGTCAGCAGCACTTGTGAACTGTGAAAGACCTATTGTAAGAGCTTCGTTTCTGTTTGAATCAGCAGCGATTGAAACGAGTTCATACTTGTCGTTAGCAAGCTTAGCTACATAACCAACAACAGCCTGACCAAGGTAGTCAGCAGCATCTGTTTCGCCAACAAGAAGTGTCAAATCTTTAGGAAGATCTTCTTCAGCAAAACCTTCAGCATCTGACTTGAAAGCGTAGTTAACGTTAATTACAACTTCTTCTTCTTTTGTTGTGTCAAAAGTCTTGTCTGCAGCAAGGTCAACAAGAGGTGTTTCTGTAACTACACCACGAACCTTGATGTAACCAAGGTTTTCGCTCATAAGAGTCTTGTAGTAAGCATAATCTTTGTTCTGGCCATCGCAGATAACGTAAGTAACGTTGCCGTTTGAATCCCAGCTCTGTGGAACCATCAAAGGTGTGTCAATTGCCTTAGCAAGAAGCTGTGCAACTGTACCACGGTTAGCCTTTGTGCCAACTGCTGCATTTGCAACATTGAAAGATACATCGTATCTGTTAGCAGCTGCGAGGTAACCTGTTGGGTAACCACCGTTCTTTTCAGCGTAAGGTGTGTAGCCAAGTGTAGCCATGATCATCTTAACAGCCTGCTCAAAAAGAACCGGATCCTCAGGACCGAATGTTCCGTCGCCATAGCCGTTGATGATGCCTAAGCCGCTTGCATTCGCAATGTAGCCTGATGCCCAGTGGCTTGCAGGTACATCACTGAAAGCTGTGTTAGCAGCACCCTTAGCTGTTTCGCCATAACCCTGAATTCTAGCGATAAGTGCAGCCATTTCTGCTCTTGTTACGCCATCTTCAGGTCTGTAACCGTTGTCATCGCCTTCAACGATATCCAACTTTGTCAATGTTTCTACTGCTTCATAATATGCGCTGTCTTCTGGAACGTCAGCGTATGTTGCACCAAAAGCAACTGTGCTGAGTGCGAGTGCGAAAACGCAAACCAAAGCAATCACTTTTTTGAGATTTAACATAGTCTCAAATCCTCCTTGAATAAAATATATATTTGTTAATTTTTTTTACAAAATAATAAATGTTTGTTATCGGAAAGCACATGCAAATATGCTATACCCCCATTAACTTAGGTTGATTATATCACCAAACATAAGCATATGTCAACACGAATTTGAAAATGTAACAATCTTGTAACACTTTTTAAATTCTTTTGTCAAAATATGCAGTAGCTATAACTATATATTGATAAAAAATCATACTTTTATGTCATATATTGTAATACTAAGTTTAAATTGTGTCAAGTTTTTTTACAAAATTTGTTGCATTTTGGCTTAATATGCGCCGCTTTTTTTAAAAAATACTTAAATTTTTTAAAAATTCTTTTACTTCTGCAACTTCAGCGCCGCTTCTTTCGGCATACTTTTCGGCTTTTTCTTTTTTGTCCTTGATGCGGATTCCCAAATCCTCAAATATACCAAAGTTTACATTCATAGGCTGAAAATCACTTACCGCAGGGTTTGACACATAGCTTGCCAGCGCCCCCAGGGCAGTCTTTGCCGAAAGTTTGGGGAATTCCTTGCCCAAAAGGGCACAACCCGCTGATATGCCTGCCCACATTCCTGATGCGGCAGACTCGATATATCCTTCCACGCCCGTGATTTGCCCCGCAAAATAAATTTTGGGGAATTCCTTCATATTATAATTATAAGCCAAAAGCTTTGGTGAATTGATATATGTGTTGCGGTGCATCACGCCATAACGGACAAACTCAGCACCTTCAAGTCCGGGAATCATCCCAAACACCCTTTTTTGCTCTCCGAATTTAAGATGCGTTTGAAAACCTACTATATTATACATACTTGCAGCAGCATTATCCTGCCTAAGCTGAACAACCGCGTATGGTCTTGTGCCATCGTGAGGATTGGTCAACCCAACGGGTTTCAGCGGACCAAAGCGCATTGTATCTTCTCCGCGCGCCGCCATAACCTCGATTGGCATACACCCCTCAAACACTTTCGGGTCTTCGACCCCCTCATGTACCGCTGCCATCTCGGCAGAGATAAGTGCCTCACGAAATGCAATATATTCCTCGCGTGTCATCGGGCAGTTGATGTAGTCATCGCCGCCTTTTCCATAGCGTGCCGCCTTGAATGCCTTTGTCATATCAATGCTGTCAAAAGAAACAATCGGAGCCGCCGCATCGAAAAAGTGCAAGCCCTCACCGCCCGTAAATTTCGCAATCTCGTCCGAAATTGCATCTGACGCAAGCGGTCCAGCCGCAATCACGGTGTATTCGTCCGAATTGATTTCAGTGACCTCTTTGGAAATTACTTCTATATTATTATGTGTCTTTATTTTCTCGGTCACCGCTTTTGAAAAACCGTCACGGTCAACCGCCAGCGCCCCTCCTGCGGGGACACGGGTTTTGTCGGCACATTCCATAATAAGTGAGCCTAGCGCACGCATCTCTTCCTTTAAAACACCCACCGCATTGTGAATGCCATCGGCACGAAGCGAATTGCTGCACACAAGCTCGGCAAAGTTTGTCGACTTGTGCGCAGGGGACATTTTGTCAGGTTTCATCTCAAAAAGCTTGACCTTGATGCCCATATTGG
>JAFTTE010000014.1 GCA_017466905.1 Clostridia bacterium | reverse complement strand
TATGATGAATTATAATAAGTAAAGTTGTATTCGTCGGGGAGTGATACTGCGGGGTCAAACTCTATAGTAGCAGTAAGCTCGGGGTCAACCTTTATTTCAAAATTTTCGGCTTTAACAAACAGACTGTCGGCATACGCTTTTGAATCTTTTGTAATCTCGATTTCGTTTTCTTTAAGTCCGTAGCGTTTTGCAATATCTAAAATTAGCGAATTCATTTCTTCATTGTCAATATTTGTTATTTCGCCTACTTCGTTGATATTCAAAGTGTTATTATATACGGGTAATGTTGCAATGTCGCATCCGTCATACCACGGGTTTGCATTTACAAGTTCTGATATATCGTGAGCCATATAGCCCTCAAACCCCAAAGCGCCAACGTAATTTTCCGAAATAGTAAGTATTGGCAAATTGGTGTTTTTGTTTGGATTAATCTGCGGGTCTTGTTGGTTTGGTTTAAGTTTAGGCAACAAAAATATTGAGCCGATACCGATTGCTACCACAAGACACGCGGCGACACAGGCGCGGGCAATACGTATTGTTTTGTGCCTTTTATTCACCTTGCGCGTAGCGTCGGTTTTTTCTATTATATCGTCGTTTACAAAATTTAAAGCATCACTTAAATTTTCCTTTTTCATACAAAAAATCCCTCACTTTCTAAATGATTTTTAAGCGACAGTCTTGTGCGGTGCAGTATGCTTTTTACCTTTGATTCGCTCATAGCGAAAAAGGCGGAAATATCTTTGATAGAGTCACAAAAGTAATATCTGCATACAAATATATGCCGACTTTGCTCGGACAAGGTATAGAGGAATTCATTAATTGTTTTACCAAGGAACTGTAGTTCAATTTCCCGTTCTACACTGTGATTGCTCGGTATACATTCTTCGAGTTCGGACAGTGACACAGCATACTGCGACATACCGCGCTTTTTGCGGTTTCGTGTTCTGAAAATATCAATAGATAACTGTCTTGTAATTTTGCCAAGATAGGTTTTTAAAACACTCGGTTTTTGCGGCGGCATACTGTTCCACGCCTTAAGATACGTATCGTTTACACTCTCGCGGCTGTCATCAATATTGTTTAAAATATTGTAGGCAATTTTGCTAAGATACGGTCCGTATTTTTGCTCGGTTTCGCGTATAGCCGTTTCGCTACGCAGCCAATAAAGCTCTACTATATTTTCGTCCTGCATGGTCTCTCCTCCTTTTTGCTTTCAGGCGCCTTCAATTATATATCACGATAAAAATCCCGTTTGGTTGCATTTATGTTTTAATTATATCTAATTTTTATTAGATAGCAACAAAAAGGAACACCGACTTTATTTGTCTTGGTGTTCCTTTTTCTCTTTATGTTTAATTTTCAATTTCTTTATTTCTGCCTTTGCTTTTTCTTTCATATTGTGCAGCTTTTCGAGAGTTTTTTTGTCGTTTGGAAATAAAAGCTTTAGCAAAAAGATTGCAATGATTACAGTGACTATCTTCTCGGGCGTGAACGGTATCCAAAGTGCTGCAAGATAACCGCCCGCAACGGCGCCAAGCCAGCCAATATCCAACCACACGGCTATAGCGGCTGTAATATATGCCCAGCCGTTTGTTATAAGCCACGCAAGACCGAAACACAAAAGCAAACGGGGATTTAGTATAAACTGAACAACCGTTTTTACCCAGTATTTAATTTTTTGTTTTAAACTATCTTTCATACCGCACCTATGTTTGTTTCATCCTTTTGACATATTCTAACATATAAAATATTAAAAGTAAACTGCTTAAATGTTGAATTTTTTATTAAGATGTTGTAAAATGCATATAGTTAAAAAAGAGGTGATTTGGTGATCAGGGTTGCCGAATATGGATTTTTACCAAAAAATGATGCTAAAGAGAATTCAATAGCTTTACAACGTGCAATAGACAATGGCGGTGAAATAATAGTTGATATACCCGGTGTTTATAATTTGTCAGAGCAAATTGAAATAGGCGACAACACAACCCTTACATTTGCAAAGGGTGTCACGTTGCGCCGTGTTCAAAGCGTGTCCGGCGTTAATGGCAACGCATTTATAAACAAGGGTGCCGTAAGGGGAGAATATAATCACAATATAACAATAAATGGTTTGCATCTTGACTGTAATGGTGTAGAAAGCGCAGATTTTGGCGTTAACAGTCGTATTGTTGGTCTGCGTGCACAGGTGGCTATGATATATGTAAAAAATCTTAAAATCACCGATTTTGAATGCCACGGCCTGCATAAAAAGGACTACGCTATTCAAATTAGCGCATTTCATAATATATATCTTGAAAGTTTGTATATTACAGGCAACAAAGACGGTGTGCATCTTGGCTGGGGTAAAAAATTTGTTATCAAAGATGGAAAATTCCGCACATATGATGACCCAATTGCTCTCAATGCATTTGATTATTCGGTGTCTAATACCCACGTAGGTTGGATAGAAGACGGTCTTATAGAAAACTGCACAGACCTTGACGACGACTCGACCGTAGGTTATTTTTGCCGAATACTTGGCGGTGCGTGGTGCCATTGGTATAAAGGCATGCAGGTGCAGCACTCCGACACGGTTGCAGTAAATGGAAAAACTTATCGCGTTGTAATGAATCCGACGGATGGTAAACTTTACACTTCATACACGGCGCCCTGTCACGAAAGCGGCGTTATGGAGTATGATGGCATAAATTGGACGGTAGCGCGTGATAACGAAGAGCTGAATTGTGGGTGCCGTAATGTTACAATTAAAAATTGCAGATTGCAAAAAAAGAGAAGTATAGGTATTTCAATAAGTCTTAACTATGACACCTATGCCCGCAGTCATTATCCGGGATGTACACCGATACCGCACAGTAATATCACACTTGATAACGTAACGGTTGAAAATGACGTTGATATATTGCTTCATTCAAACTATCCAACAGAAAACGTAACGCTTAAAAATATTGATTTTAAGGCTTCAAGATTGCGTTTTGAGGCAACAAATAAAACCGATGAAATAGTATATCCAAAGGTGAATATTACAGCAGCAAACGTCGTGTTTTATGATAACACCGTTTGCTTGAGTCCTCGCCACCCGATAGAAATAACGAAAATCCCGACGTGAGTTGGGATTTTTATTTGTTGTTTTGGTTTTTAATTTATCTTGTGTTGAATTTTTTATTAAGATAGTGTATAATTGATGCGTTTGAAAAGGAAACAGGTGAAAATCCTGTACGAGCCCGTCGCCGTGAGGCGCAAAGCAGGTTGTTTTTCTTACTCTCTGCCGCAAAGAGAGGACAAGCCATTGGGACAAAATTCCGAGAAGGTGAAAGACAATAGCGCCGCAGTCGAAATATTTTTCAGACAAATGCCTTTTTAAAGTGGTTGCGAGAGCCGACCGAAAAGGGAGAAACAATAATATTTTTTAGGAGAATGCAAATTATGAAAAAGACACAATTCACAAAATTGTTGTCGGCAATTGTTTGCATCGTGCTTATTGCGGCTATGGCACTGTGTATGACAGCTTGTAACGACAACACAACCACCTCTGATCCCGTTTCATCGGGTGTGACCGAATCGCCCAAGGCAGAGGTTACAAAGGTAGGCGAGGGCGCTACCGTATTTAACTTTACGGTTGTTGATGTTGACGGCAAAGAGACCAAATTTGAGGTTTCTACCGATAAGACCATCGTTGGCGAAGCACTTTTGGATGCAGAGCTTATCGCAGGCGATGACAGCGAATACGGCTTGTATGTTAAAACCGTAAACGGTATCACGCTTGACTATGACAAAGACGGCAAGTACTGGGCATTTTATGTAGACGGCGCATACGCATCCGCAGGTGTAGATGCTACCGAAATAGAGCCGGGCGCTACATATTCATTTAAGGCAGAATAAATGAAACTGAAATTAAAAGACATAGTTCTTTTGAGCCTGATGGGCGCGCTGATGACAGCAGGAGATTTTTTGTTAGAAATGCTCCCAAACGTTCATCTTGTAGGTGTGTTTATTGTGGCGACCACCGTAGTATATCGCAAATGGGCGCTGCTTTCGATTTATGTGTATGTGTTGATTGAGGGATTTGTTGCAGGCTTTGACCCGTGGTGGATACCGTATCTTTACATCTGGACTTTTCTTTGGCTATTTACTATGCTGATACCAAAAAGACTGCCCGCAAAGGTAAAACCCATTGTGTATATGATAGTTTGCTCGCTTCACGGCTTTTTGTTCGGCACACTCTATGCACCCGCGCAAGCAATAATGTTTGGTCTTGACCTCAAAGTCACAATCGCGTGGATTGTGGCAGGTCTGCCATTTGATGCAATTCACGGCATCAGCAATCTGCTGTGCGGATTGCTGATTTACCCGATAGTGCTTATATTGCAAAGCGCCGACAAATACGCAAGGAATAAATAAACAAAGACACCCGACTTGTAAAAAGTCGGGTGTTTTTAAAAGAATAAATTTGTTTTTTAGGGGAGATTACCTCGCTTTTAAATCAACACACAGAACAGTCCCAGGTGTTTCTCCCTGTGTTCCGCAAAAAAATCGCCTCCAAATCAATGCGAAGCATTGTATGTTATCAACACGGAGCGTTGGATGTAATCCACCAAAGGTGGCATGTCATCAATACGACAGAAGAAATACACGCAGCTGCGTGATTACATACGCCTTACGGCGATGACATACCAGTCCTGTCGGATTGTATAAAACGCAAGTCAAAAGACTTGCGTTTTTGGCGCCCCCTGCGCGAATCGAACGCACAACTGACCCTTAGGAGTTTGTCTCAAGGGGTGTTATTTTGTTCACTTTTTGTCACTTAAAAGCCCTCGGAATCCCTTGTTTTACTAGGGTTAGCGGGTGTTGCGGCGTTAACAGAGTCACTCTAAGTTTTCTCTGATTTTACGTAGTTTTGCTAATGAAAATTAGCAGAATATTAGCAAGTAAGCGACAAACAGGCGAATGATGCTATGTTAATTCTGTCACAAAAATATACAAGCTTCATTTAAACCAATTTGAATATTATGTAGCTGCAAAGAGCCAAAACTAAACTCGCCAATGTACCTAATAGATATTTGTTTCTAAATTCCGGTTCCTTCAAATCGTTAGTTCTTGCCCATGTTTTTACAGTTATTATTATAGCAATAGCTGGGAAATTTTCAAAATATGCAAATATTATTACTAAAAATCTTTCTAAAATACCTATTATTGAACCTACATCAAAAAGTCCTTTGTTTTTTGTTTCAGGATATAAGTCTTCAAAAATTTTGTTTATGAAAATTGAACATGGAATCATTAACAATGCAACTGTCAAAACAGATTTTACTATAAGACCATACTTATCAAATATTGAATTAAACTCTACCATTTTGTATATCAAAAACAGTATACTTATATGCAAGAATTGGTCAATTATAAAAACTAAAGTTTGCTTGGTCCTTTTATTAAAAAAGCACGCCATAGAATCGATAATTCCATGAGAAACGATAATTCCAATGATTGCAAGTAACGCACTTTTCCAACCTGTCATAAAAAACAATAAAACAAATGGTAGCGTATATAACAACATATGAATAAACATATATTGTTTATTTAATTTTGATTTGTCTTTGCACTTTTTACAATTATTACAATCATTATCGATTTTTGCATTTTTACATTTAGCTAGTTTCGCTGTTTGCAAATAAAAATCTCCTAATAAATGTAAGATTATTAGAATTACAAAATTTACCATAATCCTTCTCCTAACATTTCATATATCGTTTTATCTATCAGTCTACTTTCTTTTACTTTTCCTAAAGAAACATACCTATCAATATTTTGTCGTGATGTATTCATTATTTGTGCGATATAAGTTGACATTCCATGTACCCAAAATTCATCCATATAAAAATTGTTTTCACTGTAGTACTTAGGTTCAATAGATTGTTTTATATCCAAAAGATATCCAAAATCGATATCTATCTCTTCAATTTCTCTAAATTTTCCAATTACTCTGTTCCAACTCTCTTGCTCAATCAATCTAATTCTGTTTCGCAAAATAAAATCATAAAAACCTTCAGACTCACTCGTAGGTTTTATAGGCAAAATTATATCGGCAACTAACTCAACAAGTCGAACCATTTGAGATTGTTTTAATTTAATTTCATTTCCAGCCATGCACAATGCATTTAAATATTTGTCATATCTTGAATTTGTATTGAAGCATATTGCATTGCTTTTCCTTTTTTGAACAGAATTTATTGCATCTCTAGCTAAATAATATGCATCACCATCAATTGAAACAGATGACCATTTTTCCTTATCGTACTTTATTTCTCCATAACCTATTCCACAACGTATTTTTATTGGATAAACTAGAAGTTGTAATTTTCGAATGTATAAAAACGCTGTTTGTAGGTCTTTAAATAAACCTTGAAATTCATCTCCAGCACTTGAAACAACTTCCTTTTTTATTGCATGCTCATATACCCAATTCAAATATGAAACGCTTTCCATTAAAACATGTTGAACATCGTACCTGTCATTATAACGTCTTGAGTCTATGATATCAAATATAATAGCAGCATATCTCATATTATAACATCTCCTTGTTAATGTGTATACTCATTATAACACAAAAGTAAAAAAAAGCAAGTGTTTAGACTTGCTTTTCAAAAAAGCAACTTAATTTAGTTGCTTTTTTATTCGCAACACATTTAAATTGATTTTGATTATAACAACCTTCTCATAATAGCCTGTCCGTTTTCTCTTGTAACTTCAACAAAACCTGCTTTCTTGTAAAGCTGTACAGGACCTTGAAAATCGTAATTATCTCTGTTTTCGGAAAGCTTGGCATAGCCTTCAACAGCCACATAACCTTTTTCTTTGGCATCGTTGCAGACTCTTTCAATAAAAGCTGATGCTATTCCCATACCTCTATATTCAGGTGCAACTTCAAAGCAAACAATAGAAATAGTTTTTCCGCAAATGTTTTCTTTCGCAAAATTAGGGACAAATCCTGAATAACTTTCAATATCTGCAGCATTACACCAACCGATAGCTGTATCTCCGTCAAAAGCTAAATAACCTTGTATTTTGTTTTCGTTAAGCATTTGTACAGCATACTTACGTAGTGTTTTTTTAACACCAAAGATTTTGAACTTCTTAACCATCTTTTTTATTGTTTTTTCATCCTGATTCGGCGAAGTACAATAACATGGCCCATTAGGATTGCCATCGGTAAATGCACGATTATCAAAAAAATCAAGATAATCCTTGTTTAATTCTGCAACTAATGGTTTTATTGTGATATATTCCATCAAAAATCCTCCATACAGCAAATTATAAATGTATCAATACTATTTTTATATTTACTTTATTATAACACGTGTAGTTGTCTTTTTCAATTAAGACAACATCTATAATCAGTACAACATATCATCCACTCTTTTATTAGCAGTTTTTTAGGTGAAATAATAATTAACAGAAAGCGAATTTTGCTATTCAAAATCAGAAAATGACGGTTTACTTTTTAATTTTCTGTTATGTGACAATATTAACATAATAACTATCGCCTTCATTAGCAAACAAATATTCGAAAAACTCAAATTAGCAGAACGGCCTTTCTGCTAATGAAAAATGTGCGATTTTGTCACTTTTTAGCTTGTTTCAAAAAAATATAAAAAGCCGAAAAACCTAGTAAAATCGAGGCTTCTCGGCTTTTTGTGATTGGCACCCCCAACAGGAATCGAACCTGTAACTAACCCTTAGGAGGGGTTTATTATATCCATTTAACTATGGAGGCATAGTGACAATTTTAACTTAATATCTATCGCTTTTTCATAAAAGGCGGTTGTTATAACTAATTCTTAGGAGGGGTCCATTATATCCATTTAACTAAGGGGGCGGATATATACAAAATTTTAACTGCCTGTTAATTTTATCGTAAAGCCGCGATAAAGTCAACATAATCTTGCTTTTTTGTCAGTAATTTGTTATACTATATAATAAGTTGACTCTCGTCAGCCTAAGACAAATGGGGGTGACCGCTATTCGCGAATTGCTTCTGAAAATAAAAAGGACCTTTGTAAGCAAAAAGTTTATTGAGTTTTGTGTGCTGGGTGTTATTAATACGGTTGATCACGGACTGTTTTCAAAGCTTTTCAGCCTTGTTATGCAACCTAATGTAGCATATGTAGTAGGCTTTTTTTGTTCAAATGTAATCGCATTCTTTTTAAGCAGTTATGTTATTTTTAAAAAAAATCCCGCTTTACAAAGATATATTCGTTTTGTAATATCATATATACCTAATTTAATAATAGGATTTTTGGTTACCTTCATCACCATAAACACAATGAAGCTGCCGCAGTTCTGGGGCACAATAATCGCCGCCGCGGTGGGTGGACCTGTGACATTTGTTATAATGAAGGTATACACATTCGGTAAGAAATAAGAATCTGGCATCAGATTTTGTATTATTTTAAAATTTATTCTAAGGAGTTGTTTTTATGAGCAAATCAAGATACGTAGGCGGCTACCCTGTAATCGGTATTCGTCCTGTCGTTGACGGTCGCAGAGGACCCATGCAATTGCGTGAAAGCCTTGAAGCACAGGTAATGGCAATGGCTAATGCGGCAAAAAAACTTTTTGAGGAAAATCTTTTCTACTCAAATGGCGATCCTGTAAAGGTTGTTATGGCTGACACCAGTATCGGTCGTGTACCCGAAGCTGCAGCATGCGCCGAAAAGTTTAAAAAAGAGGGTGTTGATATTACCCTTTCTGTAACACCTTGCTGGTGCTATGGTTCTGAAACTATGGATATGGAACCCAACACATTCAAGGGTGTTTGGGGCTTTAACGGTACCGAGCGTCCCGGCGCTGTGTACCTTGCAGCAGTTCTTGCAGGTCACGCTCAAAAGGGTCTTCCCGCATTTGGTATTTACGGCCACGAGGTACAAGACAGAGATCAAGTATCTGAAATCCCCGAGGACGTAAAAGAAAAACTTCTCCGCTTTGGTCGTGCGGCTGTTGCGGTTGCTACAATGCGCGGTAAGTCATATCTGCAGATTGGCTCACAGTGTATGGGTATCGCAGGTTCAATTATGGACCAGGATATGATGGAAGCATATTTCGGTATGCGTATTGAGTCGGTTGATGAGGTTGAAATTCTTCGCCGTATGGAAGAAGGCATTTACAACGAAGAAGAATATCAGAAAGCTCTTGCATGGACAAAAGAACACTGCAAAGAGGGTCGTGATGACAACCCCGAGTCAGTTGAATTCTTAGGTGAAGAGCGTCGCATTAAATTTACTCCTGAAGAAAAAGAAAAGCAGTGGGAATTCACTGTTAAGATGTACTGCATTATAAAAGACCTTATGGCAGGCAACCCCAATCTTCCTGATGCATTTGAGGAAGAAAAGGTTGGTCATAATGCTATTGCCGGCGGTTTCCAGGGTCAGCGTCAATGGACAGACCACTGGCCGAACTGTGACTACCCAGAAGCACTGCTTTCATCTACCTTTGACCACAACGGCGCACGCGAGCCATTTACCCTCGCTACCGAAAATGATATTTTAAACGGTATGGGTATGCTTATGATGCGTTTGCTCACACACCGCGCACAGATTTTTGCCGATGTTCGTACATATTGGTCAGGTGAAGCTACCGAGCGCGTTACAGGCTATAAGCTTGAAGGCAAGGCGGCTGAATCTAACGGTATTATCCATCTTCTAAACTCTGGCGCTGCTTGTCTTGACGCTTGTGGTGAGTGCACTGATGAAAACGGCAACGCTGTTATGAAAAAATGGTGGGAAGTTACTGACGAAGATATCAAGAAGATGACCGACGCTACCGTTTGGTGCGAGGCAGGTTTCGATAACTTCCGTGGCGGCGGCTTCTCAAGCCATTATACAACCAAGGCTGAAATGCCCTGCACAATGATTAGACTTAATCTTGTTAAAGGTCTTGGTCCTGTGCTTCAGATTGCTGAGGGTTGGACCGTTAAGCTTCCTGACGAAGTTTCTGACACACTTATGGAAAGAACCAACCCGACATGGACCTGCACATGGTTTGCTCCTAGGTGCGACTGCAAAGAGGTCTCAACCTTTAAGACCGCTTATGAGGTTATGATGAACTTGTGCGCTAACCACGGTGCTATCAGATACGGTCATATCG
>JAFTTE010000139.1 GCA_017466905.1 Clostridia bacterium | reverse complement strand
AGGGTTTTAATAAAATCGTAAATAACAGCAGCTTTTGCGGCTTTTATAATATCTTCTTCATTTACTGTGCTATTGCAAAGAGAAATATTATCACGTATTGTGCCCGATATTATCATATTGCCCTGCGGGACATATGAGAACATTTGCCTTGTAGTTTCGTCGATAGGCGTTGTGCCGTCAAAGCTTAAACCACCTGCGGTAGCTGGGAAAAGACCGAGCAATAATTTGAACAATGTACTCTTGCCACTACCAGATCGACCTGTAATCGCCGTTATGGTGCCACGGTCTATTATAAAGTTATTGTCACGTAAAACGATTTCGTTAGTATATGCAAAGGTGAGTTTATCAGCAACAATATTCTGGAAAGAAACAGGAGTCTCAAAGGCGGGTTTATTATTTTCATTTTCTAAATTTTCAAGTTCAATAAGTCTTTCTGCAGAAGCAACGGTTGAATAAAATCTGGGCATAATACCTGATATATTTTGTAACGGCGCTCTTAAAATAGAAATCAACTGCAAAAAGTATATAAGCGTTCCTATCAGCATTTGTCCGCTTGCTATCTGACCCGCACCCCAAACAAGTACACCGTAATAACACATATTAAAAAACAGGTAGATGAGCATTGAAATTATCACCGAAAGGATATTTCTTTTTAATTTCAGCTTGTGATTATCAGCCATATATTCGTTTAACTTGATTTTAAAAGGTGTTTCGCCCGAGAAGGTTTTAATAACGATAATATTTGCAAAGCTTTCTTGTAAGAAAGAGCGTGTAACACCCTCTGACTTTTGCACATCCTTGTGGAATTTTTTATAACTACTGCTTAGCAATCTGCCTACAAGCGGAAAGACAAAGCCAATCACCAAAACAGCAAAAGCAAAAAAGTAATTTTCAATACACAGTGCGACTACACCCGCAATAATTTTTGTAAGCATTGATACTACCGACGGTATCAAAACAACAGTTCCGTTTACAATTTGTTCAGTATCTGATGTAAAGCGGTTAAGCAAATCGCCCGAATGGTATTCTGATATGTCTACATATTTCTTTTTCATAAGGGATGTAAACATATGGTTGCGTAGTGAAATATTCATTTTTGACGAAACGCTCACCGATATAAGTGAAATTGCAGCTTCAACAATGACATAAATAATTATCAATGCAAAAAGAGAAATTCCTCCTGTAACAAGTGCATTTTTAGTGCTGTTGGTATTATTAATTATTAACTGTGATGCTTTAGCTAAAAGGATATATGTAACCGACGCCAAAATATTTAAAACTGAAATAAATATTATTTTAGGTATAAAAGGGCGGGTTCTTTTAATTATCCATTTATTTGTTGAACTTTTGTTTTTCATTCTTCTAAAATTCCGTTTTCCTTTAAGATTCTTATAAATACATCAATGTCATTTAATGCCAGCACAGTTGAAATATCAAATTTGTTAAGCAATCCGTGAAGCATCTGTTCCTTGGTGGCATTTTCGTTTTGCAGCAAATTCCATAAATAAGCAGACGTTTCTGTTAATAGGATAGTGCTGTTAAAATCGCGGTTAACACTTTTATCACAAATAATAATATTTTGACCATTTTCAGTTTTTAAACTAAATCCTTGTTTGATTTTCATTTTTTCACCTTAATTCATAAATAATTTAAAAACCTATACTTGCATTTTTATTAATTATATACTAAAATATTTTATAATGCAAGT
>JAFTTE010000013.1 GCA_017466905.1 Clostridia bacterium | reverse complement strand
TTTCATAGAAAATTATTGTTTGTAAATTGTAATAGTGCTATACTACATTTATAAATATCACACATCGTGGAGGTTAAGCTTATGAGCATACGTGTTAGCGAAATATATCCAAAGGTTTTTAATAGTAACCAAAAACAGACTTTATACATAAAGCTGTCAGAAACTGATTTTAAACCTGAATTGTTAGAGATTAAAATTCAGCCTATGGAAAAATATGCTGTTTTGCATACACCACAATACCGCATTGACGAGGAGGAGCGCTACAGCTATGTTCCACTTAATTATTGCGGTGACGGTTTGTTCAGCGTTGAATATGATTTTACCACTGAACAGCAGTATAGTGTTAAAATAAAATACGATGGCACTATTATCAGCAACGCACATATTTATTCCGTTGACCCCGATCTTGCTTGTCTTAAGGCTTTTAAAGGTGACACACATCTACATTCCTGCCGTTCTGACGGCGAGGGCACACCTTTTGAGGTTGCTTGTAATTATCGCGGTGCAGGGTATGACTTTATCGCCCTTACCGACCACCACAAGTTTGCGCCATCTTTGGAAGCACAGTCGAAGGTAAAGGAACTCACTGACGATTTCTTTGTTTTTCGTGGTGAAGAGGTACATAACAAGAGTATGGGATATTTCCATATTGTTAACTTTAACGGTGAAAGCAGCGTAAACGATATTATTGAAACCGACGACAATTATGTCGAGGCAGAAATACAAAAGATACTTGACACCCACGATTTCAGCGGTCTTTCGGACCCACGTTGTGTCGCTTATCGTATCTTTGTAGCAGGGCACATCCGCAAAGCAAACGGTGTCGCCATTATGGCTCATCCTTATTGGGAGTGTTATGGCGAATACAATATGCAGACCGAGGAGTTTATTTATCACTGGCAGCACGGTGATTTTGATGCGTTAGAGGTAATAGCAGGCTGTGACGGCACAGGTAACGGCAACAATCTGCAAGAGATGCTTCGTTGCGATATGATAGCCGATGGCTACAAGGTACCCGTTGTTGGTTCATCTGATGCTCATAGAACATATATCAAATACGCTACGGACCGTTTTAATAAGCAGTTTACAATTGTTTTTGCAAAGGATTTTGATGAGATTCCGGATGCCATAAAGGCAGAACGCGGTGTAGCAATAGACCGCCGCGATGATACCGATTTTCGTGCTATAGGTAAGTTCCGCTATGCAAAATATGCGCGATATCTGATGTGGGAATTTTATCCGCCCTATGCAAAACTTTGTGCGTTACACTCAAAAGCACTTGAGAATAAAAATACTGAACAAATAAAAGAAACCGAAAAACAAATCAAAGAATTCAAAAGCAAATTTTTTGCGGTGTAATAACATGCTCCAAAAAGTTATCCACCCAATAAAACCTTTGTATGACAGCAATTCTAAAATACTGATTTTAGGTAGCTTTCCATCTCTTAAATCGCGTGAGCAGATGTTCTTTTACGGTCATCCGCAAAACCGCTTTTGGAAGGTTTTAGCCGCAGTTTTTAATTGTGATACACCTCAAACGGTAGAGCAAAAACGACATTTTTTGCTGTCACATAATATTGCGGTCTGGGATGTAATTGCATCCTGCGAAATTGTCGGCAGCTCTGACAGTTCGATAAAAAATGTTGTGCCTAACGATTTAACCAAGATACTATCTACAGCCGATATAAAACAAATTTTTGTTAACGGTAAAACTGCCGAGAAATATTACAACAAATATATAAAAGCGCAAATTGGCAGGTCGGCAATATGTCTGCCGTCTACCTCGCCTGCAAATGCGGGTTGCTCGCTTGCAAGGCTTATCGAGGACTGGAAAGTTACAAAGGAAATAGAATAATGAAGATAATAATTTGTTTAGACGATAAAAACGGTATGCTTTTTGCCGCACGCCGTCAAAGCCGCGACAGCGCTTTATGCGAGAGAGTAATTGGGTTATCTAAGGGCTCAAGACTATATATGAATGAGTATTCTGCAAAGCTGTTCAGTGATTATAGCGACCAAATTTACGTTGATAGCGACTTTTTAAGCAAGGCTCCAGAAACTGTTTCCTGCTTTGTTGAAAATACGGATATTTCGCCTTTTATCTATCAAATCAAAAATGTAATTATATATCGCTGGAACAGGGTGTACCCGTCTGATGTAAAGCTTGACACTCAATCGCTTTTGAAAAATAAGACACCACAATGTGTTACTGATTTTGTAGGCAGCTCACACAATAAAATTACAGAGGAGATATACATATTATGAAAATCAGAATAGGCATAATCGCATTATTCTTATGTGTTTTAATGATGCTTTCTGCCTGCGGTATAAGCTTTACAAATGACATTGGCGGTCAGAATGCTTTATTTATCGGCATCACTGATACAAAGGTTGACGCGCTTGGTGATGTTCCTGAGTTTGACGATGAGCCATATGTCATTATCAATGACAACCAGCCCGACTTTACCGAAAGTGATATGGTAACAAAATCTTATGAACGTTATTCGCAGCTTGACTCTTTGGGTAGATGTGGTGTAACAATGGCCTGTATTGGCATTGATATAATGCCTACAGAGGAGCGCGGAAGCATAGGTCAGGTCAAGCCTACAGGCTGGCATACGGTAAAATACGATAATGTAGACGGTAAATATTTATATAACCGCTGTCATCTGATTGGTTATCAGTTAACAGGTGAAAATGCCAATGTTAAAAATCTTATTACAGGCACAAGATATTTAAATCTTGAAGGTATGCTACCCTTCGAAAACCTTATTGCTGACTATGTAAAAGAAACTGAAAATCATGTTATTTATCGTGTAACCCCTATTTTTGAGGGTGATAATCTGTTGGCATCGGGCGTGCAGATGGAAGCAAAGTCGGTGGAAGACAACGGCGAGGGTATATGCTTTAATGTATACGCATATAACGCGCAACCCGATATTGTAATTGATTACGCAACGGGTGAGAGCCAATTAGCTGAAAAATCCAATTTTTTTGATAATGACAGTACCGATACAGTAGAATATATTTTAAATACAAGCAGCAAAAAATTTCATTCAAGCGATTGCGGCGCTGTTGCAAACATTAAGGAGCAGAACAAACAAACATCTGACAAAACCCGCGATGAGCTCTTAAAACAAGGTTATGAGCCTTGTAAACAGTGCAATCCATAAAACAGTTGACAATTTGTTAAAAATGTGTTAACATTTCAACAGTTGAATAAATGATAGAGGCGCGGCAACCATCAGTAGTGTTGCAAATGTGTTCGGATAAACCGCAATGCAAAAGGGGAAGCCGCCGAAATGGTATTACAGTATCCGCCCTAATACCGTTGGTATATTGCAAAACATGTAATATACTGTCACATTTTTGTGGAGTGCTATCTGTGTTGTATTATTTCACGGTAACTCTGCGTTACCGTGTTTTATTTTTAGGAGGAAAGTTTTATGACAGCAAAAAAGATTATCCCTAAAGTGATCATACTTGTTTTCATTGTGGCTTTCGGTGTGCTTTGCGCTTTTACAGGCAGCATCACAAGCCCTGTTGGAACATTATGGTCACTTTTCCCACCGGTTGTGGCAATAGGACTTGCCCTAATTACCAAAGAGGTTTATTCATCGCTCTTTATTGGTATTGTTGCGGGCGGTCTGTTGGCATCAAACTTTAAACCGCTTGACACAGTTGATAAGATTATCAACGACGGCTTAATCTCGTCGGTTTCAGGCACAGCAGGTATTTTTATTTTCCTTGTACTGCTTGGCATTATCGTTGCGCTTCTTAACAACGCGGGCGGCTCACAGGCTTTTGGCAACTGGGCAGCAAAGCACGTTAAGGGCAGGGTAGGTGCAGCGCTTGCTACATTTGTTTTCGGCGTACTTATCTTTATTGACGACTACTTTAACTGCCTTACTGTCGGCGCTGTTATGCGCCCTGTAACCGACAAGGCAAAGGTATCACGCGCAAAGTTATCTTACCTTATTGACGCTACTGCGGCGCCTGTTTGTATGATAGCTCCTATCTCTTCTTGGGCAGCAGCAGTTTCTGAATATGTGCCCGAAGGACAAGACGGTTTGTCCCTCTTTATTCAGGCGATACCTTATAACTTCTATTCTCTTTTAACATTCGTTTTTATCATCGCAATCACACTTATGAAGTTTGATTACGGTCCGATGCGTCTGCACGAAAAGAACGCTCTCGCCGGTGACCTCTTTACATTTGGCGGCGAGGTTAAGGATGAGGACGAGGTTGAGTATGACGAGGAAGAGGTTCTTGATAAATCAAAAGCTCGCGTTATTGATCTTGTTTTCCCGATACTTGTGCTTATTGCTATTTGCGTATATGCGCTTTATTACATAGGTCAGTCAGGCGGTCTTAGCTTTGCTGACGCGTTTGGTAATACCGACGCTACCGTAGCACTTCCTTGGGGTGGTCTTATTGCGTTGATTGTTGTTATGATATACTTTATCGCAAGAAGACTTGTTACCTTTAAACAGGCAATGGCTTGTATACCAAAGGGCTTTAACGCAATGGTGCCCGCAATCCTTATCTTAACAATGGCAACATCGCTTAAGAATATGACAGGCTTGCTTGAGTCTGATGCTTTTGTTGAAAGCGCGCTCGCTAACGTAGGTTCATTACAGAGCTTCTTGCCTGCAATTATATTCCTTGTAGCTTGCGGTATTTCTTTTGCAACAGGTACATCCTGGGGTACTTTTGGTATTCTTATTCCTATTGTTCTGGCAATTTTCCCCGTTGGCAGCGCACTTGGCACAATCGGTATGTCGGCGTGCCTTGCAGGCTCTGTTTGCGGCGACCACTGCTCACCGATTTCTGACACAACAATTATGTCATCAGCAGGTGCACAGTGCAACCACATTAACCACGTATCTACATAGTTACCTTATGCACTTACCGTTGCAGGAATTTCATTCTTTGCATACATTATGGCAGGCTTTGTAAACAATTGGTTAATTGTATTACCTGTATTTGTAGTTGTAACCGTTGCAACACTGTTTATTATCAAACTTGCAACTAAAAACAAAGCATAATTATAAATTTTATTGAAATTATAAGTCGTTACTATTATAATGATAGTAACGACTTTTTTATAGGTGATATTTTGGCAAGAGAACTTTTAAAACATCAGGAAATCGAACGCAGTATTATTAAAAAATACCGAAAAACAATATGGAACGGCTTTGTCGGTTCGGTGCAAGAGTATGAGCTGATTAAAGCGAACGATAAAATCGCCGTTTGTATTTCGGGGGGAAAAGACTCAATGATACTTGCTAAGTGTTTGGAGCTTTTGCAAAGACATAGCGAAGTACCATTTGAATTAAAGTACATAGTTATGGACCCCGGCTATGCAGAACCTAACCGTGAACTGATAGAAAGCAATTTAAAACTGTTGGGTATTGATGCTGAAATCTTTGAAAGTGATATTTTTGATGTGGCGTTTAATGCAGGCGGCTCGCCCTGCTATCTGTGCGCGCGTATGCGTCGCGGTGCGCTTTATGCCAAGGCGCAATCACTCGGTTGCAACAAAATCGCTTTAGGGCATCATTTTGACGATGTTATCGAGACTCTGCTTATGAGTATGCTTTATTCGTCAGAGATAAAAACAATGCTACCAAAGCTGCATAGCACCAATTTTGAGGGTATGGAGCTTATCCGTCCGCTTTATAAGGTAAAAGAGCGTGATATTATAGCGTGGGCAAACTACAACAATTTGCGCTTTTTACGATGTGCGTGCAAATTTACTGCCGACAGTGCCGAGGACGAGATGTTGTCAAAGCGTCAGGAAATGAAAAATCTTATAAAGACGTTGCGCAAAACCAATCCTGATGCTGATGATAACATATTTCGCAGTCTGCATAATGTAAATTTGGCAACAATTCCAGGCTGGCGTGATAGGGACCATGGCGAAAAGCATAGTTTTATTGAAAATTTTTAACTTGAAGGTATAAATATGGAACAGATTATTACTTATTTGCGTGAATTTAATTATGCAACAATAGCATTTCGTTTATTGCTGGCAATTCTTGCCGGCGGTATTATTGGTAACGAGCGCGGAAAGCACGGTAGCGCGGCAGGACTTAGAACGCATATACTTGTATGTGTTGGCGCAGCTATGA
>JAFTTE010000138.1 GCA_017466905.1 Clostridia bacterium | reverse complement strand
TATAACCGACATTACCGGCAACAACAGTGGCATTAAATATCTTCCTTGACAACCCTGTATAACATCGCTTCCTACAGCCGTAAAAGAAATATATAAAGCGGTCGCAACCAGTGACGTCACGCCAAATAACAATAGCAAATTAAAACTTTTCACAAGCAAATATTTGTTGTTAATATCATATTTATTCTTATCGGTAAAAGCGGTAAAAATCATAAGCGACAACATTATACCATGACCAAAGCCATAGCCGATATATGCCATATTGCAAATGTATTCCTTAGCACCTCCAATAGATAAATATGACCACAAGAAATTTAAAAGTGTTTTGGTGTATGTGAAGGGATTGCCCAAAATAAATTTAACCTGTTGCATAGGACCAACAGATGAACCACCACGCAAATCCCCTGCAGATGTTACCGACGAAAAACTTCTTATCGCAAGCAGTACGACCAGCACTAAAAAAGCGGACATACAAATTGCATAATACCTTTTTCTTTTTTCAAAGTTAATTTTTCTAAGGAAAAACGGAACTAACAACAATGGTGCATATATTTGTTTTGGCAAACAAGCCAACGCCAATGAAGCGCACATGATTATGTTATCCCTTAAGGTAATTTGCTTTTCGGGTTGTTGCATTTCAGAAACAAAATAAGCAATACCAAGCATTGAAAATCCATTTAACCAATAGTCATATGAGAAATTGGTTGCTATAAACAAATTGGTTGGGAAAAAGGCCAAAACAGCCATAATCATCTTTCCGCTCTTTAATTTCTTCATACCGAAATAGCAAGCAAAAGCGTAAATCAAAAGATTAGGCACTCTACCCAATGTAAGAGTCCAATAAAAATTCAAGCCAAAAAATCTTGAAAGAGCAATAAATATACCGCTTGGTATATGGGTAAGATGTTTGCTTTGATAAAATTCTTCAATAACATAGTCATCAAAAGCATTTACAAGCTCAATGTTATTTTGATTATCCAAAGCGGTTTCTTTTGACCAATATAGATCTTGATTGTTTATTACAAACCTATCTGCCGCAGTTTTGTACGACTGACCAATATAAGACGAATTCAAAGCCCATCTATAATGCGTTTCTACATCCCAAGCAATATGGCCGAATGGAGAAGCAAAGATCATAACAAAGCCTGCGATAAGCATTATAACCAAAAACAGCCTTTCCGGCTTTTTGTCAACCGTTCGAACAAAAAATATAATGGCCAACAAGCATAAAAATATACCGCATATTAATAAGAAACGATAAATATTAAAGTTTTGTCCTGCTGTAGATGGGCCAAATATGAGTCCGCATAAAATCTCAACACCTGCTGATAGTAAAACACAACCAACAAAACCAATAAATCCCCTAAAAATAGAAAATTTATTGTTTTTTAAGCAATCACACATCTTGTCGAAAAATTTAAACTTAATATCTAAAAAGAAAACAGCTACAAAAGCAGCGATAGAAATTATCGCGCAAACTACATATTCCCACCAAGGATTTACAATCTTTGATAAAACCATATTAGGTTCGGTATCATATACGTTAATGCTGTTTATTTTATACTCGATATTGATATCTATTCTGGCAGCAACGCAATGGTTATCAGCAGGCAGTGCAAAGCATATCCAACTGTCCCCTTTAAACGCTGATGAATAAACCTTTTCCGATTCGTTTAAGCCCTTTCCGGTATCATAATACATAACAGCGGCAAAAGATTCGGTAACCGGTTCTTTAAAATTTATTGCAATAGTTCTTGTTGTGCAATTTATGTCGCTTAAATACACATTCGGATTTCCAGCTGTTATCTTTACATCACCGTTATCATATATCTCAGCACCCGAAAGAGAATCTATATCTTCAGGCAAAAACGTAACAATTGCTTGACCTTCGGGAACAAAACGGGCGATCGTTTGCATAGGACACGCCATAGATACAAGGCATATAAATACTATTACTAAAACAAATGCTGAAAAAAGACTTCTTTTGATCATTTTTTAATCACATTCCTTTAAACTTTTTTGCCTTTTTTACCTAATTTGTAGTCCAAATACCCTCTAAACATGGCAAACAGTTTTCGTATCTTGTTTTTTTCGCAAAGCAAAATACCCTTTACCTCTACCTTAGTACTTTGCCTTTCTGCGTTGCAAAATCCGGGATAACGATCCTCATACATATCGCAAAAATAGTGTCTGTTTCTTACTATATAGTAACGGCGCATTGGACTATGATTGAGACCATAATATCGTTTTCCTCGGAATGTTTTGAAAACAACATCACCAAGGTTATGTTTTAATTCAACCTGTGGAAGTCTCCAGATATCGTATCCGTGGTCACGAAGATTTAAACAATAGTCAAAGTCGACAGCGTCAATAAACATCCAATCCTTAAAACCACCGATTTTTTGATAGGCGTCAAGACTTATGATATTTCCAGATGTCATAACCACGGCAGGACTATCAATTTCCTTTAACTGCTCTGCCTCGTTAAATAAGGTTCTGTGAAACGGTGTAATAAGTCCGATTTTATCATATTGATATTTACTGTCGGTAGCCTTGCATCCTACAATAAACTCTTTAAGTTTTTCAACTCCGTCATTCTCGAAGGTACTGTCCTGATCCATGGTAAGCAACCAAGCATATCCATCAGCAATAGCCTGTTGTGCTCCACGATTCAAAGCATATGCTATTCCTTTGTTTTTACCATTTGAAAGATAAACTATCTTGTCAGAATGCAAGCTTGCGCTATTATCCGACGAAGAATTATCAACCGCATATACAACGTCTACGTAATCAATATATGACTTTATGTTTTCTAAAATTTTTGCGCTTGGATTGTACAATACCACTACCGCAGCAAGTTTCATTTCCTTACCTCTTAACTATTCTCTTTACTACCCTTAAAATTGCCTTCAATGGTTTTGAAATAAATTTGGGGACCTTAATTTTGTTGACAATTCGCCATTTGGCTGAACGCAATATACCATCTAACATAACCTCAACTTCGTTGTTATATATTATGTTTTTAGCAAGAATTACTTCCTGCTTAACCAAATATCTCAACGCTTCATAGTCAATAGCTGTTTCGGTGTTTTTAAGATTATAAATTTCTAAATAATCCTGACCCATTGCATCCACCGTTTTAAACTTATAGTTTTCTACAGTGGATACTACATTTTTATACTCATCAATATTGTTTTTTACCCAAGTCAATTTTTCAAGTATTTCTTCACACGAAGCATCCTTAGGCACTATCCAACCAAGGTTATTTTCTTTAATACGGTCGGCACCTGCACCTAAATCTACCGACAATACAGGAATTTTAGAAGCAACAGCCTCATTTACCGTATAAGAATATGTTTCAGGACAAATCTGCAAAAAGCAGATTAAATTTATTTTGTTTTTGGCAAGCAACTTACCTATTTCTTCTCTTATATAAGGGCCATGATAAGTATAATTTGAAGTGTTTTGCTGCAAATCAGCAAATTCAGCTTCAATTCTTCCAAAAGAGTGGAATTCTATATTGCGGTCTTTGCAATTGTTTATCAGGTTTCTTAACATCTCGGCACCTTTGTGTCGACACAAAACACCGGTAAATGCTATTCTGAGCTTGCGGTCAAGCTTTGGTGTATAGTCTAACTTGTCCACATTGACACCGTGTTCAATAACCTTTAACTCTATATCGTTATATACGGCGTTAATTCTTTGTTTTGTATCGTTTGAAGGCACAATAACATTGTCGAATTTCTTAAGAAAAATATTCCAGTCGTTTTGCCATTCAGGAATAATATTGTTGGCTGCTCTTTCGGTGTGAACAAGACATTTTGCACAATCACGCTCGAGCATATAACCACAATATTTTTCATTACAATATAACATTCCCACAGACGGGCATAACGAGTATGTGTCATGAAGTGTAATAATGGAATTCAGTTTATATTTTTCTATAACATCCGCTATATCAAAATAATGTCCAACCATGTGATGAATATGAACAGTTTGTATTGCAAAAGCACGCACAACATAGTCGACCATGTTTTTGTAAATGTTATTGAAATGATTATATCTAGATGATTTTTCCACGGTGAACGGTAGTGTCATTCTCTCAGTTTCATTGCCAAAATATGACTCAATGACATATTTATTGCCTAGCGGAAACAGCACATGAAAATTAAACTCGTTTGATAAAGCAGATATAATATCTTTCACATGAGTTGTGGTTCCACCAACAGTATTATCCCACTCGTGAATCACCATCAACACATTTTTCTTTTTGCGTAAGCCAAGATTATAATACACGTTTCTACAAATATGCAAAATAGGAAAAGTCCTGAACCAATGCTCTTGATTCTGATAATACCCTAAATACCTATTTTGTAATATCTCCAAATGAGCATCAATAACCTTTGATCGTTCGTTGGAAAAAGACTGACTTTCAAGGTGGTAAACGATTGCGTCATCACATAAAAGATTTTTAAAACCATAATCTATACACCGAAATGAAAAATCGTTTTCTTCGCCATATCCCCTGCCAAAGCTTTCTTCATCAAAAAGGCCTATTTTATCAAGCACTTCACGTCTTATATAAACACAAAAACCGTGTGAAGTAGGAAGTTCGGGATATTCACAATATGCACACTTATCAAGCATATCGTTATATTCATCAATAGTTATATCTTCTGGAATCTCGTTGCGCATTAATCCTTGGGGCACAGATACAAGTGTAGCATTATTTGACATCGCTGTAACCGTACCAACCTTTGGTTGACTGTAAGCGCATTTGCGCATCTTATCGAGCCAATTCTTACCAACAATTGTATCACTATTAAGAAGCAATACATCATTCTTTGAATAGCGCATACCCACATTAACAGTGCCTACAAAGCCTTTATTAACCTCATTTTCTATTACAACAATATTAAGCTCGTGATATTTCAACTTAATCTCGTTAATATGGTTGCTTATACGCACGTCAGGACTGCAATCATTTATAAGAACAAGTCTGTCCTCTTTAAGGTTTGTATTTTTAATAACAGAATCAATACAATTAACCGTCGCATCGTAAGCATTATAGATTGGTATAATAACGTCACAAAAAAATTTCATAGCTACACCAGCTTTTAAATATATTTATTAAATTATACCACTTAGTTTTAAAATTGTAAATAATATTATTAAAAAGCGGCAAAAATTTTGCCGCTTTTTAACTTATTAATTTTTTGTTATACAATCAGACACGTAAATCTCCATCGTCTCCGACTGCGAAAGTCTGCGCAAATACCTGCGTGCCACCAGTGATATGTATGTTATCAATAAGTTTAAATTTTACAACAACAGCATTGGATCGAAATATCAATCCAATGCTGTAGACACACTATCTCTCTTCTCTGAAATAATTAAGACCCAAATTTGCGGGAGGCTGATGTTCTCTCTTTTTGCGCATACTTGTAATAATGAGAACAATGATTGTCACAACATAAGGTAACATCTTAAAAAGTTCTTGCGTTTCGGTGCCAAGACCCTGAATATAGTTATTTGCGTTACAAAGCGCACCAAAAACAAATGAACCGACAATTGCCATAGATGGCTTCCAGAGCGCAAATATAACAAGCGCTATCGCCATCCAGCCGCGGTCACCAAATGCATTGTTTGACCAAACGCCGCTAGCATATGCCATAACATACTGCAAACCGCCAAGGCCGGCAATCGCGCTACCGATGCAGGTAGCAAGATATCTGTATTTTATAACATTTATACCTGCAGCATCGGCCGTTGCGGGATTTTCACCCACCGACCGCAGATTAAGTCCAACACGGGTACGGTTAAGCACAAAAGATACCGCCAATGCAATCACAATTGCAAGATAGGTAAGAAAATCGTGCGAAAAGAAAAGCTCGCCAAACCAGCCTAAATCATCGGCAAAAGGCAGTTTTGCCGAGAAGAAAGAACTTGTTTTTGTAAGAGCGATTGAGGGCAGCTCACTTTTTGTAATGTTGATAAGCGAAGCACCCAAAAAGTTACCAAGTCCAATGCCGAGGGTTGTAAGAGCCAGACCCGTTACATTCTGATTTGCGTGAAGCGTAACCGTAAGGAAGCTGTAGAGCAGTCCCATAAGCGTAGCGCCTGCTATAGCACACAGCAACGGAATTATAACAGCAAGAAACGGATTCATATTTGCAATATCATTACCGCATGAATTTTCATATATAAAAGAACCAACAACGCCGCTTATGGCACCAACATACATAATGCCGGGAATGCCTAAGTTAAGGTGACCAGATTTTTCGGTTACTATTTCACCCGTAGAGCCATAAAGAAGCGGCACACCAAGGAGTATCGCGCGGCAAATAAACTGAATAATCATACGCGTGCCTCCTTTTTACTGTGCTTGAATTTGATTGAGTAATTGATAAAGAACTCGCAACCAACCAACAAAAGAATTACAAGACCTACCATAATTTCCGAGAAAGAAGAATTAAGCAATGCGGTGTCTGCAACCTTTGAAACACCAATTCTCAGGAATACAACCAACGCAGTCATAATTACCATTATAAATGGATTAAACTGACCAAGCCACGACATCAGAATTGCCGTAAAGCCCTGACCGCCTACACTGTTGATATTAATACTGTGGTCGGTACCCGCTACAAGCAGCATACCCGTAACACCGCACAAAGCGCCTGAAATCACCATTGTACGAATAATTACCTTTTTTACATTAATGCCTATATATCTTGCTGTGTTCTGGCTCTCGCCTACAACAGAAATTTCATAGCCCTGCTTGCTGTATTTTAAATAAATATACATAATAACGGTAATCACGGCTACAACTACAATGTTTATAAAATAATTGTTATTGCCTACAGCCGGAAAATTACCATACTCTACAGGGTTAATAACATTTGAGCCGCCGCCCTTAAGATAAACATAATACGCAATAATTTGTGTCGCAATATAGTTCATCATAAGCGTAAAAAGCGTTTCATTTGTGTTGAACCAAGCCTTGAATATTGCAGGTATAACACCCCATATAGCGCCTGCGATAATACTTGTAATTGCGATAACAGCAATAAGCACAGGGTATGGAAGCTTGGGTCCTAATTCTATCATACAGACTATAGGTGCAAGACCGCCCATAAGCGCCTGACCCTCGGCTCCGCAGTTCCAGAACTTCATTTTAAACGCAGGGGTAAGCGCAAGAGCGAGGCAAAGCAATATTGCGATTTCTTGCAAATATTTCCAGAGCATTGTGGTGCGACCCTCAAAAAGTCTGCCAAACACACCTGAAAACATTACGCTGTATGTTTCACCAAAGCTTTTTTCGGTAACTGCCGCAGAGAGAAGCCCTACAATAAAGAATGCGATTACAATGGTAGCCGCGCGTATCGCCCACGCCTTCCACCAAGGCATATCATCGCGCTTTACAACGTGAAAAAGCGGTTCACGATGGGTTTTAACTGCCGTATCAGCCATTGTCACTCTCCCCTTCCTGCTTTGATTTAGTCATAAGAAGACCGATTTCTTCCTTTGTTGTGGTTCTGCCGTCAACAACTCCGGTTATTTTTCCGGAACCAATAACCATTATTCTGTCGCAAAGCTCTACAAGCACATCAAGGTCTTCGCCGACAAAGATAACCGCAACGCCCTTTTCCTTTTGCTCGTTAAGCAGATTATAAATCATATATGACGAGTTAATGTCAAGTCCGCGCACGGGGTAAGCAACCATAAGCACGGTGGGTGACGCTGCAATTTCACGACCTACAAGCACTTTTTGAACATTACCGCCCGAAAGCCTGCGAACAGGTGTGGAAGCGCTTGGCGTTACAACCTCAAGGTCGTGGATAATTTTCATAGCCAGATCCTTGGGTTTTTTGCGCTTTAAGAACATTGAGTGACCCTTTGAATAGCTTCTTAGCATCATATTGTCAACGATATCCATATTGCCGACGAGACCCATACCGAGTCGGTCCTCGGGAACGAAAGACAAGCGAACACCCATATTTCTTATCTGCATCGGTGTTTTATCGCGAAGATTTTCAATGCTGTCGGTTTTGGGGTTAAGATATAAAATCTCACCTGATGACAAATGCTGAAGACCCGCGATAGATTCAAGCAGCTCGCGCTGACCACTGCCCGCAATACCCGCAATACCAAGTATTTCGCCGCTCTTTGCAGTAAAGGAAACATCGTCAAGCACTGTAGTTCCCATTCGGTCAACACAGGTAATACCATTTACAATAAGACGGTCTATTGTGTCGTGAGGCTCATTTCTTTCGATGTTAAGCTCGATTTTCTTACCTACCATCATTTCGGTAAGCTCTGATTCGCTGGTTTCGGCAGTATTAACAGTGCCGACATACTCACCCTTGCGCAGAACAGACACCCTGTCAGAAAGTGACAATACCTCGTGAAGCTTGTGGGTAATGATTATAATGCACTTGCCGTCATCACGCATACGGCGCAGAATGTTAAACAACTTTTCGGTTTCCTGGGGTGTGAGAACGGCGGTGGGCTCGTCCAATATAAGAATATCAGCGCCACGGTAAAGTACCTTTATAATTTCAACGGTCTGCTTTTCAGACACCGACATTGTATAAATCTTCTTGTCAACATCAAGCTCAAAGCCGTACTGCTCGCTGATTTTTTTAATCTGCTCGGTCGAGGCTTTAAGATTATATTTTCCGTCCTCGAGTCCGAGTACAATATTTTCAGCCTCGCTGAATACATCAACAAGCTTAAAATGCTGATGTATCATACCGATTTTGTAAGAAAACGCATCCTTGGGTGAGGTAATAACGGCTTCCTTTTCGTCAATAAAAATCTCACCCTCATCGGGGAAATAAATACCGGAAATCATATTCATAAGGGTGGTTTTGCCGCTTCCGTTTTCACCCAGAATGGAAAGAATCTCACCACGGTAAGCGGTAAGATTAACGTCTTTATTGGCAACAACTTTACCAAATCTTTTGGTTATATTTTTAAGTTCGATAGCAGGTTGTTTGTCCACATTAAACCTCCGTTCAAATAATTCTCAAAAAATGGCTATAAACAGGTATAGCCATTTTTTCAAAATTAGTCTGAGGCGAGGATTTCCCTCGTCTCAGACTTAAGTTTAATTACAGTTTATCAGCCGAAGTTTGTATCAAGAAGTGTGATACCGTCGATCATAACATCAAAGTAAGGAGCTGAACGATGCTTTGATTCATAGAATACACCGTTTTCGATAGCTTCTGTATCCTTTGCAAAATCTGCATCGGTATCAACATCAGCCATATAGCTTTCAAGCTTTACGCCCTTTTCGGTCCAGTTAGCTGTGTCAAATACATTGATTGTACCGTCAAGAAGCTTTGCCTTAACATCAGCAATTGTTTCTGCAGTACCTGCAGCAGCTGCCTTTTCGTTAACATCGGTAAGAACAACAGAACCTGTCTCGATTGTACCTGTCCAGTCAGTAGCGATAGCCTCGCCGTTTTGAACCTGTTCAATCATATACTTAAAGTAAGGTGTCCAGTCGATTCTTGAAGAAACGATAAATGTGTTGGGGCAAGCAGCAACTGTTGAGCCGTTGTAAGAAACGTTGGGAACACCTGCGGTCTCACATGCGGTAGGAGCGCCCATTGAGTCAGCGTGCTGGCTGATAAGAACGCAACCGCCGTTGATAAGAGCCTGAGCAGCTTCCTTTTCCTTCTGCTCGTCATACCAAGAACCTGTAAACTTAACATCCATTGTTACAGATGGGCAAACTGATTTTGCACCAAGATAGAAAGAGGTGTAACCTGAAATAACTTCTGCAAAAGTAAATGCGCCAACATAGCCCATTTTAGCCTCTTCGGCAGTGATTTCCTTGTTTTCGATCATTTCGTTAAGCTTAAGACCTGCGGCAACGCCTGCAAGATATCTGCCTTCGTAGATAGAAGCAAACGCATTGTGGAAGTTAGCAACACCTGCTGTGTGAGCCTGTGTGCCTGTTGCGTGGCAGAACTCTACATCGGGATACTCTTTAGCAGCGTCAATAAGGAATGATTCATGACCGAAGCTGTCTGCAAAGATGATGTCGCAGCCATCGGTCTCGATAAGCTCTACTGCTGCGTCATAGCATTTTTGAGATTCGGGAATCTGTGTCTTCTGAGCGTACTCAACGCCCATAGCGTCACAAGCAGCCTTTGCAGCGTCCATAAAGTTTTTGTCATAAGTAGACTGTTCGTCGTGCAGGAAGATAAAGCCAACCTTTAAGTCAGACTTTGCAGCATCTGCATCTGAGTTTGTGTCTTTTGTACCGCAGCCTGCAAAACAGAAAAGCATTGCTACAGCCAAAAGAAGTGCGATAATCTTTTTCATTTTTCAAGATCTCCTCTTTTTTAATTTTTTATGTAAAATATTTACATACAATAGGCTGACGAACAACGAGACAGCGAATTCTTTCGCGCCCGTTGAGCGTCGTGAGTCGTAACTGACCCGTTATTTACGAAATGTTATCCCCTCTGGACTCATTTCGTCGATTATGGCAAGGCTTTCGACCCTTATCCCCTGCTCTCTTAAGCGGTCACCGCCGCCCTGAAAACCCTTTTCAATAGCGCAGGTAGCGCCTACCAAAGTTGCGCCCGCCTGATTTACTATGTCAATAAGACCTTCGAGTGCCTTGCCGTTAGCAAGAAAATCGTCTATTATAACGATTTTATCATCCTTGCTTAAATAGTCTTTAGAAACCACGATTTTATAATCGGTATTATGCGTGTACGAGTGTACCATCGCGCTGTAAATCTCGCCCGACACGTTTGAGGTTTTGTTCTTTTTGGCAAAAACCACGGGCAGATGCATAACCGTACCTGCCGCCACAGCCACCGCAATACCCGATGACTCAACCGTAAGCAGCTTGGTAAAACCGTCATTTTTATAAATACGGTCAATCTCCTTGCCCATTTCCACAAGAAAATCCACATCAAGCTGTTGATTTAAAAAAGAGCCGACCTTAAGCACATGACCCTCTAAAACCGTACCTTCGTTCAGAATTTTTTGCTCGAGAGCAAGCACTAAAATCAACCCCCTTAAAAAGCGTAAAGGCAGACTGTAAAAGTATACAGTCTGCCTTAAAAGCATATTTTGTAAACCAATAGTCGCAACTTGTGGCGTTACGGTAGAAACTCTTGGGCCATACATCCAAAATTATATTGGCAAACTGTCAAATATTCATCTGCAAAAATATCCTACCACAACCCAGTGTGTTTGTCAACAAATTTTGTCACAAAATGTCGTGGTAATATTGCACAAATATTATACCAAACAGATGCGCTTATCTTGCACCTGTTATACAATCTGCCACATAAATTCCCATAGCGCCCGATTGCGAAAGACCGCGGCAGATACCGCTGCCGTCACCTATAATATAAACCCCGTCAATAAGCTCAAACTTTTTATTCATAAACTCTGGTCTTATAGAATAATACTTGCTTTCACAGCCGTAAAGCAATGTATCATCATTGGCAGTACCCGGCGCTACCTTATCAAGCGCGTAAATGGTTTCGATAATATTGGTAAGTATACGGTGCGGCAATACAAGCGAAATATCACCCGCTGTCGCTTTAAGTGTCGGTGTTACTGTGTTTTGAGCTAAACGGTGCTCGTTTGTGCGGCGGCCTCTGATAAGGTCGCCAAAGCGCTGAACCAGCACATTCCCCTTGCCTATCATATTAGCAAGGCGTGAGATATTTTCGGCATACTCTGTCGGCTGATTAAACGGCTCGGTAAAGCGAATGCTTGAAAGAATTGCAAAGTTACAGTTGTCGGTCTTTTTCTCCGCCTGTGCATACGAGTGACCGTTTGCCGTGATTATACCGTGATTGTTTTCTGCCGATACAAGACCGCCCTGATTAAAGCAGAACATACGGCAGCGGTCCTCAAAGGTCTTGGTTTTATAAAGGATTTTAGGCTCGTAAATCTTGGATGAAAATTCGCGCCAGATTATGTCCTTCATCTCAACGCGCACACCGATATCTATATGGTTAGAGCGCATCTTCACACCGTTTGATTTGCAGAAATCAGATACAAAGTTAGCGCCCGAACGGCCTGTCGCAATGATGATTTTTTTAGCTTCAAAGGCCTCGCCGTTTGCGTAATTCAGTATATAACCGCCGTCTTGTTTTTCAAC
>JAFTTE010000137.1 GCA_017466905.1 Clostridia bacterium | reverse complement strand
AGGAAACTATGGACATACCTAAAAAAATCACAATTTCTAAGAATAAAGGATAAATAGGTATTCTACATCCACAGTTGCGGCATTTTCCTTTGCACATAATGTATGAGATTATAGGTAATTGAAGAAAAGGTGGTATTTTAGCATCACAATTATCACAAACACATTTTGATGAATGAATTGTAAGTTTGTTACCTTTTGTTAATCGAAGAATATTGGTTGTTGCAAGTCCACCTATATTGTAGAAAATTAAAAACAACGAAAAAACAATTAAAGATTGATTTGTCATCTACAAAAACCTCAAAAGTAAAGTATTATCATATCTAATTAATTATATCACCTTACTTGTGTGGTTTCAAGTATCTCCTTAATCACCTCCTAAATTTTGAACTTTTTGTTAACAATTCAGATTTTATTGCACTTTTTTGTAGGTACCGTACTTCTTATTTTTATAGAAGGGTAAAAATAAGAAAAATTTTTCAAATTGGTTGATTTTTTAACAACAAAAACGATGTTGCCTATATGAAGGGTGTATAAAACCTTTTTCTTTTTGAACTTTCTGTGAATTTTTTGAAAAAAGGGTCAAATTTAAAGAAAATTTGGATTGTGGTCTTTATGAAAGGGCCTAAAACACCCTTCTTGTACCTTGACAAATATGCTGATACTTTCAGCATCATGGTAGTACACTGTATAACCCGATGAGCGACGAGTAACGAAAATCCGCCGTCCGACAAACGTGCGGTCGCCATGACATCGGACAGACACTTGCTGTATGGCTTAACGGCGATGATATTTCATCTGTATATTGCTTTTGTGTGGCAATATGCGAAGCGGAACGTCAACCGATGCGGTGTATCTCTCCGTGGATGAGGCCGAAATAATCCACAAATCACACAAATGAAAAATATTTTTAATGCTCTCAAATGGCGTAGTTAAAGGCATTTTGTGCCTTTACGGTGCCGAAAAGAAGCAAACGAAATTTGACAAGAACAATCAACTTATTAAAATGAAATTCGGTACTGTTTATTTGACTGCGGGAAGGAGGAATAATGAGTCAGTCAAATAATAAAAAATACAGTCGGGAGAAAACTGCTTTTCTATACGTCCGCTTATCCCGAGATGACGAGTTGGAGGGTGAAAGCTATAGCATATATTAAAGGAACACAACCTTTTGCGATGACGGCATATCCGGAGTCACTTTGAACCGCCCTGAGTTTAACGAAATGATTAAGCAATTAGAACTCGGTAAAGCGGCGGCTGTTTTTGTCAAAGACCTATCCCGACTCGGTAGAAACTACATACAAGTTGGTAGACTTACTGAGGAGTTTTTTCCCGAGCATAATATCCGTCTTGTTGCGGTATCGGACAATGTAGATACCGCAGAGGGCGAAAATGAAATGACTCCTATAAGGAATCTATTCAACGAGTGGTACTCAAGGGATATAAGCAAAAAACGCCGTATCAGCAACAAAATAAAGGGCAGTTCGGGGATTCCGTTAGGTCCTGCGCCTTATGGCTATATTAAATCGCCGGACAACCCTCACAAGTGGATAATTGATCCCGAAGCAGCGGTAGTTGTGCGCAGAATCTTCTCAATGGCTATGGATGGAAAAGGTAGTGAACAAATCGCAACGGTATTAACCGAGGAAAAGATATTAACACCAACCGAATATGCAAAAGTAAAGGGCATTCGAAAATCAAGTTCAAAAACAAATCCAGATCCTTACTTTTGGAATAAGTCAACAGTGAATAATATGCTTTGCCTTCAGGAATACTGCGGTGATGTAATTAACTTCAAAACCTATTCCATATCATACAAAAATAAAAAACGGCACGAGAACAGTCTTGAAAACATGATGGTATTCAAGGATGTTCACGAGCCGATTATTGAAAGAGCAACCTTTGAGAAGATACAGTTAATGCGCAAGTCCACACGAAGAAAACCGATGAAAAGCGGTGAACATAGTTTATTTTCGGGATTGCTTAAATGTGCTGACTGCGGCAGAACTCTACACTATCATTTTAATCAAGGTAATCCTGACATTAAGTATTTTAATTGTCCGGGGTATAACCAAGGCAAACGCAAGGTTTGTTCCTCAACACATTATATTCGAGTAGATTTCTTAGAAAAAGTGGTTCTTGCAGAAATACGAAGACTTATAAAGTTTGCATTAAAGCATGAGGATGAGTTTATAAAGGTTGTCGGAGAGTACTCAAAGGAAAACCTTAAGATTGAACAAGAAGGCTACCAGAGTGAATTAAAACGACTTTCCAATCGTGATAAAGAGCTTGACCATATCATTGAGAATCTTTACGAGGACAATCTTAACGGAAAGATCACCGACGAACGCTTTAAAAAGATGACTTCAAGCTATGAAGTTAAGCAAAAAGAGATATCCGAAAGAATGATAAAACTTCGTGAAAAGTTGGATGCAATTGAACAAAAAACCTTAACAACCGAGGATTTTATTACATCGATAAAGAAGTTTGCGAGGAGGAAAAAGGTAACTGCCGGAATGTTAAATGAACTGATAGAGTATATTGAAGTGCATCACGCAGAACGTATAGACGGAGTAAAAACACAAAAACTTGTGATTCACTACAACTGTGCAGGAGTAATTAATGTTCCCGAAGATGCGCCGATAGATACTCCCGAAGTTCAGGTGCAAACCCGAAAGGGCGTAAGCGTAAATTACCAACCAACTACAGCATAAATCAATCACAAAAAACGGGCATAAAAAATGAGTGTTCTTAAAGGACCTTTAAAATCCTATAAGAACACTCAGATTGGTGCGGGTGACAGGACTTGAACCTGCACATCGGTGACACTAGCTCCTAAGGCTAGCGCGTCTGCCAATTCCGCCACACCCGCATATTTTCAGTAATAAGTAATAGTGAATAGTGAATAAGTTATTTTAACTTTGTATATTCTACTTTAAATAATTAAAAAAGTCAAGATATTTTTGCTAAAATCAAGCACCCGCCGTTAAAAGCAGGTGCTTAACATTTACTTTAATTATACATTTATTCAAGCATAATACTCTTGAAACTGTCAATCTGTGACTTAGGTACGCCAACATAACTTGTAAGGAAGTATTCTATAGACTGCGAAAGTGTTGTACAACCATTTTTCTGACCGTATTCCATCATTTTGTTATAAAGCACACCCCATGCAACATGATTACCCTCAACATCCATTTGGTCATCACCCTGAGTGAACGTTCCTCCGTTGCCGTTACCGCGCCAGCGCTTGCCGCTTGATGAGAAAGACGTAAGTTCGAAATCACGGGTCAGGTCCTCATAAGATACGCCAAGCAAGCCGTTTGTTATAAACGCAAATGTTCCTGTGCGGTCAGCACCTGCTGAACAGTGGGTATAAAATGGATAATTGCTTTCATTAGAAAGCAGTTCAAATATCTTTTTATAATTAGCCTTTACTTCATTAGCATAGCTTGACCCAAATATGTAATCGTATTGCGCGCTCGTCTCAAGGAACACATAGTTCATACCTGTTCCCTCTCGCTGCATCTTTTGATCGGCATAACGCAGGTCAAGCTCGGTTTTCATTCCTAGCTGTTTAAATGTTTCAATACCACTTGTAGTAAGGTTATCGATTTTTTGACCGCGATACATCATTTCATATTTAACAGTTTTTCCGCTTTCGGTTTTCCAACCGCCCATATAACGCATATTTCCAGTTCCGTCTGCCTTTATCCAACGTACAGGCGCATCTTTAATATGTATCTTACCGCCGCCTAAAACCTCATTGGTTATGGTACCTGTAGCCTTCCAATAGTATGTTTTACCGGGAACAAAAATTCCACTATCTACTGTCATAAATTTTGACTGTATAGTATATGAATTGCTGAAATCAGCATTTTCGGATACAGTAATTGTATACATAGCGCTACCGTCAAGTCGCCAATCCAATTCGACTCTCTGATAATCAAGCTTTGAAGTCGAATATTCACTAAGCATTGCATACTGTCTTTCCGGAGTGGGAGAATCCAGATAACCGCGTATAATATCATCACAGATATCAACTTCAACCACTTTATTATAATCGATGTAGTTCGGCTGAGTGCTACTTGTTACGGTTGATGTATTACTATTTTCAACATTGCTTGAAACTGTTGTATCTTCACTTGAGGGGCTTTCCTCTGATGAAACAGTGGGAAAAGAACTTGTAATTTCATTGTCGCTTTCGTCAACAATTATCTGCTGATACTCTACCTCTGTTTCTTGTGATGAAGCATTGTCAGGCTCGTTCTGACAACCGCAAACACAAAACACCATACAAAAGGCTAAAATAAATGCAAGCCATTTTTTCATAATTCAATCTCCTCTTTTGTATAAAAGTTTATTTATTTTAAATTTATTATACAGTATTTAGAAGTACAAGTCAACCAAGATTTTCTGCTTGTGATTAAAGCATCAAAACAAGGATAAATATTAACAAATTGTAAAAGGTCAGGGAAAGTCAAACTTTTTTTCACGAAAACTATTGACTTTTGAAAAAAATGGGTTATAATAGCATTACAACATAAAGGTTAGGGAAAGTCAAACCCGCCTTTTAGGAGGATTAAAAGTGAGCGAAGAAACTAAAATTCCCGAAACTGAGGAAACACCCCAGCCCGAGAAAAAAGAAAAGAAAAAATCAAAAAAAGACAGTGAAATCGAAGCGCTTAAGGCAGAGCTTGATTTAAAAAGCGATCAGCTGATGCGCACAGCCGCCGAGTTTGACAACTTTAAAAAACGAACCGAACGCGAAAAGGCATCCATTGCAGAATTTGCAAAAGCAGGTTTAATTAAACAGCTTTTGCCAATCCTTGATAATATAGATCGTGCCGCAGCCGCAGACCGCGACAGTGCCGATTATATCAAGGGTATTGAAATGATTGTTAAACAATTTGAGGCTATTGTTTCAAATTTAAATATCGAAGAAATCGCCAAAGAAGGCGATCAATTCGACCCGAATTTCCACGAAGCAGTAATGCATGTTGAGGATGAAGCACTAGGTGAAAACGTAATCGCGCAGGTGCTTCAAAAGGGTTATAAAATAGGTGACACTGTAATCCGAGCCGCTATGGTAAAGGTTGCAAATTAATAAACACACAAAAGAAAAACTTATATAAATCTTAGGAGGATTTAATCATGGGAAAAATTATTGGTATTGACTTAGGTACAACAAACTCTTGCGTAGCCGTTATGGAAGGCGGCGAACCCGTAGTTATCGCTAACGCCGAGGGTGCGCGCACAACACCGAGCGTAGTTGCATTTTCAAAAACAGGCGAGCGAATGGTAGGTCAGGTTGCAAAGCGTCAGGCTATCACCAACCCCGACAGAACCATCAGTTCAATAAAGCGTGAAATGGGCACAAACTACACCGTAGAAATCGACGGCAAAAAATATACACCACAAGAAGTTTCAGCAATTATTTTGCAGAAGCTTAAAGCAGATGCTGAAAGCTATCTCGGTCAGCCTGTAACCGAAGCTGTTATCACAGTTCCTGCTTACTTTACCGACGCTCAGCGTCAGGCTACAAAGGACGCAGGTAAAATCGCAGGTCTTGAGGTTAAGCGTATTATAAACGAGCCTACTGCAGCAGCGCTTGCTTACAGTATTGACAAAGAAGACGACCAGAAGGTTATGGTATATGACCTTGGTGGCGGTACATTCGACGTATCAATCATCGAAATCGGCGACGGTGTACAGGAAGTTTTAGCAACAGCCGGTAACAACAAGCTCGGTGGCGACGACTTTGACAAGCGCGTTATGGACTTTATCGTAAGCACCTTCAAGGCAGAGCAAGGCATTGACCTGTCGGGCGATAAAATGGCTATGCAGCGTGTTAAAGAGGCTGCTGAAAAGGCAAAAATTGACCTTTCGGGTATGACAACCGCAGACATAAATCTCCCCTTTATCACCGCAGATTCTACAGGTCCTAAGCACTTTGAGACCACACTTACCCGTGCTAAGTTTAACGAGCTTACCGCAGACTTGGTAGAGGCTACAATGGTACCTGTTCGTCAGGCAATTGCTGACTCAGGTCTTGATAAATCAGAAATTCACAAGGTTCTTATGGTCGGCGGTTCTTCAAGAATCCCCGCAGTTCAGGAAGCTGTTAAAAACTTTATGGGCAAAGAGCCCTTCAAGGGTATCAACCCCGACGAATGCGTAGCTCTTGGCGCTTCACTTCAGGCAGGTGTTTTGGGCGGCGATGTTAAGGGTCTTCTCCTCCTTGACGTTACTCCCCTTTCCCTCGGTATTGAAACAATGGGCGGCGTATCAACAAAGGTTATTGAGCGCAACACCACAATTCCTACCAAGAAGAGTCAAATATTCTCTACCGCTGCTGACGGTCAGACATCTGTTGAAGTACACGTATTACAGGGTGAACGTGAATTTGCAAAAGACAATAAGACCCTCGGTGTATTCCACCTTGACGGTATTGCTCCCGCTCCCCGCGGTATCCCCCAGATTGAAGTTACATTTGATATAGACGCTAACGGCATTGTTCACGTATCGGCTAAAGACCTTGGCACAGGCAAAGAAAACGACATCACCATCACCTCTAACACCAATATGTCAAAAGAAGACATTGACAAGGCTGTTAAAGAAGCTGAAGAATATGCCGCAGAAGACAAAAAGCGCCGTGAGGCAGTTGATGTTCGCAACAACGCAGACCAGATGATTTATCAGACAGAAAAGACCGTTACCGAATTTGGCGACAAGCTTTCTGATGAAGAAAAGAACAAGATTGAAACCGCTAAAGAAGCTCTTAAAGAAGCGCTCAAGGGCGAGGACATCGATGCTATAAAGGCTAAGCAGGAAGAGCTGCAAAAAGAAATCTACGCTGTAAGCGAAAAGGTTTACAAGGCAGCAGCAGAGGCACAGCAAGCCGCTCAGGGCAATGCTGATGCCGCAGGCGCTAATCCTCAGGATAACGTTTACGAAGCAGACTTTACAGACGTGGACGATAATAAAAATTAATAATGAATAGTGAATAATGAATAATTATCGTGTTTTTGCGTAGCAAAAACTTAATATAACCGTTTCGCTGCGCGAAACACCAAAATTATTCATTTTTCATTTTTCATCCTTCATTATTCATTAGAGCGGAAGTTTTTCTTCCGCTCTACATAGGAGATTTTTTTGTGGCAGAAGAAAAAAGAGATTATTACGAGGTCCTCGGTGTTGATAAATCAGCAAGCGACGACGAGCTTAAAAAAGCATACAGAAAATTAGCAAAAAAATATCACCCCGACCTGAACCCCGACGATAAGGTGGCTGAAAAGAATTTCAAAGAGGTTAACGAAGCCTATGAAATTCTTTCTAACCAGGAAAAACGCGCCCGTTATGACCAATTCGGTCACGCAGGTGTTGACCCTAACTTTAACGCAGGCGGCGGTGGAGCTTATGGCGGAGGTTTCGGCGGCTTCGGTGATTTTGGCGACCTTGGCGATATTTTAGGCAGTATGTTTGGCGGCGGCTTCGGTGGCTTTGGTGGGGGTAGACAGTCTAACCCCAACGCTCCCCGTCGCGGCAACGATGCATCCGCTTCGGTAAACATCAGTTTTGAAGAGGCGGCAAAGGGCTGTAAAAAGACTATTAAAGTTACCAAGATTGATAATTGTTCTGATTGCGGCGGCACAGGCTGTGAAAAAGGCACTACCTCTAAAACCTGCCCCGTTTGTCACGGTAGCGGTCAGGTTAGCTCGGTTCAGCGCACACCCTTCGGTCAGATACAAACACAAACCGTGTGTAACCACTGTCACGGCTCTGGTAAGGTTATTGATAAACCCTGTCATACCTGCGCAGGCAAGGGCAGGATTCGCCACACGGTAGAACAAGCCATAGAGATACCTGCAGGTATTGATGACGGTCAGGTTATATCTGTTCGCGGCGGCGGTGATGCGGGCGCCAACGGCGGTCCGTCGGGTAATCTTCGCGTCAGCGTAAATGTTCGCCCACACCCCATCTTTGAGCGTGACGGTTATGATGTTTACTGCGAAATACCCATCACCTTTGCGCAAGCGGCACTGGGCGATGAAATCACAGTGCCCACGCTTGACGGCAAGGTTAAATTCACCATACACGAGGGCACACAGCCAGGTGATGAATTCAAGCTCAAGGGCAAAGGTATACAGCGTTTGAATTACGCAGGCAAGGGCGACCAATACGTTAAGATTATAGTTGAAGTCCCCCGCGATTTATCAAAGGCTCAAAAGGAAAAGCTTAAAGAATTTGATAAAATCACCGATGCCAAAAACTATAAAAAACAAAAATCATTCTTTGATAAAATAAAAGATTTTTTTGATTAAAAACATAAGACACTGCTTTAAAAATCTAAAGCAGTGTCTTTTTTTAGCGTATATTTATAAATTTATTGCGTAGGGGCGACCATTGGTCGTCTGTTTGTTTTGCGATACAATCAAACTTTAAGATTCTTCGTGACTGCCGTCACTCTGAATGACAAAAAGATATACCACCAACTAAAAAATGTCATTCGGAGCGCAAGAGAAAAAGCTTAAAGCCAATGTCAACACAATAACTCCGTCCCCTTGTGTTCCCCGCATAGCGGAATTTTACGCTACGCGTAAAGCTAAATTAAATTCGCATATTGCACACCGTAGTTGCATTTAGCTCTGTTAAGGATTTAGCTCGCCGCAAGGCGAATTTAGTTTTTTAATATATATAACTTTTTCGGCAAAACTATTTTTTGGTGATTATATGAATATCAGAACAGACCTTGTTTTAGAGCAACAAGAGGGATGCGACAGCAATTTAAGCGGCATAGAAAAAGAATATAAAAAAACAGGTAACGCAACACTTTCTATCATAAAAATTTGTGACGATGAAGCTTCAAATATTTTGCAAAAACCAAAAGGCACCTATTGCACGGTGGAATTTCCCCGACTTGATTTTGTATGCGATACCGCAGATATAATAAATGCTACAGTAAAAGCTTTAAAAAAAGTATTCAAAAACAACATCACAAACGCACTTGTGGTGGGACTTGGCAATACCGATATCACACCCGATGCCCTCGGTCCTTTTGTAGCGGACAGGGTTCTTGCAACGCGGCATTTAGGTGACGCTTTAAAACACGATTTGGGACTTGATGACCTGAAAAGCGTTTGTTGCCTTGCGCCCAATGTACTGGGCAAAACAGGTATTGAAAGTTATGACCTGATAACTGCTACCACTAAAAAAATAAAGCCTGACCTGATAATCGCGATTGACGCTTTGGCGGCACGTGACCCCTCTCGCCTTTGCCGAACAATTCAGCTTAGTGACAGCGGCATCTGCCCGGGCGCCGGTGTTAACAACTCACGCAAGGAATTAAGCAAAAAAACAATAGGCATACCCATAATTGCTGTGGGTATACCTACAGTTATTGATGCAAACAGTTTTTTTGAAAACACAAAAACACCCATCGAAAATATGATGGTGACACCTAAAGAAATCGACCTGCTTGTAGAAAAGTCGGCGCAGATACTCGCGCGCGCAATAAATATCTTTTTACAGCCTGAGCTTGATATTGATGTAATAGAAAGCCTGACGTAAAAACCGCAAAATGTGACTTTATTTGTTAAGTATATGCTGCAGCAGCGCTTCGCACCCCTGCTCTACCTCACGCTCTGTAGT
>JAFTTE010000136.1 GCA_017466905.1 Clostridia bacterium | reverse complement strand
TTTTTAACTTCAATTTTATATAATTGTTTTGATAATCAACTATTCCACGACATCCTTCAATAATCATTTTTTTATTTGAAAAAATTTCAGTATGTGCGCCTTTTATCATCTGCGTACTAAATACATCTTCCTTATCTACGGTAAAATTGAACTTATTTTTTCTTGCCGATTTAAACCTAAACTTTGGCAAGTTAACACACTCCCCTTATGCTTTAACTAATTTAAGATATGAAAAAAATATTATAATAATTCAAAAAAACATATAAATACTCATAGGTGATTTATATGCTTCTGAAAAATAAAATAATTAAATTGATTTTAATTATAATGGCATCATTTTTAATTTTGTTAATAATAATTTTTCCCGATATATCAAGCAGCGGTGTAAGCAGAGGTCTTTTAATTTCAGCCAATGTAATAATACCATCGCTTTTTCCATTTATGGTGTGCGTATTAATGATAATAAAAAGCGGAATTTCAATTAAAAATAAATATTTACAAAGATTATTAAAAATTTCTTTTGGGCAAAATTTTAATATGTTTTTTGTTTTTATTTTATCGATGCTCGGAGGATATCCAGTTGGAGCTCGAATGATTAATGAGTTATATAACAAAAATGCAATAGATAAAAAATCTGCTGACATTATGCTTATGTACTGTGTTAATGCAGGACCTGCCTTTATTATTTCTGCAGTTGGTAAGGGTATTTTTAATTCATATAAGATCGGTATCGTTTTACTGATATCACATCTTGTATCATCGTTCATTATCGCTTTTATTTGCGCAAGACATTTGCGTAAATCCGGTAACTTCAATACTATAAATGATATTAATTTACCGATAAACTTTTCTGAAAAATTTGTAACAAGTGTTGCCGATGCAGCGTCATCAATCCTTCAGATTTGCAGCTTTGTTATTATTTTTTCGGCGATAAATGCCTACCTTGAATACTTTTTTGCTGATATTCCAATAATTAGAAATATAATATTTTTTACAGAAGTAACCTCTGCTGTTACAAAAACAAATAATATAATTCTTGTATCTTTTTTGTTGGGATTTTCGGGGCTGTCGATTTGGTGTCAGATTATTGCAATGACAGGAAAAAGAAAAATCAATTTCTCCCTGTTTGCTTTTGGTAGGCTCCTACACGGTGGAATCAGCAGCACGATTTCATATTTTTTGATAAAGTATTTTGATATCAAAATTTCCACCTACAACAATAGTGTTTCCTTTTTTGCTGATATGCTTTATGGAGATATTAGCGTATCAGTATCATTGTTAACTATGTTTTTAGTCTTATTAACTTATATTTACACAAAAAATAATAGTGGAAAAATCATTAAGGATGTGGTATAATACACTATCGGAGATGATTTATATGGCTTTAAAGGGTTTTAACAAAAAATTGCAAAAGTCTTGTCTTTGGTGTGTCCACGGCAGAAAATCTGATTACTGCGATGATATTTTTTGTAAAAAACACGGTGTCACCACCCGTGCCGACGCTTGTCGCCATTATAAATATGACCCGCTAAAACGTACACCGCTGAGGCAAAAGCCTTCAGGCGAGTTTACCGCAGAGGATTTTTCATTATAAACTATCATCGATTTTTACTGTAAGGAGGGATACGGCTTTTATGGAAAATACAAAAACAATAGCGACTAATAAAAAGGCATTTCACGAATATTTTGTTCTTGAAAGTTATGAAGCAGGTATCTCTCTTTCGGGTACCGAGGTTAAGTCTATCCGTGCGGGCGGCGTTAACCTTAAAGATGCATGGTGCACAGTTGATGACGGCGAGCTTATAATCAAGCAGATGCACATAAGCCCTTACGACCACGGCAATATATTTAATCGTGAGCCAAAGCGTGACCGTAAGTTGCTAATGCACAAGCGTGAGATTATGCGTCTGTTTGGAACAATAAAACAACAAGGACTAACATTAATTCCCCTATCCATATATTTCAAGGGTTCGCTTGTTAAAGTGCAGTTAGGATTATGCCGTGGTAAGCAGCTTCACGATAAGCGCGCAACCGCTGCCAAACGGGATGCTAACCGCACCATAGACCGCGCACTAAAAGAGCAAAACCGATAAATGTTTATTACATCTTCACTCTTACCAATTACTTTATATCTGGGTCCGTAAAGGTTTCGACAGGGATTTTGAACTATTGGAAGCGAGCAGCGGTGCGGAACCGCTTTAAAATCCGCAATTTAAAATTAACTGACAACAATAAAGTTGCACTTGCTGCCTAATTAGGCGGCCGTCCGACCAAAGACTACCGCGACTTTGCGAGGGCGTCATTTAGCGGTAAATGTGAACGGTGACTTGTTCCAGTTGCTGTCATAAAGTAGGAACTACCAAGTATAACGGTTTGATTTTTGTCTGTTATATGAGGGAAATTTAAACAATAATCTGCGCTCGGAGATGCCGATAGGAATAGATTTTTGGACGCGGGTTCGAGTCCCGCCGGATCCACCATGAAAAAGACAGGTTTCGACAGAAACCTGTCTTTTTCAATAAAATTCGCCTTTCGGCGAATGAAATATTACTTTGTAATATGAAATATTTGCTTCGCAAAAATTAAAAGGCGAATTTTATTTCAC
>JAFTTE010000135.1 GCA_017466905.1 Clostridia bacterium | reverse complement strand
AGAGTAAATCGCAGGTTGGTCAAGTGATGTCGGCATAGAGCCTATCCAGCTTGTTGTAAAATTTTGAGGCTCGTCCTGATTAAACTTTATCACCCTGCCACCCCGACAAACCGTGTCGCTGTAGCACCCTGTAGAAAGTTTACCCGCAAATCCTAATAAAACGCCTTTATACGAGCCGACAAAGTTGGTTTGGTGCTCGTGACCGAAAATTACCGCCTTTATATCCCCTTGCTTTAAAATTGTATCAAACATCCCGCGGTCATTTTGCGGCGCTGTGGTGTGGATAAAACTTTCTTTTACTTTTGTTCCGTTTTCACAGGTATAATTTTTAACGCCAACGCCGCTCTGATTTGTAACGCCGTATACGGTATAAAGACCACCTGACTTTTTTGCGGTTGCACTTCCCGCCACGCTCGCACTGTAAAACATATCAAGTGTTTGCGTAAACGGAATATGCAACGCCAAAAGTGAGGTAACAGCATTGCCTTCGTTTAAATTTTTAAGCGTATCTGATTGCTGTTTGTACCAATTGATTTGCTTTTGAGTAAGTCCCTCATATCCGTATCTGTTTGAAGTGCCACTATCCATTCCGTAGACCGCAAAAACAATTTTTTGACCGTCATTTGAATAAATTGGAATCACATAGTTCATAGGCCTTGTGTAGTCATAATTTTGGTCACCGACGTTCACTTTACCGTTAAGACAGGTTTCATAACTTTTATACATTTCGTAATGCTTGGCGGTGTACGGATCGTGATTGCCGTTGGTAGTAGACCAATATATCCCGCGGCTTGTAAGCGGCGAGATGAATAAATCCCACATATCTGTGGGTATTTTATTATCTGAATTCATATCCCCATTAATTATCACATAATCAGGGTCAGAGCGTTTTACCAGAATTTCAAGCTCATCGTGAGCCTCCTGCCACTGCTCTTTTGTATCACATTGAGGGTCAGATACCACAAGAATTGTAAAGTTGCCGTTAGTATCACAAAAAAGCTTATTTTCACCCACTGTCTGATTATATGCCGAAAGCGACAGCATCGCGCTTATAACAAAAACGGGTACTATTACCCATATTATTTTTTTCATAAAAATCCCCTTAATATTACAGTGTTTTTATTTTTTCCGTTACTCTCTTGTTTAACGATGTAAAATTAAGGGATAGACTATGTTAAATTTTTGTATTGACTTTTTAATTTTGTTTATATATAATAAATAGGCTAATTTGTTATCGAGATGTGGCTCAGTTTGGTAGTTTTAAATGCGACCGCTGCCGGTGGCAGATGAAGGGAGCGTTTAAAAGGCGCCGCGGTCGACAAGCGAGATACAGCAGTATCGAGTCGTCGGGCACCGCAAGTGTAAGCGGAGTAGCAGCGCGTAAAAACCGAAAATCACAATTTTTAACATTAGCAAAACTTAATATCGAGATGTGGCTCAGTTTGGTAGAGCGCTGCGTTCGGGATACCATACCGAACGGTTCGGGTAAAACCTGCCGAATTGCTAAAACCCCTTACAAACAGCCACTTTATCGGTGGCACAGTATTTAAGAATTAGCGGTAAAAACCGCTACGACCACATAAAAACCCACAGTTACGAAAATAATCGTGATTTTGTGGTGAAAATTAAATAGAGATCGAGGCGTGGCTCAGTTTGGTAGAGCGCTGCGTTCGGGACGCAGAGGCCGCAGGTTCAAATCCTGTCGCCTCGACCAAAAAACCTCAGTAACTAAGCGGTTACTGAGGTTTTTGTTATGTCTGAAATATGTATATTAAATTTCTTCTATATGTGTTTTTCTATAACGATGTGATGATTTTATAGTGTTGGATAAACGTATTCTATTTCCCTAAGTTTCATTAATAACTTATCAAATAAATCTCTTGTTTCAAAAAACAGAAGATGTGTTTGATTGTAATCTAATTCTATCTTATCATGTTTTAGACTTAAATCATTTTTATCCTTTTCAAAAATATATCTATAATACTCCACTGCACATTCAAGT
>JAFTTE010000134.1 GCA_017466905.1 Clostridia bacterium | reverse complement strand
ACTTCTCTGATGCTTAGGTTTACCTGTACAAACAACATAAATATAATTTGTTGCATAGGAGGTGAAGCTGCTTGAATATTCTTTTTTGCGGTGATAAGGGAGTATGTGAGGGCATATTTTTGTCGGCGCTTTCTCTTTGTAAAAACACAAAAGAAAAACTTCACATTTATATCCTGACAGCATCGGTAGGTAGTCATACCGCTATACCGAAAGATTTTTCAGACCAGCTGCAAGCCACGCTTTCGATAAAAAATGCAGACAACAAGGTAACAAGGCTTGATATAAGCGATGTGTTTGGAAATTATCTGCCTGTTGCCAATATGGGAACAAGGTTTACACCGCTTTGTATGCTGCGGCTTTTTGCCGATTTGGTGCCGGAGATTCCTGATAGAGTATTATATCTTGATACCGACGTTCTCTGCCGCGCGGACTTTAGCGACCTATACTATTCAGATATTGACAATGTTGAAATTATGGGTGTGCCCGACCGCTACGGAAAATGGTTTTTCGGTAATATTTTTAAACACAATTATCTTAACTCGGGTGTGTTGCTTATGAATATGGCAAACATCCGTAAAAGCGGCTTGTTTGAAAAATGTCGACAGATGTGCCGCGATAAAAAGATGTTTATGCCCGATCAGTCGGCACTTAACAAATTGGCAGTTAAGCGTAAAATTCCTGCCAGATATAACGCGCAGGGAAAAATTAAAAAGGATACTGTTTTTAAACATTTTACAACCTTTTTTAAATTTTTTCCGTATGTACGGGCGGTCACCATAAAACCATGGCATACCGATAAATTACATAGCGAGCTCAGAATTTTTGAGTTTGACGATATATTAGATGAATATCAAAGGAGTAATCAAAAATGAACAGAGAAATTCCAATCTTTTTTACCATTGATGACGGTTATGCGCCATTTTTGGCGGTAGCGCTTAATTCTGCAATTAAAAACTCAAATCCTCAAAGACAGTATAGAGCAATCGTATTGCATCAGGGCTTGAATGAAACAAACACCACCAGACTAAAGGCGCTCGAAACAGAGAACTTCAAAATTGAGCTTACACCAATGAAAGCCAACTTTGAGGCACTTGATGACCGTATGAGCAACCGACTTCGCTGCGATTATTTTACCCTCACTATCTATTTCCGCCTTTTTATTCCTGCAATGTTTCCGCAGTACGACAAGGGCATTTATATTGACAGCGACGTGGTTTTAACAGACGATATAGCAAAGCTTTACGACACTGATATAGGGGACAATTTTATTGGCGCCTGCAACGACCTGTCTATTGCCGATACTCCGCCGCTTGTAGCCTATACCGAAAATGCAATCGGCGTAAAGAAAGAAGAGTATATCAATTCGGGCGTTCTGCTGATGAATCTTAAAAAGATGCGTGAGTGTGATTTTGAGGGGCATTTTCTGAACCTTTTAAATACATATCACTTTGATAGCATTGCGCCTGACCAGGATTATATTAACGCTATGTGTAACGGAAAAATTTATTATCTTGACGAATGCTGGGACGCTATGCCCAATGACGCAAAACCACCGCTTGAGCATACAAGTCTTATTCACTATAACCTGTTTTCAAAGCCGTGGTGCTATGACGGCATACAATATGGCGAAGAGTTTTGGAAATATGCCGAGGACAGCGGCTATATTGATGAGATAAAAGCCTATAAGGCTGATTATTCCGACGACAAGAAAAAAGCCGACGGCGATTGTCTGGATTTACTTGTAAGAAGAGGCATAGAAATATCCCAAAAAGAAGTGACTTTTAAAAATATGCACGAAAAGGGTGTTAAAATCAGATTATGATTATCGGCGAAAACAGAGAAGCTGTTATTAAAAATATAAAAAATTTTGCCGAAAGCGGTCAGTTTCACAATAAGGTTGAGCTTAACGACCCTGTTCTGACAGCCGAAGACAGTCGAAAAATCACAGACGCCTATCTTGAAAACAGAAAGCACCTGTCTTTTAAGGTGAAAACGGCATTGGGTGTGTCGCTTGCAAAAACCGCGACAAAAATAATAAATAAGAATACCGAAATAGTCGGCCTTGAAAAGATACCTGAAGACCTTGGCGGAGTGCTTATTACCAGCAATCACTTCGGTCCGCTCGAAAATACGGTTATCCGTCATTTGACTAACAAACTCGGCAGACGCAAGTTAGGTATAATCAGCCAGACCTCAAACTTTGCAATGACGGGAATTGTCGGTTTTTTAATGAACTATGCCGATACTATCCCGATTTCTACCGACCCTCGCTACCTGGCAAGAGATTTTCTTTCGGTCTTAAAAGAACGTCTGGTGAATAAAAAACACGCTATTTTGCTTTATCCTGAGCAGGAGATGTGGTTTAACTACCGCAAACCCCGCCCGCCAAAAAACGGGGCATATTTCTATGCGGCAAAGCTCAACATACCAATCATTTCCTGTTTTGTAGAAATGGTTGATTTGCAAGAGGATGACACGCCTGAATTTAAAAAGGTGAAGTATGTGCTTCATATATTGGATGTTTTGTATCCCGACCAAAACAAAACCGTCAAAGAAAACACCGAGGTACTTGGCGATAGGGATTATTCCCTTAAAAAGACCTGCTATGAAACGGTTTACGGAAAAGAGCTTTCCTATGAATTTGACAGCTCGGATATAGCGGGATGGAACGGGTCGCTATGAAAGAAACAAGGTATTATTCATCCTTTACCGATGATTTCGAGGAAAGCGCAAATCAAAATTTTAAACTGCCCGAAGATTACAAATGGGTGCGGGAGGATATAGTATCCAAATTATTGTCCGGGTTTATTTACGGTCTGGCGGTTATTTTCGGCGGACTGTATTGCAAGTGCTTTTTGCATATGAAGGTAAGGGGAAGAAAAAATCTCAAGGGTGTTAAGGGCGGATTTTTTATTTACGGTAATCACACCCAACCGGTCGGTGATGTGTTTATACCGGCGCTTTGCGTGTGCCCAAAGAGGATATATACCGTGGTCAGCACCGCAAACTATGGTATTCCGTTTATCGGAAAAATTCTGCCTTTCTTAGGCGCGCTGCCTATAGTTGATTCTTTGCACGGTATAAAGGAATTAAACCGTGCAATAGAACACCGCCTTACAAAAGGACACCCCATCGTAATCTATCCCGAAGCGCATGTCTGGGAATATTATACCGATATCCGTCCGTTTCCTGACACCTCTTTTAAATTTCCCGTAAAGCTCAATAAACCGACCTTTGCGATGACCGTTACTTACAAAAAATCAAGAATTTTTAAAAGACCGATTATGGAAGTGTTTCTTGACGGACCCTTTTATCCGCAAGGAAATACGGTAAAAGCGAGGACTGCCAACCTGCATCATCAGGTATACTCGGCAATGTGCAACCGCAAAGAAAACAGCAATTATGCATATATCGAGTACAGAGAACGCAAGAATATCACCTTAGCCGCAAGGTCGGGTGATTGACTTTTTTGTGCTTTAGAGGTAGAATTAATAGCATAAGCCATTGGAAGGAAAGTTTAAAAGATGAACAACAAAAAATCCTGTTGGGGACAAACACTTCCCGACTATGTTTTGCATTATCACAATACTGTTTGGGGTAAACCTTGTCACGATGATGTGACTCTTTTTAAAATGCTTTGTATGGAAGCCTTTCAAGCGGGACTTAGCTGGAATATTGTGTTAAAACTCGAAACTCAATTAGAAGTGGCATTTGATGGCTTTGACCCTGAGATTATTGCTGCTTATGATAAGAATAAAGCCGACGAGCTGATGTGTGCTGACGGTATGATTAAAAACCGCAAAAAGATAGAGGCGGTGCTTAATAACGCAAAGCGCTATCTTGACGTTCAAAAAGAATTCGGCAGCTTTGATAATTACATCTGGAGTTTTGCCGATTATAAGGTTATAGACAACAAATTTACAAGCAGTACACAATTGCCTGCCAGTACACCACTTTCAGATAAGATTGCAAAAGATCTTAAAAAACGTGGGTTTAAGTTTTTAGGCACAGTTACCGTTTATGCCTTTATGCAGTCGATGGGACTTGTTAACGACCATCTCATAGATTGCGAATACAGGTAAATTAAAAAGAGCACTCGTTGTGGCACACTTCCTTACGAAGTGTGCCGCAGGTTTCAATATCACTTTTGCCTCGTGGCAAAAATATCACTGCAAACGATAGTTTGCAATATCCCTCATACATACCGAAAAGAAATATTGGTTTTCGGCAAGTATTATATTTCTCAAATTATGTAACCTACTATGACACTTTCAACCTGCGAAAGTGTCATTTTCTTTATATAGAAAAACGGAGACAACTTCTTTACGAAGTGTCTCCGTTTTGAGTGCTCTTTTTGCTTTCTATCGCCCGATTAAATTTTTTCACGCTGTGATCATACCTTGTCTAAGCCGTATATGATATTATAATTTTTATTTTGCTCATACGGTAAAACCTTTCCGTCAAAAGATTTTCCGTCAACAAAAATGCCACTTGCACCACGCTTAAACGTTATATTGTAGGTAGAGCCTTTATAATTTCGAGCACAACTCACGTTATCCCAATTCTGAGGAATGTTGGGCTCTAAAACAAGTCCGTTAACAGTAGATTTTACGCCAAACAAGCCCTCAAGCACAGTCAGCAAAAACCAAGCCGCAGAGCCTGTGTCATAGTTGCAGCTAGATCTACCAAAATTATGCGAACCCTTAAGCGAATAATAGTAATTGGTAATAAATAGCGGCAATTGACGGTTAATCTCGACAGGGTTGTCGGGGTTAAGGGGAGTAACCCTTAAAAGCGTGTCAAACATTGCGTCGCCGTCAGATAGAGCAGTATCGGAAAACGCCTTAAACATTGCCGCGTGGCAATAAACTGCGCCGTTTTCGGTAGTTCCGTTCTTTTTAAGACTTATTCTGCCCCACTGAGCATTCCACTTGTCAAAACCGGGGTAAATTGTATAAGGACCGAATTCACAGGTTATTTTTTTAATGGTATCTTTAACAGCCTGTGCTCTCTCGCCTCTTGCGGCGCCCGATAACAGCGCCCAGGTCTGAACGTTGAGAAGTACGCGGTCCGAGTCGCTTCGGTCAGCGTAGGGAATACCGTCATCGTCAAAGCCGCCTATGTATCGGTCACCCTGCCAAAGAACGCTGTTAACCACGCGGTCTGTGGTTTCCCAAATTTGCGATACCTCGTTGATATAATTTGTATCGCCGATATCGGCAAGCAACTCTTTAAGTAATTTAGCGGCATACATAACACCCATACTGGTCCACGCAGATTCGCCCTTACCTTTTCTGCCGATGCCGTTAATCGGATCAGTCCAGTCGCCGTCACGCATAAGGCAAATACCGTGTTCACCGACGTCGCGAGATATATAACGCAAAGCCGCTATCAAATGTTCAAGCAGGGTTGCATCCCCACCGTCGCAGTATGGGATTCTGTCACCCAGAACGGATGCATCACCTAACTGATTTACCAGAACGCAGCCGCAAACAATCACCCAAATAGGCGCGTCACAGTGTTCAAGCAGTGCAAGTCCCACGTCTTTGTTACCGTTTGTAAAATACCACTGCTTAACGTAACCGTCGCTACGCTGCGTAGCAAAAACCTTGTACATATATTCTTTCGCTTTTTGAGGCTCAAATAGCGAATATCCCATTGCATCCTGCAATTGATTGCGTTTGGGACAATAGTTTCCGAGTCGGTTGGTTCGCGTAAGATAAACTATCTGCTTTTTTACCCACAAGTTTGTAAATTCATTAAAATCTGCGTTTGGGGTGCATACGGTGTTTGTGTCGGAGATAGAGCACCAGTGTTTTTTTGTTTTTAAAAGTTCGTTTTCTACAAACTGCAGAGTAAAAGTTTTTTCAAAATCTGCTATTTTTTCTTTGCCGTTTGTAACACCGACCTCAAAGCAGACGGTTTTTGTTTCGCCCGATTTTAATTTCATAATGTGCTGCATAACGGCGCAAAAATCTTCTACCTCGCCGTCGATGTCTGAACAGCAATCGTTTGCCACAGAAAGAGGAACGCTATCGGTAAGATAACCGCCTCTAAAATTATACTCGCTCATATCGCAAGAGTCGGGCGAGGTGTCTGACAAAAGGTAATAATACTCGTCGCGGTTGTCACACTTTTCTTTATCCTCATAAAAGGTATGGGCGGGGAAGGTATACTTAACAATTGCGTTACCGATACGGCGGCAGTCACCACCCATATAGGGGCTGTATTCCATAAAGCCGATATGTGAAAACAACGAAACCTCTCGGCTCAAATCAGAGTTGTTCTTTACCGCGATTTTCCAATATTCTTTTTGGTCTTCGGTTGGCACAAAAACACAAACATTAACGGTAATGTCCTCAAAGGTGCGTTCGAGCTCTATACGGTCAAGATAATGGGTCAGCTTGTAGTTGCGCTCATCCTTAGAGCCGTTTAGCTGCAACACCTTGCCACTTTGCCTGTCGCGCAGCCAGAACTCGCGATTGCCGGGGCTTATAACCTT
>JAFTTE010000133.1 GCA_017466905.1 Clostridia bacterium | reverse complement strand
TTTTTTTCAAAAACTCGATATGATATAAATCTCTTGCTTCACGTTTGCGAAGCAAACATATCGTGCGTTTCGCATATCGAATTGCTTTAGCAATATATCGAAAATCTCGTCAGAGATTTATATCGTGGCGTAAACGGCGCCAGTTTACGCCCTGATATTATCGTTACGCTATGCTACCATAACGCGCGTTAATCATTTGTGTGTAGTAAAGAAGTGCTTTTGCGGCTTCTACACGTGTTGCGTAGTACTGGCATGGGTCTTGCTTGTATGCATTCTGGATATCAAGTGCAAAGCCCTCTGCGCTGAATGTGCCGAATGTATAATCCGTACCGCTGTAATTTACGGTAACGGTTATATCCTTGCACAAATCTTCTACAGAAATTCCTGTGAGTCTGTAAAGGTGATATCTGCCTGCGCCCTCGTTGTTGGTCCAGCCGTCGCTTAAGCCGCCGTTACCGTTACCAACCTTTGTTGTGATTGTTTCACTTGCGGTTTTAAAGGTAACTGTAATATTATCGCGATTTGCCTTGTAATCGGGAGTTCCGCCTGCAAATGCAAAGGTGAACGCGATATAAGGATTGGTCTTAAGGTTAAGCGACGTAGCATACATGCTAAAGTATGGATCGGTGTGAGTATACTCGTCATAGTTGGTCATTGTAAGAGCATCGTATGCCATCTGGTTAGCAGTAGGCATTACGCTGGTGTTTTCGATAAGTGACGGATGACCCCACGCATTACCTGTGTACCAAACGCCTCCGTTATCTGCCCAACCAAGTGACGGAGCCTTGGTCTTAGCATTGTCGCCCATTACGTCTGCAGCAGAAATGCTGATAAGAGAGCCTGCGGCAAGTGTTCTGTCTTTTGTTGATTCTCCGCCTGATGAAATAACAACCGTTCCATCGTCATTTACTGTACTGCTAAGTATATATGTCTTCACACCTTGATTGTAGTTTGTATTTACATAGGTTTGACCGAGCATATTGGTATATACGTTTGAAAACGTACCGTTATTAAACGCGTTTGCAACTATGCTGTTATGACCAAACGGCAATGTATCTAAAATAATTGAATTGCTTATTTTAGTAGCTGCCGGATCGGCGCTGTTGCCCTTAACATTACCATACAATCCATAGTTTGTATCATAAGTAGCAGTCACACCGTTACTTGTAACTGATTCAGTGTGAGTAGCAATATTACCGTAGATAACACAATTATCTACTGTGAGGAAGGTATTAGTATATGTGGTGGGATCCACAACGTATCCAATAAGCACGCCGCCATACGACATACCATCATTAAAGCGAGATACTATTGCCACATTGTTTGCTACCTCGCAGTTATTAAGTGTAATTGTTCCCGCCGTGGTCGCATAGCCAACTATGACACCAGCCTTATCGCCATAAACATAATTGTTTTTAATTGCTATGTTTTCAAGTGTGATATTGCTAGCATATGGGAACAAGCCATATACGTTATACGTTGTTGAATACATACCGTAAATAGTTACACCGTTACCGTTAAGCGTGCCGCCAAAATTGGTGGTGCTGGTTGCACTTGTAGCCCATCCTTTCTTAGCACCTGATGGAGCTGTGTTTTCAAAATAGTTTTTAACTGCTGATGCGCTATCTAGCGCCATAATATCTTCAGCATAGTCTGATGGCTGAAGAACCATTGCATCAATAGATGGGTCAATAGCATAATACTTGCCTGCGGTTAAACCGTCAGCACCGTTTGCCAAGTATGCCAACTCGTCAGCGCTTGAGATTATAATCGCATTTTCAGCACTTGAACCGTCATGAGCAGTATCGCTGAACGCTGTTGCAGGTGTACCACTGTAACAACTGATAACCTTTTCGTCGCTTGCAACTGCAGAGGTTATCGGTGTGGGATATTCGCCCGACATACCGTATGCCCACTTGCTCCAGTCAAGGTTAGGCATATTAGCAACAGCCGCGCTACCTGTAGCAAGTACTGCATTGTCAAGAACATTGATTTTATTCTTGCTTGTATATATAGCCCATGCCTCTTCGGTTGTACTCGCACCTAACCAACTGGGAACATTTACTGCAGTTCCTGGCAGTGGATCAATGTCATTTGTATATACTTTGTTAAAGTTTTCCGGTCTTGATATATTGTTACCACCATCTACCACATAAGGTGTGCAATCTAATATAATAGAATTCTCAATTTGGTTGTCACAACCATAGGTTGTTTCTTCGTTTTGATTGTGGTTTGCTGGTGAGCCAAAAATACCACTTTCAGCCGCAGTTGCACTTAATTTGCTGTATGCTATATTTCCATAAACCAAGCAATTTTCAACAGATACACCAACGAATGCCTCTCTTACAATGGTTTCAGTACCGTCGTCGGCTGTAACTGTAACATTAACAGTACCCTGCACACCGCCAAGCATAACACCTGCACGATAACTATTGTGACCTGCGCCAATATAATTGTTTGCAATAACACAATTTTCTATATGCATAGTTCCATTATAGTTAACAGAATTAATAGTACCATTTACATAACCTATAAGCGCTCCCGAATAGTTGCTTGCAACAAGATATGAGCTTTTAACAGCAACATTCTTTATAGTTGCGTTATAGGCAACGCTTGGGAACAACGCAGCACACTGCCAAGCATCTACATTGTTGTAATAAAGGCCATAAATTTCTACGCCGTTACCGTCAAATGTACCACCAAACGGATTGGTATTTGAAGCCTTTACTCCCCAAGGCTTTAGGTCTGCAGATTTTTCTTTTAAGTCTTCAAAATATGTTTTGGTTTCTTCATAGCTTGACAGACTCATCAGCTTGCTTGCACCGCCTGCTGCCTCTATAGTTGCCTTAGGCTGCATAATGATTGTGCCGATATCGTCAGCAATCTTATAATTACCTGTTGTAGCACTATAAGCAACATACGCAAGCTCTTCGGCGGTATTAATAATATACGTACCGTCTACCTGCTCAGTAGGCGCCGTTTTACTACCATCCCAATAAATTGTCTTTCCGCCTGCTGCATTGCCGTCGTAGCCTTGGCTGAGAGCGGCTTTTGCTGCGTTACCGTAGTTGATAACGGCTGCAGCTACGTTTTTGTCCTGCTGAATTATGGTTTCATCCGTAGTATCGGTATAATAACCCTCGCCGTTTATAACGGCTACTGCGTAATCTGCGATAGACATCTGCTCGGTCTTGCCCCAAAGAGCCTGATTGACATTTGCTGCAACCACTGTGGGAAGCAGTGTGTCGCCGATTTCGCGAGCCGAAAGATTTTCGATTGTATACATCAGTGCTTCGGTTGATAAGCCTTCGCCTGCGTAGGGTGACTTGGTAGGATTAAGAATAAATCCGCTAAGGTCTGCCTGAGCAACGTAAAGCTGCGGTGCAAAGCCCGAATATGCAGGCTCGTAGTGGAAGTTAAGATTAAAGCTACCGTCGTTGTTATATGTAAGGTTAACGGCTTTAAGCGCAAGGTCAATGCTTGATACAGAGTTTATTGTATCAGCATATGCCGCCATCGGTGTCGGATAACCGTTTGCAGTAGCAGCCCAAACATCAGAACCGTTTTCTGTGTTAAGATCTTTTACAACGCTACTAGCTGCAAGACCTGTGATGTCGTTAGCGGTAATAGGATAGAACGAGCCTACGCCTACAGTTCCTGATAGGTCCTTTGTTTCACCGCTATTTTGATAATTTCCTAATTCTACAACAAGCTTATATTTACCGTCGCCTTGGCTAATTACCCCACTGGTATAATGAGTCGTGTAGACAGTATCTGCGGTGTCACCATTAATCATTGTGTTTGTAACTTCTACATCAGTCATATTGGTATATACGTTGATCCATTCAACCTGTGATGAAGAAGAATAGCTATACTGCGCCGTATAGGGCAGACAATCTAAAATGATAGTGTTTTCTACACGCGGATTTACCTCGTTAACTTTTGATGCGTTGCCTATAAATCCGTAGGTAACATCATAGCCTGTTTTTTCATAGCCTGAGCCGGTGGTGTAGAAGCCCTGATGCTTAGCGATGTTGTTATAAGCCAAGCAGTTCTTTACATCAACCCTGTTACTGCCCGCACGACCAAACAAAACACCACCGAAGCTTTCTGCGCCGTTATTACGATAAGAAACCAAAACGTTACCCGTAAGAACTATGCCTTCCATAGTTATAATTCCTGTACCATCACCAGCATTAAAGAGCGAACCTACGGCATCGCCATAAAAATAAGAATTCTTTAATGTGAAATTCTTGAGAGTGGTACCTGCAGTAACAGTACCAAAAAGTCCGCCTGAACCGCCATATGTGGTATTGTAGCCTTGCACACCGTAAATTGTTACGCCGTTGCCGTCAAAGCTACCTGCGAATTTGCCGCCCCACCATGTCTTCATCTGACATGTGGTGTTTAACGCAGCCTCAACCTCGGCTAGTGTCATATCGCCGCTCATGTCAACTTTTGTGTTCATATTGAACGCCTTGATGCCGTCAGCAACCTTATACCACTTGCCTGTTGTTTCGGCTGCCGTTGCTTGAGTAGCAAGCCAAGCAAGACCCTCGGCAGAGTCGATTTTGTATGGGGTGGTTTCAGAGTTTTCTGCATTGCTTGGATCAAGAAGCTCAAATGTGTTGTCATACCATCTGGGCTCTGCTGTACCGGTAGTTTCGTGAACGGTAGTTTCGCCCGTAAGAGTGCTCTTTGTGTCGCCCCAAGTTTCAACAATACCTGTCGAACCCGGTTTTGCAACGTCTTTTGCAAAGGTGGGGTAGCCGCCGTTTACGTCAACTGCCAAAACTTCTGTACCTGCATTGGTGTTAAATGTGGTTACAAAGTCTTGTGTCTTAACCTGTGTAGCAGTGACTGAGGTAAGACTGTCCGCTATCACTTGGTTAGCCTTATTGTAATATCTATATGCTGCGCCCTCATATATGTACAGAGAAATATCTTCGGTTGGCTGATCTGTATATACATTGCTGAACATCGATGCATTTGGAACAACAAAGTTGTTGTATCCTACGTTATATTGCGGATATGGTGTTGCACCCAAGCAAATGCAGTTTGTTATGCTGTCGACAGGGTCTTTAACGTTTTCCAAATCGCCAACAAGGCTAATCTTAAAGCCCTTTATTGATGAATCATCTTTATAAGGTACTGCAACGTTGTTGGCATCATTGCCATAAACCAAACAATTGCTCATATTGATGTAATCATTCATGGTACCGGTCATAATGCCGGCCTTATTGGTGCTGTTATCTACATTAGAAACCATATAGCAGTTTGCAACGATACACTGTGAAAAGCTAACCGTGCCCGTTGTCATTAAGCCTTGCTTGTCGCTACCTGAATAGGGAGCAATAAAGGCGGCAAAGGATTTGCTGTTAATGTAAGAGTTTTTAACGGTTACATTGCTGATTGCAGCACCTGCATCAATTTGTGTAAAAAGACCTGCAAGTGGATTGGTATCGTTAGGTGTATTGGCATAAAGGCCATAGATTTCAACGCCGTTACCGTCAAAACTACCTATAAAAGGTGTTGCGGTTGACCAACCGCCGCGCACCCATTCTACAAAGCCTGTTTTGCTTGTATCTTCAAAATAATCCTTAACAGCAGATGCGCTTGTGAGTTCCAAAATACCAGCGCCAACACTTTCAGACTGAAGAACGATTGCATCGATGCCGTCAGCAACCTTAAAATACAGATTTGCTGAATTAATAGTTGCGCCTGCAATCAAGGCAAGATCAGCAGCGCTGTCGATTATGTAAGGTTCATCTGACGTACCTTTGCCGCCAAGTTCATCAAAACTTGATACGGATGTTACGCTACCGTCCCAATAAATAACCTTTTCATCGCTTGGAACTGCGGTGGGGATTACCTGATAATCAAAACGCTCCCCGCAAACAGAGCATACCGAATTGGTGTAAACGCTGTAGCCGTTTACACTGTCTGTGTTTACTAAAACGCTCTGGTCATCAATAGTGATGATATGGTCGCAGCCTGTTTTGATAACACCTGTAGCACTTGCAGTTTCGGTGTAGGTTTCGCCTTCGTAACGACCGGTATATGTAACAGAATCTATAGACATTTTGTATTCGTTACCTTTTACAGCCGTGCCGCCTGAAAAACCGAAGGTTAGCTTCAGTGTAACAGAGGTAAAGGCAGCATTGCAATCCAATTCGATATATGCAATTTCGCCGTCTGCAAGGTCCTCACTGTTATATGAAAGACCGATTGTGTCAAGAGGAATGCTGTTGGGCGCAATTGCCTCAACCGCAACACTCTGCAACACAAGGCCGTCAGTGTCAACCTCATTTAGCATAAATTCTGCCATATACGTACCGTTTGCAAGCGTCGCAACATCAGTTGGCGGCGTAAGGGTTACGTTTATGGCGGCTTCGGTTAATTCCTCGTTAACGCTGCCTTCGCCAAACGCATATGAAGCGGCTGCAGCGCTTACGGTCATAAGACAACCGAAGACTGTGGTGATGCAAATTGCCAGTACCAACAGGCACGATAGTAATTTGCGTGGGAGTTTCATTGTCATGATCTCTCAATCTCCTTTTTGTGCTTTCGCACGAAATACTTTTTTTTGCACTACCGAATGCAGAGGGGATATATATAACCAACGTCAAAGCTTACCCTATCTTAAATTATGATTGCTACGCAATTTTCTACCATATATGGTAGAGGTTATTGTATAAAATACAATAAGGGCAAACCTAGACAAATATACTACTATATTCTAACATTAAAGCGATATTTTGTCAACAAAATTTATTGAAAGTTTTTGAGTTTTTTAATGTAAATTATTGAAATCGTACAAAATAAAGTAAGTGTTTACTACGAAAACAAGCCTTTGTCAAACGACAAAGGCTTGTTTTTTAAGTTATGAGTTATGAGTTTAGAGTTATGAGTTTGCTGTCGCAAACGTTGTAAGCAATTTCATTGCGTTATATTATGATTATTTCTTACAAAATCATAGTCAATAAAATTCGAATTTTATTTTTTGTTTTTTAAGGTTGTCACAGATGATACCAACATTCTGCGCAACGTAATGCAATCGTTTTGATAGTGTTCAAACTCTTGTTTTGTAATTGAATTTGTTTCATACAAAAGTTCAAGCCAATATTCACTCTCGTTGCATTCTTTAAGCGCAATTTCAAACTTTGAAACAAAATCTTTTGTACCTTGCGCATATTGCGCTTCGTGTATATTTGCTCCTACCGAAGTTCCACTACGCAACAACTGGTTTATTAGCGCAGGCTCAATGTGATTGGATTTCATTTTTCTGCAAAGTAAAACTATATTTTTAGCAAAAAGCTTAGATTTATCTCTTAAAACACTATCCGCCATAAGATTTTCCTTCTTTTAAGTTATGATATGATTACCATAAAGCAACTTTGCCGTAAGGCAAATCATAACGCGGCGAAGCCGCCCATAACTCATAACTTGTTTCGCTAATAAGATAAAGTCAGTTATGAGTTTAGAGTTATGAGTTTGCTGGCGCAAACGTTATGATATGATTGTTTCTTGCGAAACAATCATAGTTGGAACAATCAAATTCTACTCGAATTCGATTGTTCCTACAGGCTTAGGTGTGATATCCATAAGCACGCGGCTGATGCCCTTTACTTCGCTTGTAATGCGGGCGGTTATGTGATGCAGCAGCGCATAGGGGATTTCCTCGATAGTGGCGGTCATAGCGTCGGTGGTGTTAACCGCACGTATGATAGCGCACCAACCGTCAAGACGCTTTCCGTCGATAACACCGACAGCGGTCATATCGGGAATGGCAATAAAATACTGCCATACCTTACCTGCAAGACCGTTTTTGTCAAACTCTTCACGCAAGATTGCGTCTGCCTCGCGCAGCGCGTGAAGTCTGTCGCGTGTGATAGCGCCAAGGCATCTTACGCCAAGACCGGGACCCGGGAAGGGTTGACGGTAAACCATACCATGTGGCAGACCCAGCGCCTCGCCCACAACGCGAACCTCATCCTTGTAAAGCAGTTTAACAGGCTCTACAAGCTCCATTTCCATATCCTCGGGCAGTCCACCAACATTGTGGTGAGCCTTAACGCCGTCGGATTCTAATATATCGGGGTAGATTGTACCCTGTGCCAAAAAGCTTATGCCGTCAAGCTTGGCAGCCTCTTCATCAAAGACCTTGATAAACTCGCCGCCGATAATCTTGCGCTTTTGCTCGGGGTCGCTGACACCTGCAAGCAGGTTGAGAAAGCGATCTGTAGCGTCAATATATATAAGGTTAGCATCAAGCTCTTTGCCAAAAACCTCGATAACCTGTTCGCTTTCGCCCTTGCGCATCAGTCCGTGATTTACGTGAACGCAAACCAACTGTTTGCCGATAGCTTTTATAAGAAGCGCCGCTACAACCGAGCTGTCTACACCGCCCGAAAGAGCTAATAAAACTTTTTTATCGCCGACTTGTGCGCGAACCTCGGCTACCTGTTCGTCAATAAATTTTTGTGCCAGCTCTATGGTAGTAATCCTTTCCATAGACTCGGGTCTTACGTTTGAACTCATAGACTTGTCCCCCTTGCGCTTTAATTGGTATAGTTGTCAAAATAACCTTGTACGAGGACAACGGGGGTACCCTTATCGCCTGAACCACTGGTCAGATCGCAAAGTGAACCGATAAGGTCGGTAAGCTGACGTGGGGTTGTGCCTTGCGCTGCCATATTACCCACAAGACTGCCGTCCTTTGCCTTGATGCTGGCAGAGATTGCCTCTTTAAGAGCATCGCCGCTTAAATCCTTGAAGTCGTTGTCTGCAAGATATTTAAGCTTTAATTCATTAGGTGTACCGATAAGTCCGTCAGTAAATGCGGGTGATACAACAGGGTCGGCAAGCTCCCAGATTTTACCCTGTGGGTCCTTAAACGCGCCGTCGCCGTAAACCATAACCTCGACACTCTTGCCAGTTGCCTTGAGAACGCGGTCCTGCACATCAAGAACCAGATCCTTGCACTCTTTCGGGAAGAGTTTAATGGTTTCTTCGGTGGATTTGTTAGAACCAAGCAGTCCATACTTTTCATTATAACCGCTGCCGTCAATTGATGAGTTCATAATATCATCAAGGCCGCAAACCACCTTTGCGCCTGCTTCTTTGAGTAAGCGCTTTGTGCGTGCACGGGTATGGATATCGCAGGTAAGCACGCAATCGGTGTAATTAAGTATAGCCTTTGGCTGATTAGCAAAGATAATCTCAACCTCGGCACCCATTTCTTTGATAAGGTCAGCGTAATACTGAACATAGTCAACGCCTGTAAATTCGAGCTTCTGAACACCAAAAACCTCACGGTAGCGTTCAAGTGTTAATACGTCGCTATAGGGATTAATGCCTGCGGCATCAATTAAATCATAGGTTGCAAGTGAGTTGCCCACCTCATCAGAAGGATAGCTAAGCATAAGAACTATCTTTTTAGCGCCCTTTGCAATACCTTTAAGACATATTGCAAAACGGTTACGGGATAAAATCGGGAAAATAACACCGATTGTACCTCCGCCAAGCTTTGCCTTTACATCGGCTGCGATATTGTCAACGGTTGCATAATTACCCTGCGAACGCGCAACGATTGACTCGGTCATAGCAATAACGTCGCGGTCGCGAAGCGGAAAGCCTTCGATTTCTGCCGCTTCAATAACGCTGTTTGCCACGATTTCTGCCAGATTATCACCCTCACGGATAATCGGGCAACGAATACCTCTTGATACTGTTCCTACTCTGCGCTCTTTTTTTTCCATATTTAACATATCCTTTCTTTTTGGATGGGGGCTGAATGAGAGCTACAAAACATCCCTTAATATATGTTGCACAAAAAACGCAAACATATCCTATCCTTAACAGAGTAATTATACTCTACTGTATATTCATTTTCAAGATTTTTTTATATGTAAGAACATAAAAAATTTCCAACCTTGGAAATCAAGTTTTTATTGAAATAGTAATAATATGGTGGTAAGATTACATTATGGCAGATATCGTGAGCATTTCGCGGATGTCGTTATATATTTTTGGCGCATCGGTTATAGGCAACGGGTTTTTACCATTGCCCACCTCTACCGTAAAGGCGGGGCGAAGGTATTCTTTTAAAAACCAATCCTTAAAGCCGCCGCCCGAAGCCAACCCTACGGGCACGTCAAGCGCATAGCCGCTGGTTGCCGCCATAATTTCTGCCATGCGCTTTGAGGTTTTGGTTTCAAAACCGTTATAGCTCCAATAAATCACCTCACCTTGCGAATGAAGCGCCAACGCGTGATGTATGTTATGCTCTTTACAAAGGTTTACCAAAGCCTGTGTTTCGGGCTCGCTGTGTGGTCGCTCACCGCCAAAGCGAGTGGGCGCAGGACCAAGTATGCCGGATTTTCGTTCAAGAGCGTGAAGCTCGTGCCAACCCGCATCAAAATTGTGGTTTATATCCACACCTCGCAGATTCGCATTCCAGTGGATAAAATCGCCCTGACACATCTTGTAAATATTCCCCGCCGCTCTGCCACAGCCAAGCGCACCGCGGATTGATATTTCGCATCCGTCGGGATTAACGCACGGCACAAATATTATGCCACGGGGACCAAGAGCTTTTTTTACATTTATTCCAGCAAGGGCACGGTTATGTAAATAAGCATCGGCAAGCTCTTCTAAAAAAAGCAGTAATATATTGCTTGTTATATGCTCGCTGCCGTGAAATGCGGCGGCAAAAAGCACATATTCATTTGACTCATTTAGTTTTAGCGCGGGAATTTCTCGCCCTGCGCAGCTTTTGCCTATACTGAACTGCTGCAAAACAGGATATTTTTCGCAGAGTTCGTTTATTATTTTTCTTGAACTCATATAATCGTAATCCACGTATTTTACTACTCTTTCCAAAGTTAACACCCTCTAAAACAATCTATTTAAATTATATTAAAGGCGGTATGAAATAATGAATTTAGAAGAAAAACAGTTAAGCTTTGAGTATAAATTTAAAGGCAGAATTATCAGCCTGCGGCAGGACAAGGCGTTGCTACCAAACGGAAACACCGCTACACGCGAAGTGGTAGAGCACCCCGGCGGCGTATGTGTTGCGGCGCTGACCGACAATGACGAGCTGCTGTTTGTAAAGCAATGGCGCTATCCCTACAGCGAAGAAACGCTTGAAATACCCGCAGGCAAGCGCGACCGACAAGACGAAGACCCTCTTGAATGCGGCAAGCGCGAGCTGCGTGAGGAAACGGGTGCCACAGCACAAAACTATATTGATTTATGCCCGCTTTACCCGTCGCCCGGATATGTAAATGAGGTTATATATTGTTTTCTTGCCACAGGTCTTACCTTTGGAGAAATGTCACCCGACGAGGACGAGTTTTTAGATGTGCTGCGCATACCGCTTGAAGAAGCGGTACGGATGGTGCTTTCGGGCGAAATCAAGGACGCGAAAACCCAGATTGCCGTACTTAAAGTAAAGGTGCTTCGCGACGCAGGTAAGATTTAGTTGACAAATATCAAAAATGGTATATAATAAAATTACAAAATTCAGAGTAGACGGCAAGGCGTTAAGTGTTGTGTGAACGGGGAGTTGTCACGCAGACGAAGAGTTTTTTAAAACTCGCGGTTTTGCTGTCGCATCCCGCTGACAAATAATAGCAGTATTGCATATAAAAATACCTCCTATTATCAGTTAGTTACGGATGATAGGAGGTTTTTATTTTATGAAAAAAGAAAGCATTAAAAAAATTTGTCTGTCTGCTGTTATGGCGGCGCTTTATGTAGGACTTGACTTTTTAGCGGTATCTGTAAGCGCGCCCTTTGGCGGTAGTATGAAGTTGTCAGTAAGCGGTCTTCCCGTAATAATTATCAGCGCCTTTTTCGGACCGATTTGGGGTGCGCTCACAGGCTTTGTCGGCGCATTTTTAGGTCAGCTTATAACCTATGGACTTGCCCCCACCACACTACTGTGGGTGTTGCCCGCTGTCGCACGAGGTATTGTTTTCGGCTTGTTGTTCAAAGCCTTTAAGCAGTCGCTAAAGTCACATATTCTTTGCGTTAAAACAATCATAAGCGCACTTGTCGTAACCGCAATCAACACGATCGTTTTATGGCTTGACAGCTTGATCTATAGCTATCCCGCCGCAGTTTTAGGCATAGCACTTATAAACCGAGTAATCGCTGCAGTGATAACTTCGGTAGTGTTTGCGCTCATTTTACCGCCGATTTTAAAAGCTATTAAAAAAATAATTAAATAAATCAGTACAAAGCCGACGCAGAATTCTGCGTCGGCTTTGTGTTATATTTTACTTTTTTCTATTGCTTTTAATTGGCGGATATCGTTACCTATAAATATTTCACCGTTGTACTTAACCAAACGAGATGCAACTCGCGGCGTGTAACGCGTAGCAATTTCACCCATTGTGAGATTGGTATTTATCACGGTGGGTCTGCCACTAAGGTCACGCGTATTTATAATGTTATAGAACAAACTCTGTATGTAAGGGGAAACAAATTCACTGCCAAGATCGTCAATAACCAAAAGGTCACATTCTATCGCGGCATTATATGCCGTATTAGTATGGCGATCAAAGTGCTCGCTTTCCATCTCGCCAAACAGATTATATGCCGCACCGTATATAACGTTAAATCCGCGTCTTAAAAGCTCCGATACGATAGAAAGTGTTAGATGTGTTTTGCCAAGCCCTGTGTTTCCCATAAAAAGCAAACTTTCGCTTTTTTGTGGATCAAAATTGATAACATATTCACGGCACATTTTGAATATACCTGTCATATATTTTCGAGGGTTGACGCCGTCATCGGTCTTTGTAGGGTAATAATTAAGATCAAAGTTTTCAAAACGGCAGCTGTCAAGCGGCAAAGATGCCGACAGACTTTCTATAAGAATTTCCTTTGCGCTTTCGTGAATACAATTGCAAATTTTACCGTTTATGTATCCTGTGTCCCGACAGGCAGAACAAGCATATTCTATGTCGGCAATGCCCTCAGATTTTAGAATCTGACTGCGTTCACGCGACAAGGCGGTCATTTCATCCTGCATTTTTGCAAGAGCTGTACTGTCACCTGAAATTGCAGTTATGGCAAGCTGAGCACCCAGGCAAGATAATTTTTTATTTATCTCGGCAAATGCGGAGTTTTCTTTCGACAGCTTTTGTATTGCAGCTTCAAATGTTGCTTTTTTAAACATCAAAGCATTTTTTTGATTTTCAAACGCTTGTGAATAACTTTGTTCGCGCGTCATACGGCACCGTTAATCCTTTCTGTTAATTTTATCTTTAAGCATTTTTTCATACAAATCGAGGTCATACCCTGCAAAATCATTTTTTGCGGGCGCTTTTTTAACAACGGGTTGAGATTTGTTTTCTTTGATAATGTCACTAGGAGTAGTATAACCCGCCTTGTGCCAAGATTCGATAATTTTCGCAACATAAGGCATACTCAGTTTTGTTTTGGTATCAACGCAAGCGTCGTATGCAGCTTTAAGCATATCAGAGCTTACTTTCCATTCGTTTACCCAAAGGTTTGAAAGCTCTAACTCTTTGGCGCTTGGGTTGCGCTTTTCAATTCCAAAGGTGTTTTGCACTATGCTCCACGCAAGGTTTTGTTTTGCCGCGTCGGCAATAAGGCGTTCGGCATCTGCTACGGTTTCTACACCCTGATTTAACCAAAGGGTCGCTGTTTTCTTTACAAAAGCTATGTTGCATTTGCCTTCACGCGCAGCATACCCGAGCAAAAGCAATATAACCGACGCATCCATACCGTGATCGTCATAAAGTGATACCAGCAGACTGCTCTCATTTTGTTTCAAGTTTCTGCCAAATTTGAGCTGCGCCTCGCGAAGCAGAAACATCAACCGTTCATCCTCAAGACCGCGTTTTATAACATCGGCGCGGGTTGGCATAGCACTGTTTATTATAACCGCCTTAGTTTGCGATTCGGGTGTTTTTTCACCAATTAATATGTCGCGCTGCTGCCAGAAAACAAGCGCATCCTCTGTTTCACTAAGAGGTAGTGACAGAGCATCTGCTATTTTTTGCGGGTCAATTCCATCTGAAATATTACGCATAAAATAAAGCAAAACCTTAAGCTGCGTATGGGTGGCTATTTTTAAATACTTGTCCGCAACGACGCTCGGCATAGGAAATGTGTTGCTGAAAATCGCGGTATTTATATTGTATGTCATTTTATAGCCCCCTTTTTTATTTAATGTATATATATTATATATGTAAGGTTTAATTTTGTAAAGGATAAAAATACAGCCTTGCGGCTGGTTACATGCGCCAGACGGCGATTACATACAGCCTTGCGGCTGATTACATACCAATCCTGTCGGATTGGATAAAAAACAGCCTAATGCAATGCATTAGGCTGTTTTTTGTGTCGGCATCTACTTATTTTCCCAGGCAGCTGCCCGCCAAGTATCTTCAGCGCAAGTGAGCTTAACTTCCGTGTTCGGAATGGGAACGGGTGGACCCTCACCGCAATCAACACCGACTGTGTTGTGCCGCCCTTCTCAAGCGGCAAAAGTGATTATACAACAACCACTTTCATTTGTCAAGCACTTTTTTTAATTTTTTTAAAAAACTTTTTCAACTAATTTTTTATGCGAATCAAAGAGCTCCTGTGGCTCTGTGAAGGCATTGCGATACAGCTCGATTACAGCATCGCCTGTGTAGCCGCACTCTTTAGCGGTAGTCAAAAAATCTTTGAAATCAAAATCACCTGTAAGAGGTAGCATACAGTCGTTTTGTGAATTGTTGTCACTTAAATGCAGATGCTTGATTTTGCTGCCCAACAGACGCAAAACATCATATGGCGAATATCCGCCGCGAAGGCTTTGCTTGACATCAAGACAAAAATTAACACTGTCGCCTAAATAGTCCGACATATTGCGAAGCGTATCAATATTGCCCGCGCGAAAAAACACAACATTTTCCTGTAAGAGCGTGGTGCCGTTCCGACTTACTACCTCTGCCACCTTGGCGAAACGGTCAAAATAACCGTAATCATCCATAGTGCCGTTCGGCTTGCCGCCGTGCATAATGACATAACGGGCGCCAAGCTGGGCGGCTATCTCGCCATAGCGCTTGTAAATTTCAAGACCTTCATAAAAGCGGCGGTCATAGTTTGAAAAAAGCATAAAAGACTCAGCAAGCGACATTGTAGGGTGAATACTTGATACGGTTATGCCGTATTCTGCTTTTATTTCGGACAATTGATTTATAAAGGAAGGCTCAAGCTCGCAATTAGCGTTAAAAAATATTTCGGTAAGTCCTACCCCATTTTTCGCTATAAGTTCAAACGACTGCTCGGTATACATAGGGTAAAGGCAGGAGGTGGATATGCCTATTTTCATTATATACCCTCCTCTGTGTGTGGATTGACAAACACCGTTTTGTTTGTGGTGTAAATTACCATACCCGCCTTAGCACCGTTTGGCTTTTTTACATATTTAATAGGTGTGTAATCAACCGGTACATTATTGGAATCGGACGCTTTTGAATTTTTAGCGGCAAGTGATGCCGCAAAAATAACCGTTTCATCACTAAGCGGCTGTCCTCCGCAAAACACCACAACGTGAGAGCCGTGAATATTTTTCGTGTGGAACCACATATCGCCTTTTGAAGCCAGACTACAGGTTATAAGGTCGTTTTGCATATTATTTTTACCGACAAGTATGCGGTAGCCCTCAACCGATTTATATTCCGCAAGCTGTGGTTGCTGCTTTTTGCGATTTTGCTTTTTAGCCGTTTGCTTTGTGTAACCGCCAAGCGTCAACTCTTCTCTTATTTCGGCAAGGTCGGCAAGCGTTTTGCATCGCGCAAGGCTTTCAGCAACCGACTCAAGATAATCAATTTCTTGACGGTCACTCTCAATAAGTGCGCCGAGCGACTGCACCGCACCGCAGCTTTTTTTATAATCTTTAAAATATTTTGCGGCATTTGCCGCAGGAGATAAAGCGGGGTCAAGCGGTATTTCTATTTCGGATAAATTTTCATCGTAATAATTTTGCACCCGCGCCACAGCGCTTCCCTGTTCTATTGCGTAAAGGTTAGCCTTGATAAGCTCGCCTTTTATACGCAAATCCTCGCGGTCACGGTTTTCCTCTAACTCTTTTTGGCGTATTGCCATACGGCGACGCGCGCGCACCGTAAGATTTGAAACAAGCTTTGTTATATCTGCCGACGCCTTGTGTATGCGGGACAGGTTTTCACGCTCGAAATAAAAGGCATCTAAAAGGTCAGACGGTGAGCTGAACTGCTTAACATTGTAAAGATTGCCATATTGAGTGATTGGCATATAGCAAAAATCAACCGGAACTCCGCCATCTTTGCAAAGCATAACAAATTCGCCAGATAAAAGATTGTTTTTTAATTTTTGCAAGGCCTTTATTACGCTATTTCCATTTGCCAGTTCTCTGCAAACAAGCGGTGATACACCCTCGAGTGTTTGTAAAAAGCTTTGTGATAAATCCTCGTTTTTAAGATTTGATATTTCATTTGCAAGTGCTTCTAAATCGGCATTTAATACGTTGGTCTTGTTTTGCGAATCGGGATATTGGTAGGTCGCGCCCGATACTATCATTCGGTCGCTTTTTTCAATATCACTGCGGTGAACGGCATCATATATTTTGCCGTCCTCACCCACAAGTATAATATTGCTGCTGTTTCCAATAAGCTCGCAGATTATTTTAGGCTTTATGCGGTCGCCCATCTCGTTGGCGGTATCAAAAGTAAATTCTATTACGCGCTCAAGACCCTTTTGTTCTACACTCACCAGCTTTGCCGAGGAAAAGATTTTGCGGGCGAGCATACAAAACATTGGCGGCGTATCGGGATTTTCATATTTTTGTTCGGTAAACTGCACACGCGCAGTACCTGACGCCGCGCTTAAAACAAGTTTTTTAACAAAACCTTTTTTGCGCAGTGTAAGCACCAGCACATCGCGTGCCGGCTGATAGATTTTATCTATGTGACAGTCTATCGCTTGTTGTAATTCGTTTGTCACAGTATGTAAAAATCCGCCGTCAAAAGCCATTTTAACCTCCCAAAATATTTTTTAATTCTTCGCTTAATTTTAAATAATAACTATATTCGTTTTGCTTGTGTGCCACTTTTTCAAGATCATGCGCACACTTACTTGCTATTTTATATTGCTTTTCAATATACTGTTTTGCCTCGTCGCTATCGGGTTTTAAAATTCCGATTACGGCTTGCGTATCACTTATTGTATAGGGCGAGCCGCTAAAACGCACCAGCATTACCGAATATATCTTACCGTTTTCGGCTAACGCCTGTTCCCGCTCTACAACGAAACCGTTTTGAGCTAAAAAGAGTCGCAGTTCCTTTGCCGCAGTAGTAGGCTGTAAAATAAGGCTTACGGTATTGTCACGCAAAAATGCGGCGCGACTAATAATTCCGCTTATAACCTCGCCGCCCATACCCGCAATTATAACGGTGTCAGCATCCTGTCTTGTAACCGATGCTAACCCGTCGCACAAAATAAGTTTTACCTTATCGGCGCCAAGGCGCGCAAGGTTTGCTTTTGCGCTTTCAAGCGGTTTTTGGTTTATATCGGTAGCGGTCACATTTTTGCATTTGCCTGAAAGATATAAAAATGCGGGCAGATAGCCGTGATCGGTACCTACGTCACATACACTACTGCCCTCATTTACCAGTTCGGCAATAAGAGATAACCTCTTGCTTAACTCTATCATTATTTTTCTGCAAAATATGCGTTAAGCTTTTCTACCAGTTCATCAGCGTCTGCGCCGTGAACAGCGCAAGCCTGCTCGATAGACTCACCGCGGGATGCGGGACAGCCGAGGCAGTGCATACCGATTTCAAAAAAGTATTTTGCGGCTCCTGTATCTATATCGAGAACGTCGCCTACTATCATATCTTTTGTGATTTTCATAATTTTTACTTCCTTTCTTATTCAAAAACATATTTAAAACAATTTAGGCTGAGTGTCTAAATCGGTTCTTGTGTGATTAAAAAGCTTGCGGTTATCAAGCGCCCAGACACGACCTGAAAAATCATTGGGCTGTGCATTTGCTACCGCCTCGCGCATTTCGTAGATACGCGAATCCATAAGGTCAAGCTCCGAGAGTACTTCGGCTTCAATAAACATCGGTCTTACCGCCGCGCCAAAATCGGGCTCGCCGTGGTGAGAAAGTATCATATGCTGGAGCAGTACCGATACTCTGCGGTCAACACCTAATTTTTCAGCGTATTTATCTATTGTGGTAGCGCCCATAGCGATATGTCCTAAAAGGTTGCCTTCTACAGTATAACCATCGGCAACGCCTGCTTCGTTTACATCAAACTCCTGCAATTTTGATATGTCGTGAAGTATCGCGCCCGAAAGCAGCAGCTCGCGGTCGATAAACGGATACACATTACATACACCCTCGCAAAGACGAACAATTGACAGTGTGTGCATCAGCAGTCCCCCGCGTAGCGCGTGATGAAGCTTGAAAGCCGCAGGCCAATAAAGCAAATTCTCGCGGTTGTCGGCAAGAATTGTGGTAACTATCAGCTTTAAATTATTATCGGCAAAAGAATTTGCAATATTCATAAGCGCGTCGTACATCTGCTCCGAGCTGTAGCCCGAGGTGCGAACAAAATCTTCAATGTGCACATTGTCCGACTCTATTGTCGGTCTTATTCGTTCAATTCGCAACTGGTCAGCGCCGTTATACTGCGATATAGTACCACGTATTTTTACAAGGTCATTAGCCTTGTATTCGCCGTGCTCGGACGGCACATAGCGCCATAGCTTGCCGTTTATTTCGCCCGTGCTGTCACCCAAGGTAAAATCGAGATAGGTATCGCCTTTTGACGACGTTTTAACATCAACACTTTTAACAAGGCAAAAGCCGTCTACACGGCCTGTGTTATCAACAGGTGTAAAGTTCATAAGCACACAATCCTTTACGCTTTAATATTTATTATTATACAGTAAAACAGCACTTAATGCAAGAATTAAGTGCTGTTTACCGCTTATTTACTATTTGATTTCATCTTTTGCTTTTTTGAGATTAACCTCGACAGATGTTTTTGAAATTTTTTCTTCCGCACCGAGATAAAAATCGGGTTCGCTTTCGGGTTTGTACCTTACAAACTCATCGCCTTGCTCTGCATATCTTCCCATAAAAGAACCTTTTTCAACATAAGCGCCGTTCGGGAACGGTGCTTCGTCGGCAATAGGATCCGAAAGGAACAATAAATACTTATCCCCTACCTCGGGTGTGGGTATTCCCATATTGTCCGATTCCATAACCGTGGCATTGATTTGTTCGTCGGTATAATCTTCAAACCTTGTGTTTCCGTAAACTTCAATATACTTTGAAAGTCTTACATAACCGCCTAAGGTCAAAACCGAAATTACATCGCCCTCGTTAAGCGAACCCTTATATACCTCGTCGATTGCAAAGTCGTATAAGATATGTGCCGCTCCGCTTTCGTCAAAATATGCCGTATCTTTAACCGTGCCGTAAACTACATTTGTCGCAACCTCGTACAGTTCGGATTGGTCTTTATACAACTTGCTGAAACTCGGCGACATACTTTCGATAATCTTTGACGAAAAATCGTTCGGATCAAATGAGTCTACCGAAATTGTCTTATCAACAAATTTTTTCTCGGCAACGCTCGCCTTGCCGTCGCACCCAACCGCCAAGACAACCAATAGTGCGACGGTTAAAGCCAAACTTAAATATTTTTTAAACATAATTGTGTCTCCTTTCCCTATCCGTACAAATGATTAACGGTAAACAAATCCCACAAACCGGGGCTATTCACCTCACGACCGTTTGTATATGGGTACATAATACGATTTGTCGCTTTCGGCGTATGAGCCAAACCAAAACAATGTCCGAATTCATGTGATATTATACCTAATTTTTCGGATTCGGTGGCTTCATTGTAATTTTGGGTAACCAATACTATTTGTGTCCATTTATAATCGTATGTCGGTTCTCCCATAAGTTCATTCGAAGTGTTATAAAACAACGCCACACCTTGTATATCCGATGCATAAGGATACCGCTGATTTTTATAAATATCAAAAACCGAACTTGACTGCGTACTAATTTGCCTAATGAGAATTGAAGTTGTCAACTGGGTTGTATTAACCCAATCGTATCGTGCTTGTGAAATTCGGCTTGTTTCGCCGGATGCCGAACTGTCTATCCAATAATATCTTACATGGTCGCCATAACTACCGACACCATCTATTAATTTTGCATGATTTTCCCAAACTATGTAATTTCCGCAAGCATCAACTTGCATATTTGTGAAAAAGCCGCAAGTCAACAACAATACAAAACAAATTAAAACAGAAATTATTTTCTTACTATGTACAGTCATTTTATCACCTCAAAATTTTATTTTTTTATTATAATTAAATAAAAAATCGCAAACCAAAACTTTTAAAATTAAAGTTTCAGTCTGCGCAAATTTTGAGGCAAGATTTATCGGGCAAATATATTTCATTCAATTCAAAAAAGCTTTGCACAGACTTTTTTCGTATGCAAAATTTAAAAATCATTATAAACACCCTCTCTTTTTACTCTACTAACATTATATAGGATATCAGAAAGAATGTCAATAATACTTTGTGACAAAAAATATTGTTGTCGCTTATGTAACTTGCACATTATTATCCCGTAAAATCGCGGTCAAAGGTTATCACACAAACATAGGTTTTATCATATTCGTGCGCTTTTTGACAGATTATATCGTTAAGCTCGTTTTCTGAAAGCTTTAAATGCGAGGGTATAACCACATCAAAAATCAAGTTTGTGCGGTGGCTTGCGGCAGGTGTCATACGAAAATCGTGCATAGAAAGTTTGGGATCAATATCTTTTAAAATATTTGCAATTTTTTCTTTTGCCACAGCTACAGACTTATCATCGGTGTCGATTGGGTCCATGTGTATGACCAAATTTACACCAAGCTTTTCGCAAACCAATTTTTCACAAATATCTATTTTTTCGTGGCAAGCCACTATATCAGCGTCGGCGCGCACCTCTACGTGAACCGAAGCAAACTGACGACCGGGGCCATAGTTGTGCACTATAAGATCGTGTATGCCGTGAAACTCATCAAAGCTTAAAACCGTATCGTTTATATCGCTTATAAGTTTCGGTTCGGGCGGACCGCCTAAAATTTCATTAAGCGTATCGCGTGCGGAACAAAAACCCGACCACAATATAAAGAGCGCCACGCATATCGCCATAACGGCGTCAAGGTTAAAAGGCAACATCACAAAATTCGTTACAATTGCCGCCACTAAAATAGCCGATGTTGCGACACAGTCGTTAAGACTGTCCTTGGCGGTGGCTACAAGTGCCGAAGAATTGATTATCTTGCCTATTTTACGGTTGAAGAAAAACAACCACAGCTTTACAATTATTGACACTGCAAGCACTATAATTGCGGTTTTTGAAAATACGGGCGAAGACACACCGTCAATTAAAGTATTTATAGAATTTTTCAGTAATTCAAAGCCTACAAGCAGTATCAAAAACGATACTATAAACGCTGAAATATATTCCATTCTGCCGTGTCCAAACGGATGGTCGCGGTCGGCAGGCTTGCCCGCCAGCTTAAAGCCAATCAGCGTCACCACAGAAGAGCCAACATCGGCAAGATTGTTAAATCCGTCGGCAGTAAGCGAAAGGATGCCGCTTATTAAACCTATTACAATCTTAATCAAGCTTAGCAAAACATTTGCGGCAACACCTACAACGCTGCCTAAATTGCCGTAACGGTTGCGAACAGCCAATGATTTTGTATCAACGTAGTTTTTAATAAATAATTTTATTAAAAGGGCTGTCATTAAAGCTTTGCCCCTTTAGCGCCCTTTGTGCCGAAAGACACGCCCGACAAAATGTTTGTATCAATGGTAAAGGTCAGATTGTCGCGGTTTCGCTGTCTGCGGAATGCAATTTCTACAAGTCTGTCAATCATATCGGTATATTTAAGACCTGTCGCTTCCCACAGATAAAAGGCAAGCGAACCGGGGATTGTGTTGATTTCGTTGGCATAAACGCGACCTGTATCACAATCAAGCAAAAAGTCTATGCGTACAACGCCCGACGCGCCGATTGCCTTAAAGATTTCGCAGGAAAGGTCACGGATTTCATTTGATTTATCTTCAGGTAAATCGGCAGGGATTTTACGGCCTAAAGATGCCATACCTTTTGATGCGCCCGAATTTTTACCTCCCATATATTTATCTTCATAAGACAAAATTTCGTCGTTCATAAACGGCTCTTCACATACCGATGCCTCACATTCGTCACTGTCACCTAAAACCGAGCAGTTAATTTCGCGCAGTGAGGTTATAGCCTTTTCAACAAGAATAGTATCAGAAAAGCTGATACCAAGTCGGATTGCCTCGTCAAGCTTTTCTTGGGTATTAACCTTGGTAATTCCAACGCTTGAGCCCAGATTTACAGGCTTTACAATAAGCGGAAAACCTATTTTTTCTTTTATTTCGGTTGTGATTTTTTCTTTATCGAGTGTATATTCACGAGCGCGGAATTTGATGCAGTCAAGCACGGGTAGGCCTGCCGATTTTAAAACATCCTTAAACACAGCCTTATCCATACCGACTGCGGCAGAGATAATATCGCAGCTGATATAAGGCAGACCTAAAAATTCAAAGTAGCCCGCCATTGTGCCGTCCTCGCAATTGGTACCGTGAACTACAGGGAATGCAAGGTCAATAGCCACATCGGGTATCTTTTTGAATTTCTTCTGGTCGAGATAATGCATTAAAACCGCGTCTTTTTCTTTTATAAAGGTAACGCGCTTCGCGTTTTTGAAAAGCTCGGTTAAGTCGCGATAGTTTTCAATCTCGAAAAGATTGTCACCTGTATACATTTCACCGTCTTTTGCCACATAAACAGGTGTAACATCGTACTTATCACGGTTTATTGCGCGCATAGCCTGAACCGCAGAGATAATTGATACCTCGTGCTCAACGCTGCGACAACCGAAGAATACTGCTATATTTGTTTTCATAATTAAAACCTCTAATCAGTTTAAATAGTTATCGGGAAGGTCATTTTCCCACAAGATAACGCTATCTTTATTTAACATTGGTGTATAAATTTCGGTAGCCTCTTTGAAGCTGGATACAACATAAACGTTATCCTTTGGAAAATCGGTTGTATTTATAGCATCCATCATAGGCTTTGAACGATTCTGACCTACAAGGATTATCACGTCGCAATGCCTTGTTGCCTCAAGACCTAAAGCATAGTTGCAGTCATATTCACGCGACCCAAGCTCGATAAGGCCTGGTGTCACCAAAAATTTACGCTTGCCTTCAAATGAGCCAAGCACCCTTACCGCTTCTAAGCAACCCTCGGGGTTAGAGTTATACGCATCATCTATGAGCGACGAACCGTTTAAATACGGTTTTAGTTCCAAGCGGTGCTCGGTGGGTTTTAGTGAACCTATAGCAAATTTTATATCATTTTCGCTCACACCCAATATATGCGCCATTGCTGCCGCCGCCAATATATCACTAACCGAGTGCAGACCCAAAAGGCGCGTGCTTACCGTAAAGCAAACACCGTCAAGGCATAAATCAAAGGTTGTGCCCTCTTCGCTACAAGTAATATTTTTTGCCGAGTATTTGGTACCATCGCCGAAACACATAACGTCATCGCGTTTATCCTGTCGGGATTTTATAGCCTCGCTGTCAAGGTTGGCAAGCGTAATACCGCCTTTTTGCGCCACGGCATCGGCAAGCTCAAATTTGGTTTTAAAAACATTGTCAACCGACTTAAAGGTATCAAGATGCTGTTCGCCTACTGATGTTATAATGCCATAGTCAGGATTCGCAATATCGCAAACCTCTTTTATATCGCCAACATTTTTTGCGCCCATTTCACAAACAAATACCTGTGTTTGCGGTTTTAGCTGTGTACGAACTGTACGCACAACACCCATTGGTGTGTTAAAGCTTTGCGGTGTACAAACGGTGTTAAACTTTTCACTTAAAATGCGGTTAAGTATAAATTTGGTTGTGGTTTTGCCATAGCTACCTGTAATACCGATTACTGTAAGATTTTTGTGAGCTTTAAGTATACGCTTTGCATCGTTGATATACCACTGCGATACGGCTTTTTCTATCGGATATGTTATAAGCCATATCACAACAGCAAGCAGCGGCGAAACCACCGACAACGCTATACACAGCACGCGTGATACCTCGCCGAAAACCGTGTAAAACGAATAAATGCTTCCAAACAAAAACACACCTAAAAGCAAAATAGCGGTAACATAAAGCCGCTTTATGCGGGCGGTAAACACAAGCTTTTTAATTGATTTTTTGTGTGTTTTGATATTTAAAACAATTCTTACCGCCAAAAGCAAGACAGCTGCTATAAGGGAAAACCACGCCTTGCCGTTCAGCACAAAGAATGTGATCGCGCAATACAGTATTGCGCTGATAGCAAGCTCTATAGTGTAAGATTTGTTTATCCATTTAAAATATCTTGATAAAAAGTAAGAGTTTTGCTGTAGCATCTGCAACTGTCGGTAAAGCGAAAACATACCGCTTGCCGCAAGAAGCGATAACGCGATAAAAGTAATGTATGGCATAAATCTACCTCAATTTTTATTTTATAAAGCTTCGCAAAATGGCGTGTGCTTCGTACGGACGCTCACAGAACGAGAAATGTCCCGTACCCTTTATTACGCAAAGGCCTGCGTCGGGGATAAGTTTTTCAATGGTTTTTGCATCCTCAAGCGGTGTGGCGGTGTCATTTTCGCCCCAGATAAGCAGTGACGGACACTTGATATTCGGCAGTATGTCACGAATATCGGTGTTAACCAATCTCACCAAGGTTTTGCGCAGCACCTCCGGTGCGGCGTTATAATCTGCCGAGCCATAATGCGCGCGGGCTTTGTTAAGCAAACCCTCGGTGTGATTTTTAAGCACAGGCAGTGTCAAAACCTTTTTAATCATCTTAAAGTTGCGGGCGCGCATTTTTTGTTTAAAGCTTTTTTTAGGTATAAGACCCGCCGCATCAAGTAAAACTATTTTCGGTGGGTTTACCCGTCCGTCAGCTACAAGCTTCATAGTCACCCTGCCGCCGTGCGAATGGCCCATAATTATCGGGTCCTTTAATTCCATCTTATCTAAAAACTCTAAAACAAAGTCGCAGTAATCGTCTGTGTCCCACGGTTCCGCCATGGTTTCGCTGTTGCCGCAACCGGGGAAATTCACAGCGTAAAGAGTACATCTGTCGCCAAGCGCTGCCGCAATTCCCTTGTAGGTATCAAACGACGCGCCCCAACCGTGAAGCAGCAGTACAGGAATATCACCCGACCCAAAAATTTCATATTCAGTTTTAAGTCCCTTAATCTCGGTAAACATAAAACCACCTCGTAAATTCACATACATAAATATTATATCATTTTATTTTATATATTACAATAGCATTTTTTATGTATATATGGCAAAAATATTGTTGGTGATTTGTTTGAAAAATATTAAAAATTATCTAAAGTCAGCAAGCCTCGGCCTTGGCGTAGGCCTTGTGAACGGTGTTTTTGGCGCGGGCGGTGGAATGCTTGCGGTACCGCTTCTTAAAAAAAGCGGACTTGACCAGAAGAGCGCCCACGCAAATGCGGTGGCTGTTATACTGCCGATTACCGTAATCAGCGCGGTGCTTTATCTTGTAAAAGGCACGGTATCCTTAAGTGATAGCTTTGCCTTTATACCGACAGGTCTTATCGGCTCGGTATTGGCAACCTTTGCACTTAAAAAGCTATCTAACGACTGGCTTCGCCGTATATTCGGCGGATTTATGATTTACGCAGGCGTCCGCCTGCTTACAAGATGAATATCGGCGCCCTTTTAGCAGGGCTTTTTTCGGGAATTATAGGCGGCATGGGGCTTGGAGGCGGCGCCGTGCTGATAATTTACCTTACCGTCTTTCAGAATGTCGAGCAGCTTAAGGCGCAAGGTATAAATCTTTTGTTTTTTATACCGATAGCGCTTGTAGCCGTTATAATTTATGCCTTTAAAAAACAGATTAAATGGCGCGTGACACTACCGATTGCCGCAGGCGGAATTCTGGGTGCGGTGGCAGGCTTTTTTTTAACCGATATAATAGGCGGCAGTTTTACCGCAAAATTGTTTGGCGGTTTTTTGATTTTGCTTGGACTTAAAGAAATATTTTCTAAATCTGAAAAAGGCTCTTGAAACACAGTCACACCTATGCTATAATAAAAACGAATAAATGTTCGGCGAGGTATAGGCTATGGAAAAAACTCCTTTGACCCCGAAGCAAGAGGCTGTTTATAATTTTCTTGTTAAAAAAATGCAAAATGGTATTCCGCCCACAGTGCGTGAGATTTGCACCGCTACGGGCATTAAATCAACATCTACCGTGCATGCAATTCTGAACACGCTGGAAGAACAGGGTTATATTTTGCGCGACGCAAAATATTCCCGCGCTATTCGCCTTGAAAACGATTTTGACGCATCTATGGTACCGCTTGTTGGTCGCGTTACCGCAGGTCAGCCGATTCTGGCGGTTGAGCAGATTGAGGATTATATACCCTACCCCACAAAAGATGCCGAGGGTCTTTTTGCGCTAAAGGTTGTAGGGCTTAGTATGCGCGACGCGGGTATTCTTGACGGTGATATTGTAATTGCCGACAAAAACGCCCCCTGCCGCAGCGGTGATATAATCATTGGTATGGATGGCGAGGACGCCACCGTTAAGCGACTGCTTATCAAAGGCTCACAGGTAATATTTATGCCCGAAAACCCCAATTTTTCACCCATCTACCCCGAAAAGCCTATGGTGCTTGGTAAGGTAGTGGGCAGTTTCAGAAAGTATTAAAATTATGAAAAATGTAGAGATATTTACCGACGGAGCGTGCTCGGGCAATCCCGGCCCCGGCGGTTGGGGCGCAATACTGCGCTATAACGGTCACGAGAAAGAGCTTTCGGGCGGCGAGGCAAACACCACCAACAACCGTATGGAGCTTACTGCGGTTATTGAGGCGTTAAGCTGCCTTAAAGAGCCCTGCAAGGTAATCCTTACAACCGACTCAAAATATGTGTCTGACGGTATCGGTAAAGGTTGGGCTGAAAGCTGGCAAAAAAACGGTTGGCGCAAGGCTGACAAAAAGCCCGCGCTTAACCCTGATTTGTGGGAAAAGCTTTTAGATCTTTTAAAAGTTCACGACGTTACAATTAATTGGGTAAAGGGTCACGCAGGCCACCCTGAAAACGAGCGATGCGACCAATTGGCAGTAGCGTTTTACAAGCAATTGCAGATGTAGCACACAAAAAGTTCTGTCTCGCAAAAATCATTTTGTACATCCCTTGCCTCCCTCATCAGAGGGAGGCGGTTTTTTTATATAGCAAAAAGTCGGAGACCGTCAATCAGCATAATACTTAATCTCTCCCTCAGTCATTTTTACAAAATGACAGCTCCCTCGTCAGAGGGAGCCAATTGCGTTGGTTAATCTGTTAATTTGTGCATCTTGCCCTTGGCGAGACAGACTCTGTTTTTACAAAAGCTGCTGTCCGTTTATAACAAGGCGAAATTTAAGCCCGAGCTTTTCTGCGGCCTTGCGGCACAGTATCATACGGTTCATAAATATCTCAAAATAATCCATAACCGAGCCATATTGTGTGTCGATTGTAAGATTTAGCTCTATCTGTGTTTTGTCGTCACTGATTTCAAGCTTTGCGCCCGTTACCGAATAGTTTACCCTGTCGTGAATATCAAAGGTTATTTCATCCTCGTTTCGCACGCGGTTGCGGCGAACATCCGACTTGTCGGCTAAAATAAGCGCGGCAGCAAACTCGCTTACGGGCACTCCCGTACCCTCATCGTGATTGCCGATTGCCGTTACAATATCGGCGATTTCCTCTGAATTAAAGCCTAACTTATCCAAAATACGAAAAGCCATAACTGCGCCGCTCTGGCTGTGGTCTATGCGGTTTACAAGATTGCCGATATCGTGTAAGTACCCTGCAATCTTTACAAGCTCTACCGTGCGGTCATCGTAACCGAGAGTCTGCAAAATATACCCCGCCTTTTCGGCAACGGCGGTCACATGGGCAAAGCTGTGCTCGGTAAAGCCAAGCGCCGCAAGCGACTCGTCAGCCGCCTTTATATAATTATGAATTGCCTTGTTTTTCTTGATTTCATTATATGTCATAAATTTTTTCCTTTTTAAAATTTAAACTTTTCTGCAAATTTGGGGAACAACGGTACCGTTTCAACAAATTTATCATAGAGCCTTGAGAAAAAGCCTATCAGCACACCGTTTATCAGCGTTACCACAACTGTGCCCCACCCGATACCGACAAAGCTCTTGAATAATATAAGAGTCAGTGCGAGCGACAACAGCAGACAGCACAGGTCAAAAACACGTTTGCATTTTGTCTGGTCAAGTCCGTATTTTTCCGCAATGCCTTTTACAAAAAGGTCGCATACCTGCGGGTAGATATAGGTCTTAAAAAACAGCATCACCGTAAAGGCGGTAAGCAGCTCACCCACAATAAACATTGCAATCCTTACGGGCAACCCCATACTGCCCGGGGTGGTTATCGCGGGGTTTAGCAGCGGGATAACTGCCCGCCACATATCAAGTATTGTTCCGTAAATTACACAGGTTATAAATGACACAAAGTATGTGAATTTAAATTTTTTCATAGCAATACAAAACGCGATAAACAAAACGCCTTGTATAATATAGTCCCACTGCCCAAAGGTGAAAAACGTAAATTTCTGACTTAGTATGTATGCCGGCGCCACAATCATTGACACACCAAAATCTGCCGCCGCCATAATTGCTACGGCAAGGGTGAGCCCAAGCTGCGCCACAACATACACAAGCTCGCTGTATATTTTTATACTTTTCAAAATACAAACCTCAAAACAAATAGTAGCGTGTAAACCACGCTACTATTTTACATCTTATTGGTTATTATTGTCAACAGTCAATCGGGGCGCACCCCGATTGACTCTGAAGTGAGACGGTCCCCTGCTTTTTGAATTATCTATTTTACTGCGACATAAAAATTGAACTCAAAACACAAGAGAAAGGATTTGCGCAAAGAACCGTCCCTTATATATACAACAATTTAAACATAAAAACAGGTGACAAAATTTTACAAAAAAATTTTTTGTCGAAATTTGTCACCTGTTTTGCCCTCTGATTTGTTGTATATATGGAAGTTATTGTTAAATTTAATTTCCTAATAAAAAACGAGAGGAGGGATAATGATGAAAAGACAGTTAAAAAGACTTTTGGTTGCAATTCTTACCGTGTGTTTGGTTGTTGTTCCGCTATGTCACGTGTCGGCGGCTATCGCACAGCAGGAAGAAATTATGCCGTTATTCAATAATGTGAGCACTGTAAATCTTACCGTTGGTATTAATGATAGCGGAAAAATGACAATCACTTACAAATACACTGGTTCTTCCGGAGTAACAACCCATGCTGTTATAACATCATATATTGAAAAAAGGACGTTGGGTGTTTTTTGGACACGAGTAGAAAACGGTCAGACCGACAATCAGTGGGTGGATACCGTTGAGGGCTACAGCGCTACGGGGACACGCACTTGTCAACTAAGCGAAACCGGCACCTATAGGGTAACCGCGATTTACGAGGTCTATGGCTCGGGTGGCTCCGCCGATGAAATCGAAAGGCAGGCAACCGCTACCTATTAATCGAAAACGCACGGTAAAAATCCGTGCGTTTTTCTTACTTAACAGACATTATCAATTGTTCAATTATGTTAAAACTTATATCACCATGACAATCAATGATAAATACATATCCGTCTTTGAGCCATATTGCCGTTTTAACATTGTGAAATTCTTTAAATATAACATCAATGCCGTCCACTTTTTCAACAATTATGTTTCCTTGTTCACTATCTATTGCATATCCCGAGTTGCCTCTTGATATTTGTTGCGAAAATACGACACAATCTCCTTTGTCGTTTTCATATTTTGTAGTTATTATAAAATCATTCTGTATTTTACTTATCTGTTCAAATCCTTCGGGCAAATTTGTTATTACATATTCCTTATCAATTGTAATCGTTGTGTCACCCTCAAACAAATAGTCTGTAAAGGTTTCATAAACCTGCTTTATAAACTTTAACACAGGCTCGCGGATGGCTTTGACACTAAAGGCGGCGGTAAAGAGCGTAAGTATCGCCACAAACATAACCGCCGCGCGCTTTGCCGCGGTGTTTATAAGTACCCAATAAGACTTCCTTTGCGATTTTATAAGACGCGCCATACGCTTGTTAAACCGCTCGGAAAAGGTATAGTCTATGCTGTTTTCGTCCTCGGGAATATGAGAAAATTCTTTGGCTATAACTGTTCTGAATGCTTTTTTAAGTTCAGCT
>JAFTTE010000132.1 GCA_017466905.1 Clostridia bacterium | reverse complement strand
TTTTCTCAAAAAATAAACTTTTTCTTGATTTTCATTACAAACTATGTTATATTAACAAGGTCTTGGGGGCGTAGCTCAGCTGGGAGAGCGCTTGAATGGCATTCAAGAGGTCATGGGTTCGATCCCCACCGTCTCCACCACGAAAAAGACAGGTTTCGACAGAAACCTGTCTTTTTCAATGAAATTCGCCTTTCGGCGAATGAAATATTACTTTGTAATATGAAATAGCTTCGCTATGAAATATTTGCTTAGCAAATATTAAAAGGCGAATTTTATTTCACATTTTGTCGTAAGACAAAATATTTCATAATCCGTAAGGATTATTTCATATCGAGTATAAGCGAGATATTTCATTTATTACAAAACATTGGCGGGTTCAGTCCTATATATCATAAAATCGAGTAGCATCTATTTCGTTCGCTAATGATGTGTGCCTATGGCACAAGAAATGGCGAACATTACATCTTTTGCGAGTATGGCGAGCAACATCATTAAGGTGGTAGCCTTACATCATTTCAAGTGTCAACGAGATACATCATTAAAAACGGCGCGGAATTTTCCGCGCCCTACGATAATTTGTATATTCACATTGTAGGGAACGCATTAATGCGTTCCGTTTTTATTTGTACTATAATTGTGCCTTTTAGATTCTTCGTCACTCTGTTCCTCAGAATGACAAATGGACACAGATGCATCTAAAAAATGTCATTCTGAACGCGTAAGCGTGAAGAATCTTAAAAACTACCATCCACACAAAGAACTGTCCCCTGTGTTCTCTCTAATCGTCCCCCTATTTTCCTTGATTTAATACTCTCCAATATCGTTTGGATGCCTTCCCCAAATTGTATTGCCGTTTACGTCGAATTTTAGATTGTATACTTCTCCGTTTATATTAACACCTGTCCACGCGGTCGATTGGTTATCCAAATACATATCCTTAACAGTCTTAAACATATTGCGATCAAATCTTATAACAATTTCATATCCAGATTTCAAATAATAATCATCTGCCAATTGCTTGTTTGCGCAACCCTTGCCGTTAGCATAAATATTCATATTAAGTTTTACATCATAATCAGTTCTATTCACGAACTTCACTTGTACATAATGGTTTTCAGACGAACCTATACTCGGAATAATCAAATAAGCCTTAAATCCGTCTTTTAACGCCGTTAAAATAATATCTTGCCCGCACTTTGAACATGTACCGCTCCCGTTATCACTATGACCTAATGCCGCAGATCCTGCCGCACCACACACAGTACACTTTTGAGCGTCCGTACAGGTCGCAGCTGACCACTGATGTCCTGCGGCTGAACCGTTTGTTGCTCCGCAAACGGTGCATTTAGCAGCCACGGTACAGGTTGCTGCGGTATAACTGTGTCCGTTTGCCGCCCCTTTGGTTTCTCCGCAAAGAGTGCATTTGCTCAGTTCGGTACAGGTTGCCGCTGACCAAGAGTGCGCACAGGTGTTGTCAATAACATCCTCTGCAGGCGCATTTGTCTGCGCGTTGTTATTGTTTGTGTTGGTGGTGCTTGCACCGTCACAGCCTATCAAAGCAAAAATCATAGTAACCGCTAAAATTTGTGCAAAAATCTTTTTCATTTTAATTTTCCTCATTTTTGTTATGTTTATTTATAATTCTATGTCAGCATTAAAATTCCAACAATAATTTGCCGGTTAATATCTTAATGCTTGCTGCATCAGTGGCCTGATTATAACTAATTGTTTTGATTTGATCTGAATACTCGTCAACGTTATTCGTTGTTATCGAAACCCCGTCCAATGCCGAAAGCGCCGTATGTAAATCCTTGCATTCTGATAATAAACTGGTTCCGTTTGAGAACGTAATATCCGACTTGCTTTCTATCATTGATATAGCTCTTTTAATTTCATCGTCTGCAGATTGAATATATCTATTTGCCACAACGTAAAAAGCAGAGCCTTTTCCGCAATTTTCTTTTGCTTTTTCCAAATATTTGCAAGCGTCCTCCATATATCCATCTAATTTCTGAACCTCTGCGTAGGACCACTTGCTGTTGTCGTTATCGTTTGAATCTGATTGACTAGGTGAGGAAGAAGTTGTCGAGGATGAGTTTGAATTAGAATTTGATGATGAACTGCTTGGATTAGAGCTTGACAAATTTGCGTCATAACTGTTATCCCAATTAGCATCGTCAATAACTCTGAATTGTCCCCCGATGCTATTTATACTACTGATATTAACTAAATTGTAATCAAACTCATTTACAGTAAGATCTATTTTTCCAACAGTATTAGACAGAATTGGATCGCTCATAGTTAAGTTTGAAAAAGAATATCCGTTCAATGTGATTACATCAGCTTGAAACAATAATGTGTAGGACGTTTTATTTTCTACATAAAAGTATAATTTGACTTCATCGGATGAATATCCTTTCCCTGCTCCAACATAATATATTGAGCACGAATTATCTGTAAATACCATATGATTTTTTGAAAAATTAGTAGGCAATCCGCTTGTACCGCTACCATCCAACTTTATATTTTTAAAAACAGCATCGTAGATGTTATCCCAATTATTATCATCAATAATCCTAAATTGTCCTCCAATACTATTGATGCTATTTATATTTACCAAACTATGATCAAACTCATTAACAGTTAGATCGATAGTTCCTATAGAGTTTGGACTTACCTCATCGCTCATACTTAAGTTATTAAAAGTATACCCATTAAGCGAAACAGCATCAGCTTGAATCAACAGTTGTCTAGAACTCTTGTTCTTAACATAAAAATACAATTCTACCTCATCTGCCGAATAACCTTTTTTAGCCGACTTAAAGGTTATCTGAACATATGAATCGCTATACAAAATAGTTTCCTTTAAGCCACAAAAACATTTTCCGTTTGAATATACATGTTCATGAACCGTATTGTTTGAGTTGCTATTATTTTGTGCGTTATTGGTGTTATTATTGGTATTGCTACCGCCATTATTGTAATTGTTTTTATTACCGCCGCTGTTATTTATATTATTGTTTCCACTATTGTTTCGAGGCGAGTCGCTATCTTCTACAATCACATCTTCGTAAATATACTCCTCTACGACCATGTTTTCTTCTTCATAATGGCTGTCATAATCATTAGGGCTAGACGAACAGCCTACCAACGATAGCGCTACACTTAACACTATTAGAATTGCTAAAATTTTTTTCATTTTAATTTCTCCTTTTAGTTTTTTATTATTTAATTTATAAACGTATAAATTTTTCACATCTTAAGTATCCTCCTTACCGTCCTTTCGCTATAACCAAACTTGGTCGCCAACTGTTTTAAATTTGTGCCGTCGTACTCGGCAATAATCTGATTATATATGTACTGCTTGCTATAAAACTCTACAGGAAAGGTTATTTGCTGACCGCGGTATTCAAGATAAATCTTCTGGGCGTTTTCGTCGCCCACAAGATTTGCCAGATCCTTATACAAGCCGTTTAAAAACTCTTTTTCTATCTTGACTTTCAATACACTTCTCACTCCAAAAGACCTTTCTATATATAATAATTGATTTGTTTTGACATATCTATTGTGCTGTGACAAGGGCATTTATCCTTGTAAAATGTCACAAAGACATTCTTTAAATTTGTCATTACAATAATAAAGACGAAAGAAAGACAAAAAATTACGAAAATTTTTGAAATTTTTTTAAATTACATCCTTATAAACAAGGCTCCCCTTGATAATCAAGGGGAGCCTTGTTTAAACCGTACAGAAAAACATTAAATTTATCCTATAACCGTGTGGTTTGTGCCGTCGGGTAATATTTTGTGCAGTGTTGTGCCGTCTATATAATAGACATAATCTCCAAAAACAGCGTATTGTGCAGCTGAGACCGACGGCGAATTGCCGCCATATAGACATTCCCAAGAGAACGGCCAATCTTGCTGGCTTAAATCCGACATATAGATAATTCCGGTAAATCTACTAGTATGCAGCACACCATTTGTAATATCACCAAACCAGCCTCCAATACAGCCTCCTTTATACGGTGAATAAAAGTATATTGATTTTTTATAATCGCTTATATTCACATCGTAATTCACGGGCTCAGCACTCAAATTGTTGAGGTCAAAAGCATGGTTACTAACCAGAAATGCGGAATTATAGCACCTGACTACATTACTACCATAACTCATATTTATTGCGGTCGCCAATGCGCCTGTTTTTAAATCATAAATCGCATATCGATCGTTTTCCTCATTGCCATTGGGATCATATTCAACACAAATGCGATACTTGTCAGTAAAATACGCCTTATCACAACTACTAATCTCAAAAGTATTAAGATTTATTTTTGCAAAACCGACACCAACACCTCTATCAACGTATGCATAGCCGTCATAAACCTGAAGCTTCGTTGCCCACTTGGCGACAACCTCGTATCCGGTGCCGTCAGTCAATATACGTACAATGTCACCACCATCTATAAAATATATCCATGGTCCAACAACATTCAGGTATTTATATCCTGCCGATAAAAAACCTTTTTTTAGAAGTTGTTTTTGCGTTCCATCTTTTTTTATTTTATACAAACAACACTCGCCGCTTCTATAGGTATCCGAGAGGTAGTATATCCAATCACCCTGCATTGCAATACTATGGTTAGAAAATTCATTACCGAGTATGTTGTACTCCGACTCATCACAATCCGCCACAAATCCATCAGGAACGCCGTTTACGGTACTTGAGCTTGAATTACCTGAAGCTGAGCTACTTGACGATGACGTGTGGCTTGGTACGCTCGGTGAGGATGATGAAACGCTTGATTCCGACTGGGAACCGTCGGTTACGCCTTCGTTCTCACTTGTAGTATCATCGCTTGAGGTGGTGCTTTCGTTTTGGTGAGAGCTGTTGCTATCATTCGCCGAAGAATTTTCAGAAGATTCGTCATCCTTTGAACCGAAAAGTCCTTCCCAGAATCCCTTGCTTTCGGTGCTGCTTTCGCTGTCGGTATCAGTTTTACTTCCACCGAAAAGATTACCCCAGAAGCCGCCCGAGGTGGTGCTGCTTGTGTCACTGCTTACGTCCTTTTCTGATGAATTTCCCCCAAACAGATTTTGCCAAAAGCCGCCGTTACTCTCACTTGAAGCAGTATTGGTATCAGAAGAGTTTTCGTTATTATTATAATAATGATACTCGGTAATCGTTTCTATAGTTTCTTTTACACCATCTTGTACTCTTTGCGTAAATATCCTACCCCAATCGGTGAGGGTCAATACGGTAAGCACCGACGTAAACATAGCAATTGCCACCAGACAAGAGGCTATTTTAAGAGCAAGCTTTTTCTGCTGCGCACGAATTATTTTTGCGACAGCGATTTCTTTTTTACCTTTACCGTTTATAATGCTGTCTAAAATCTGCTGTGCGATTGCGACACTTAACAGTGCAGTGCCTATAATATTGCGTATAGCCACCGTGACCATACTGATAAAATTGCCGCTGTAAATTGCTTTGTCAATTCCGTAAACTCTAAGTTGCGCCTTTAAATTCTTTTTTGCTTTATTAAATCGGCTGTAAACGGTTGTCGCAGGCGCGCCCTGCATTTTTGCGATTTGCGCGATGCGCATACCGTCATAATACACAAGTGATAATAAATCGGCGTCCTCGGGGTCTAATTTTTTAAGCACCGTTTCAATATCTAATGAAATGTCCTTTTGAGTTTCGTCATCTTTGGTAAGAGTTTCGTTCTTTTCTTCGTAAACAAGCGAAGTGTCAGACGGTTTTGTGCGCAGAACATCTATCGCGGTATTTTTAGCAATCGTCGTAAGCCAGCCGTAATACGCCTTTGGCTCACGAAGACCCGATATATTTTTATAAACCTTTATAAAAGCCTCTTGTATAGCGTCATAGGTAGTTTCATCATCAGGTATATATTGACGGACAATAAAAAACACATAACGATAGCTCTGCATATAAAGCTCGTTAAACGCGTCCTTATCACCGTCAATTGCCTTTTGTATTAAATCGGCGTTGTCGGGTAGAGTGTTTCTGGCGTCATTGGCTGTTATTAAATTGCCTTTTATGTCGTATAGCTCTTTATTGTCGGAACACTCAATTACAATTTCATCTTCGATGCCAAAGATTTCTGCGTCGTTTGTTTGATCACTCAACCTGCTCACCGCCTTTTATATATTTGTTATATTATACCTTTAATTCAGACACATTTCAACAAGGAAATGTGTCCTTGTTAAAGTCCGCAAAAGCGGTAAAATGTGCCAAAACTTGACTTTTTATGCGTTTTGATATAAAATCAAAGCACCTTATATATAAAGGGGTTTGAATTTATGAAGATTTTAAATGCTATTAAATCCGCCTTTTATGCCGTAGTGGCATTTATCGCGCAGCATAAAATTACCTCGGCTGTAATTTTAGCGGCTGTGGCAGGCGTTACAGCGGCGGCAATAATTGTGTCAAGCATACTGTCAGCTCCCGCGGAAATTCTTTCGTCGGGCGGCGGTAAATTATTTGACACCTCATCAAGCGAGACTGTAGCATCGGTACCCGAGGTCACGGTGTCAAGCGAGGAAGAACCCGTATCAAGCGAGGAGACCCCTGTATCAAGTGAAACACCTACAGTATCAAGCACACCGCAGCCTGTTATCACACCCTCGGTTAACACAGAGTATAACTACAACTCAAATATGAGCTATGATAACAACGTATTTCTTGACGCGCTTAAATATACAGGTTACAAAACAGACCCGAGAATGTGGGGTGCATACGGCAACTACGTTTTGTGCTCGCAAAAGAGGGGCCTTGGCTGGCTTTCGGAAATTACCTATGACGATTACGGAAGTGCCACAGGATACGAGGTAAACGAACAGGGGCTTCCCGACATTCACTACTTTACCTACCGTTCAAACGGCACCAAACGTGGTCTTGTTTGCGCAAGCTATGTTGCATATGTTTATTTTAACTATCTACCAAATGTCGCAGGCATTGACACATCTATGCTTCCAAAGGCGGGCGACCCTGTTCTTGCTAACGAATGGTATATTGCCGCGCAAAAATGGGTGGATTTAGGTTATTCGCGCTATATCAACTTTACCGCAAATGATGGCGGCAGCATTTACCAAGATCTGAAGCTTACGCCCGAAGAAGATATTCCGATTGGCTCGCTTATATTCCTTTGTGACTGGTACAACCGCACCAATTGGTCAACCCACGTAAGCATTTACGCAGGCAAGGTTAACGGCTATCACTGGGTAACACACGTTGGTAACGAAAACGGCCCAGAGCTTTGCGCTATCGAGCGTATGAACCGCTTGCCTCACCCACAATGGATGTTAGCGATAATTACACCGCCTTCAAACATCCGCTTTTCCGCCGCGGTTGAGGTAACCGTAAAAGATGAAAGCGGCAAACCGATGAAGGACGTAAGCGTCAGCGTTAAACGCAAGTCAAACGGTGTGGTAACCGAGCTTGGCAAAACAAATGCCGACGGCAAGGTAAGCGGCGAGGGTCTTTCTTATGACGAATACGAGGTTATACAGACCGTACCAAGTGGCTATACCTGCGGTCACAGCACCCAGACAGTAACCTTTACCACAAAAAACAACAGTCTTAATACAGTAAACTTTACCAATAAAAAGGAAGAAAAAAAGGCTGAAATTCCATCGTCAAGCGAAAGCAAAGAAACTTCAAACGAAGAAGAAACCGACAATAGTTCTGATACCGACAGCGAACTGTCAGCGCAAGAATAATATAAAAAACATAAATGCTCTGCTTCATCAAAGCAGAGCATTTTGTTTTTATAGGATTATTATTTTTTATCTAGACAAAGCTTAATCAAATCGTTAACGTCAGCAGTGGCAAGGCACTCTACCGTATCGGAAGCGCCATAGTAAATCTTAACCTCACCGCTGTCTTCGAGTATCATACCGCCGGGGAATATAACGTTTTGACGCATCCCCTCGTTAACCTCATAGTCGGTCTCAGGCGCGAGCAGCGGTTCTTTGTACATACCGATTACTTTAGAAGGGTCTTCCAAATCAAGAAGCATTATACCTGCGCAGTACCTCTTTTTCCAGGCATCTTCCCAACCGTTTTTGCCGCGAGTCTGGTCAATATCTACGCTGTGGAAGGTGGTAAGCCAACCCTTTTCGGTCTTTATAGGTGGAGCCGCAGGACCTATTTTATCGTTAGCGTAGGGCACGTGCTCTACACCCATAACAAGCTTGTTGTTACCCCAGAATTTAAGGTCGGGTGACTGAGCATACCAAATATCAAAACGGTCCTTGCCGCCGCGTGAGTATACGGGGAACGGACGCTCAAGACGGGTATAAAGTCCGCCGATTTTTTCGGGGAAAAGTACCATATTACGATTGTCAGGCGCGGAAATGCTTTTTATCTCTAATTTTTCAAGGTCGTGAATAATTCCAACACCGCCGTGAACTCCGTGATGGGTATCAACTGCAAAGCACATATGTAAAACGCCGTCAATAACTGTAAGGCGCGGATCGTAAAAACGGAGTATTTCATCGGTCACATAATCATCGGCCGATAAAAACGGCTTTGGTGCTACGCTCCAATGAATACCGTCGTCACTGATAGCAAGACCTAAGTGTATAGCCTTACAAGGATACATCTGACCGTCGCCGCGAACATCGTCACGGAAAATCATAACGTATTTCCCCTCATACTTGGTAATACCTGCATTATAAATACAGGTTGCCTCATAAGGAATATCTTTTTTAGAAAGAATGGGGTTGTTTTCATATCTTGTGATAATGGGCGCTGATTTGAGTTCGGGAAATACCTTTGGCATAATAATTTTCCTTTCATCTTTTTAAGTTTATTATATAAAATTAATAGGCTTTGTAAATTGCAAATTGTAAAAAAAGCATTGCAAAAACAATCATTTGCTAAGCTCTTCTTCAGTTAACTTGCGATGCACACGGCAGGGATTGCCCATAGCCACGACACCGTCGGGTATATCGCGCGTTACCACACTGCCGGCGCCTATCACCGTGTTGCTACCGATACTAACACCGGGCATAACACGCACACCGCCGCCAATCCACACATTATCTCCCACGGTAATGGGCTTTGCGTATTCAATACCCGCGTTGCGCTGTGAAATGTTTACAGGATGACCCGCGGTATAAAAACCGCAATCAGGCGCTATAAAAACATTATTACCAAACTTTACCTTTGCGCCGTCAAGTATTACACAGTTGTGGTTGGCAAAAAAGTTTTCGCCCACCTCTATGTTGTAGCCGTAATCACACCAAAATGGCGAAAAAATAGTTGTGTTTTTTCCGTGAGAGCCTAAAATTTCATCAAGATACTTTGCCTTTTCCTCAAAATCTGTCGGTGATAATAAATTATACCTATGACATTTTTCCTTGCAAGTCATTATTTCAAGCCCTAATTCTTTGTCGTAATTGGGATTATAAAGCATCCCCACATCGCGTTTTTGTTTTTCGGTCATAATTTCACCTCAAAAATTATTAATTAT
>JAFTTE010000131.1 GCA_017466905.1 Clostridia bacterium | reverse complement strand
CCATGAAGCAGAAATATTCGGTTGAAAAAATCGTATACATCGGTGTGCTGGCAGCGCTGGTGTGCGTGGTCACCTTTTTCCGGTTTCCCCTGCTGGGTTCCAAAGTACATTTTGCCAACGCCATGTGTCTTCGCACATTTCTTCAATATCGCGTTCGGCTTTCCAACCAAGAAGATTTAAAGCCTTGTCAGCGTTAGCATAAACCTCGTCCAAGTCACCGGGACGGCGCGGGTCAATAACATAGGGTACATCAATACCCGACGCTTTAACAAACGCATCGCGAAGCTGTAAAACGCTGGTGCCGTTACCTGTGCCAAGATTTATTTCCTCACAGCCAAGGTTTTCGAGTGCCCAACCAACTGCCTTTACGTGACCGAGCGCCAAGTCTACCACGTGGATATAGTCGCGTACGCCTGTGCCATCTACGGTATTATAGTCGTCGCCGAATACGTGTAGTTCTTTGAGTTTACCAACCGCAACCTGTGAAATATAGGGCATAAGGTTGTTAGGAATACCCTTGGGGTCCTCGCCAATTAGGCCGCTCTTATGAGCGCCGATGGGGTTAAAGTAGCGAAGAAGCGCTATGCACCATTCTTTGTCTGAAACATAAAGGTCGCGCAGTATTTCCTCAATAAACAGTTTTGTTCTGCCGTAGGGATTGGTAGCGCCTGTAGGCATACCCTCTACAAGCGGCACCTCGGTAGATGCGCCGTAAACGGTAGCAGAGGATGAGAACACCAGCTTTTTAACATTAAACTCGGTCATAACCTCTATTAAAGCGATAGTGCTTTCGAGGTTGTTTTTGTAGTACATAATCGGCTTTTGAACAGATTCGCCAACAGCCTTGTGACCTGCAAAGTGAACAACGGCGTCAATTTTATTTTCATTAAAGATTTTACGTAATGCATCATAATCGCAAACGTCGTTTTCATAAAACTTTACGCTTTTGCCTGTAATTTTTTGTACGCGGTTTAGTGATTCGCGGCTGCTGTTGTTAAGGTTGTCAACAACAATTACATCATAGCCTGCATTCAGCATCTCAACACAAGTATGACTGCCTATGTAGCCCGCGCCGCCTGTAAGTAGAATTGCCATAATCGGCACCCCCAAGAATATAATAAATTTACCATATATAATTATATAACACTAAAAATATTTGTCAAGAAAATTAAAAGGCGGTTTTTGTCAAACCGCCTTAATTTTAAACTATTGCTTTTCTCTTACAAGCGTCTTTACACTTGCCGCAATTTATACATTTGTCGGGGTCAATAACCGCAACATTATTTTCTAACCTAATGGCTTCATTTTCACAAGCCTTTACGCACATACCGCAAGCGATGCAGGAGGTGGTGCAAACCTTAACCACACTTGGTCCCTTGTGGCAGTTAGAGCACAAAACGCGGGTTTTACTTGTTTTTGGAATAACCGAAATCAGCGATTTTGGACAAACCGCCGCGCAAGCGCCACAGCCTGTGCATATATCCTCGCAAATAACCACTTTGCCATCTTGCAAGGTAATAGCGCCGAATTGACAAGCGGTTGCACAGTCACCAAGACCTATACAGCCAAACTGACACTCAAGCGGACCGCCGTGCACAAGGCTTGCCGAAAGGCAAGAGGGTTTGCCTGTGTATTCGTATTTGTTCTTTGAATTTTTCTGACAAGCGATAAAAGCAATTTTTGGTGTAGAGGAAATTTCTATACCCAAAACCTCTCCCAAAGCCTTTGCGGTGCTCACACCGCCGGGTGCGCATTTGTCGGGTTCTGCTTCACCATTTGCAATAGCGGCGGCATAGCCGTCACAGCCTGAGTATCCACAGGCGCCGCAGTTAGCGCCGGGCAGGCATTCACGGATTTGCGCTTCGCGTTCATCGGTAGGAACCGCCATAAATTTAGCGGCGAGCGCGAGACCAAGTCCCGCTATAAGACCGATTGCTGTCACAGTGATTACCGGTAAAAGTATTGCTGTCATAACATCAACCTCCTATACCGGCAAAGCCCAAGAACGACAGCGCCACTAAAGCGGCAGCTATAAGTGTTATGGGCAAGCCCTTTAAAAACTCGGGTATATCGGCTGTGTCAAGCTTTGAGCGCACGCCTGCAAAAAGTATCATAGCAAGCATAAAGCCAAGACCTGCGCCCAATGCGTTAAAGAGTGACTGAACAAAATTGAGCTCATCGGTGATATTAAGCATTGTAATACCAAGTACTGCGCAGTTGGTGGTAATAAGCGGCAGGTAAATGCCAAGCGCATTATAAATAGGTTTAATAAATTTCTTTAAGAAAACCTCAATAAGCTGAACAATAGCCGCAATTACAAGTATAAATACAACCGTTTCAAGATAGGTAAAGTTGGGGTATAGCAGATATGTATATATCGGCCATGTAACCGCCGTGGCAATTACCATAACAAGCGTTACGGCAATACTCATAGAAAATGCGGTGTTTACTTTTTTAGATACGCCAAGGAAGGGGCAGATGCCTAAAAACTTTGACAGTACCATATTGTTGGTAAGAATACCCGCAAGCAGAATTGATACGATAGATGTAGTATTATTCATCACTGCCACCTACCTTTTCGACAGTCTTTACCTCTTCTGTTTTTTCTGCCTTTTCTGCCTCTGCTTTTTCACACTCGGCAGGCTTTTCCTCGCTGTCGAGCACCGCGTTCTGACAAGCGCCGCGTGACGGGCAGTTTGCGCAACCCAAATGCTCTACGATGGGCTTGCCCTGCTTTTTAGCAAGAGCATTTGAAAGCGCCACCAGAATACCAAATACAAAGAAACCACCAGGTGGCAGTAAGAAGATTATCATCGGGTCGATAAACTCTGATGTAACAGGCAGTGAGAAAATTGTGCCTGCGCCCAAAAGCTCGCGTATAGCACCCATAAGGGTTAGCGTTGCGGTAAAGCCGATACCCATACCCAAGCCGTCTAAAATACTGGGCAGTACGGGGTTTTTAGATGCAAACATTTCAGCACGCGCCAAAATGATACAGTTAACAACTATAAGCGGTAAGAATATACCGAGCGATTCGTCAATAGCGGGGGCAAAGGCCTTTACAAGCATTTGTACCACGCTTACAAAGCCTGCGATTACGGTAATAAATGCAGGGATACGAACCTTATCGGGAATAAAGTTACGAAGCAGTGATATAACCGCATTAGAGCATACAAGCACTATTGTTGCGGCGACACCCATACCAATACCGTTTATGGCGGCTGTGGTTACTGCCAATGTAGGACAGGTGCCGAGCACCAGACGCAAGGTAGGATTTTCTTTAATGATACCGTTTGTTAAAATACTTAAATTTTTAGATTTTTTCATTTAAGTTAATCCTCCTTTACTATAATTTCTGCGGCATAATCAAGCGCCTGATTTACAGCAGCAGTTACAGCCTTTGAACTGATTGTAGCGCCTGTAACAGCATTTATTTCGTTATTTTCAGCATTTGCGGTGCCGCCCTTTATAACGGCTATATCATTTTTAAGACCGTTAAACTGTGTGTAAAAGCTTTCTTTTGTTACATTCTGACCAAGACCAGGTGTTTCGTTAGACGCATCAAGAATTTCTATGGCAGCCACAGAGCCGTCCATATTTACGGCAGTCATAACCGAAACTGCGCCGCCGTAGCCGTTTGCTTCGGTTACAAATATCAGGCCTACGGTTTCGCCGTCTTTAATTGCAGCATTATATTCTATTTCCTCGTCGGCTAAAACGGCTGCCTGTAAGGTGTATTCGTCGGCCTCTATCAGCTTAGCCATAGCCTTGTTTTGCGTTTCAACAGCAAGCTCCTCAATACGTGAGGCGGTAAGCAGGTTTGTAGAACTAAGTGCCAAGGTTACAACCACGCATATAATTGCTAAAACTGCGGTGGGTGTAATAATTTCGGAATTTGCTTTAAAGAATGCTTTGATTTTATCTAAAATTTTATTCATTCTTCGCCACCTCCCGAGCTCCAAAGGGTTTAGAAAGTGTTAAGCTGTTAATATGAGGTGTGAGGATATTCATAAGCAATATTGCATATGAAACACCCTCGGGCAAGGGACTGAACTGTCTTATAACAAAGGTGATAAGACCGCAGCCAATACCAAATATAAGTTTGCCAAGGTCGGTTGTGGGGGTGGTTACATAGTCGGTCGCCATAAATATAGCGCCAAGCATAAGACCGCCGCCGAAGATTGCAAGCTTTAAATCCTGACCTGCTATAAGACTGGCGATTGCCACAGTACCAATAAATGCTACAGGGATAATCGGTTTTATAACTCGGCGAAGCATCAGGTATATGCCGCCAATAATTAGCAAGAATGCCGATGTTTCACCAATGGCGCCGCCGTGCATACCAAAGAACAACTGCTTTAAAGTAAAGGTAGCTTCGCGTGCAAGAGGGGTAGCCGAGCTTACAGCGTCAATGGGTGATACGTAGTTGGACATCTGTCCTGCAAACGACACAAGCAATACAATACGCGCGGTCATTGCAGGGTTTGCAAAGTTAAAACCAAGACCGCCAAACATCTGCTTAACAACAATTATTGCAACCACACTGCCAATTGCGGCAATCCAGAACGGCGTTTCAGAGCTTAAGTTCATACCGAGCAAAAGTCCTGTAAGTACAGCCGAAAGGTCGCCGATAGTTTGCTTTTTATGTAGCGCTAAATTCCAGAGCGCCTCAGCGGCAACAGCGGTGGCAATTGTTGTAATAAGCACAAGCAATGCTTTCCAACCAAAAAGTATACAGCCGTAAATTGCAGCGGGCAAAAGGGCGATTATAACATCAGACATAATTCCGCGTGTCGAATCCTGATGCCTGATGTGCGGCGAAGAGGTAACTTTTAAAAGCTTACTCATTTACTTTTGCCTCCTTATCTCTGCTTTGGCTGTGCGCATCACCTGCGTGAGCGGTCGCTTTGCGGGGCATACATAAGAGCAGCATCCGCATTCCATACAGTAATTTATATTAAGTGAATTTAAAGATTCTTTGTTACCAAGTCTTAGTGCCGTTTCAACCATAGCGGGATAAAGCGACATAGGACAGGTATCGGCGCATCTGCCGCAGCGGATACAAGCGGTTTGTGACGGTTGTTTTGTATCACGCATTACAAGAATAGCATTGTTACGCTTTTCTAAAACGGATTGGTCACTTACAACGGGGTTACCCATCATAGGTCCACCCATAAGTATGCGGTCGGCATCTTCGGTATCAACACCTACAAAATCTAAAATTTCTTTTATAGGTGTACCTATGGGTACTATCAGGTTTTTTGGCTCTGTAACCGCAGTGCCGTCAACCGTTATGCGTTTAGAAACCAGCGGCATACCTGTGGTAATAAAGCGGTAAAGTGTTGCAACGCTTGTAACGTTCATAACAATACATCCGACATCGCTTGGCAATTTGCCTGCGGGAAGCTTACGACCTGTCGCCGAATAGATAATAACCTTTTCTGCGCCCTGCGGATATTTTGACGGCAGTTTCATAATTTTTACGCTGTCATCATAGTCTCGGTGGTCAGCCGCTACCTGCATAAGCAGTTCTATTGCGCGCGGCTTGTTACTTTCAACACCTATTACTACCTTTTCAATGCCGAGTTTTTGTTTGATAAGGTAAACACCCTCAATAACATCGTTAAGGCCTTCAACACATTCGCGGTAGTCGGATGTGATGTATGGCTCACATTCAGCGGCGTTAATAATAAGTGTGTCTATTTTTGCTTCCTTTGACGGTGACAATTTAACGTGAGTCGGGAAACCCGCGCCGCCAAGACCTACGAGACCACATTGCTTTGCAGCTTCTGCCAGGTCAGAGAAATTTTCTACAGCAAAAGGCTTTAAAGCGGGATCCTTTTCCATTTTGCCGTCAGATTCAATTATTACATATTTTTGCAGAGTACCGTTGCCGATGGTAAGGTCTTTAACATCGGTAACCGTGCCCGAAACGCTTGAATGCACGGGCGCGCTTACAAAGCCGCCTGCTTCACCAATAAGTGTGCCTACAAAAACAGCGTCTCCTTTTTTAACAATCTCTTTTGCGGGTGCGCCTATATGCTGTGATAAAGGTATATACACAGTTTTAGGCGCCAGCATAATTATAGTTTCACATTCGGCTGTATTCTTTTGATGGTCTAAATGCATACCGCCGCGTATCAGCTTTACGGGGCGCAAAATACTTTCAGGTAGTTTCATACCCAACCTCCAAATCGCAAATTTCGCCATTTTTAACTAACAAATCTATTATATAATATATATAATCAATTTACAAGCAATGTTAAAAACTTGACAAACGGTAACATTTGCTATATAATTTGAAAACGAATTTCAATTTCAAATGTTTTAGCTGGGGTAATAGAATGAAGCAGACAAATTATAAAACAAAGCAAAAAACCGCTATATTACAGTGTGTTAAAAATATGGGGGACAAGCATTTTACGATAGATGCCTTGTGCGAAATACTTATTAAAAATGGTAATGCCGTAGGCAGAACTACCGTTTACCGTATGCTCGAAAAATTAAGCGAGGACGGAATTTTACGCAAATTTGTAATGCCGCAGGGCGAGAGTAGCTGTTATCAATATGTGGGTGATCACAATCACTGCCACGAGCATTTTCATCTTAAATGTGAAAAGTGCGGCAGCCTTATTCATATGGACTGTGATGAAATGAACAGCCTTGCAGAGCATATTAAAAGCCATCACGGGTTTAGCCTTAATCCCTTAAAAACGGTAATTTACGGAGTTTGTGAGGGCTGCGCGGAAAAATGAAAAGAATAATAATTTGTCTTTTGTGTATGGTTTTGCTTTGCGGTTGCGCGAGTGTTACCTACACAAATGATACGGAAAAGCTCACTGTTGTTACAACAATTTTTCCGCTTTATGATTTTGCGCGCGCCATAGGCGGCGAGAATATAGAGGTTAAAATGTTGATAAGACCCGGCAGCGAAGTGCACTCATACGACCCCCTACCCTCTGATATGATGACGGTGTATGACTGTGATTTGTTTTTGTATATAGGCGGCGAGTCTGACACCTGGGTAGATACATTGCTTGACGCTGACGATATAAATTCTTTGGCGCTTATTGACACTGTAGAGCAGAATCATCACGAGCACAACCACCACGAACACGGTCACGACCACGCGGACGAGCATATATGGACTGCACCCGAAAACGCCGTATTAATGATGGAAAAAATATGCGAAGGTATTATAAAAATTGACAGCAAAAACGCTGGTGTTTACCGTAAAAACCGTGACGCGTATATTAAAGAAATAGAAAAAGCGTCAGAACAAATGTCAGAAACGGTGTCGAAATATGAAAAACCGTTTATAGTGGTTGCCGACCGCTTTCCCTTTGCATATCTTGCCGAGCAATATGGTATAGAGTACGAGGCGGCATTTGACGGTTGCGCCGTAAGCACAGATATAAGTCTGAAAACAATGTCACGCCTTACCGAAACCATAAAAGCAAAAAATATTAAGGCTGTGTTTTGCACAGAACTCAGTAGTAGAAATATCGCAAATGCGTTGCACGAAGAGTCAGGCGTAGAGGTAATAGAACTTCATTCGGCACACAATGTAACGCTGGAGGATTTTGAAAACGGGATAACATATGCGGACATACTTTACCGCAATATCGGCGCTATTGAAAGGGGGCTTGCAGCTTGAATATAATCGAGGTTAAAAATTTATCGGCTTTTTATGAAAACCGTATGGTTTTTGAAAATGTAGAATTTACTGTCACCGAGGGGGATTATCTTTGCATAGTCGGTGAAAACGGCTCGGGCAAAACCACGCTTATGAAAACTCTTTTGGGGTTTGATATAAAACATACAGGAACGATAAAATTTAACGGTTTTACAAAGCGTGAGATAGGCTGGCTTCCTCAAAAAACACAACATCAGAAGGATTTTCCCGCAAGTATAAACGAGGTAGTAATGTCGGGCTTTGCAGGCGGCGGATTTTTTGGTGCGCGATACAACAAAGCACAAAAAGAGCAGGCAAATCAAAATATGAAATTATTAGATATAGAGAGCCTTGCCGAAAAGTCTTTCAGTGAGTTGTCGGGCGGGCAGCAGCAAAAGGTGCTGCTTTGCCGCGCGCTTTGCGCCGCTAAAAAGGTGTTGCTGCTAGACGAGCCCGTAACAGGTCTTGACCAATCTTCAGCAGAAGAAATGTATGCTCTCATTAAAAAACTCAACAAAAGCGGCATAGCTATTATTATGATTTCGCACGATATAAGCCGTGCCGTAAGTGAAGCCGAACATATATTAAGCCTTTCTGACAACAGCTTCTTTTTTGGTACTGACAGCGAGTATATACAACATACAAAGGAGGATATATAAATGGAATTTATAACACAAATTTTTTCATATCCCTTTGCGCGCAGAGCCATTATAGTGGGGCTTTTGCTGTCGGTAAGCGCGGCGTTGCTCGGTGTTAATTTAGTGCTCAAACGCTTTTCAATGTTAGGGGACGGTCTGTCGCATGTATCATTCGGTGCGGCGGCAGTGGGACTGGCACTTGGTGTGGCTCCGCTCGGGTTTTCAATTCCGATTGTGATAGTGGCGGCATTTTTGCTGTTACGCTTAAAACAAAACAGCAAAATAAACGGCGATGCGGCAACCGCTATCGTGTCAAGCAGTGCGTTGGCTGTGGGTATAACTGTGGCAACGCTTACCACAGGTATGAACACCGATATCAGCAATTATATGTTTGGCAGTATATTGGCTTTAGGAAAAAGCGAGGTTATAATCGCCGCCGTTTGCGGCGCGCTGATAATTGCGGTTTACATTCTTTTTTATCAAAAGATTTTCACCACGGCTTTTGACGAGGATTTTGCCGCTGTTACAGGTGTTAAGGTAAAATGGTATAGCAGCATAAATGCTATACTTACAGCGGTTACGGTGGTTATCGGTATGCGTGTAATGGGCGCGCTGTTGATTTCAAGTATTATTACATTTCCCGCGCTTTCATCAATGCGTATCTGCAAGCATTATAAATGCACGGTTATTGTTGCGGCGGTGGTGTCGGTAATATCGTTTTTAACAGGACTTTTACTGTCCTTTGCGTTTGATATTCCCGCAGGTGCCGCGGTGGTGCTTACCAATCTTGCCGCTTTTTTGATATTAAGCCTTATTGGCAAAGTGAAACAGATTTGATACCGCAAATGAAATTTGCGGTATCGATATAAATCTCTGACGAGATTTTCGATATGTAGCAAAGCTACTCGATATGCATATATGCTTGATATGTTTCGCTACGCTCAACGAGATTTATATCATATCGAGTTTTCGCAGAAAACATATCGATTTTGCGCAGCAAAAATATCGAGCCGTGCAAAGCGCGGTATATCGACAATTATATATAACTCTAAAATTGCCTCTTTACAAAAAGGGGTAATTTTTATATAATATTGATAGAACAAATGTTTGGCGAAAGGGGCGGGTGAAAACGGCAGATCGAATAATACTGCACTGTGATCTTAACAATTTTTTTGCATCGGTGTCACTGTTATCTAACCCCACCCTTTATGATATGCCAGTCGCCGTTTGCGGCAGTGTTGAAACCCGTCACGGTATAGTGCTTGCTAAAAATGAGATTGCTAAAAAGTTTGGTGTTAAAACAGCCGAAGCTGTATGGGAAGCAAAACAAAAATGTCCCGACCTTGTAACGCTGCCTCCCGACCATAAAAAGTACAAGGAATACTCGGTAGCCGCGCAAAAAATATATGCGCGGTATACCGATTTGATTGAGCCTTTCGGAATTGACGAATGCTGGCTTGATGTTACGGGCAGTACCATGCTTTTTGGCAATGGTGAGCAGATAGCCAATAAGATAAGGCGAGATATAAAGCGCGAGCTCGGTATTACAATATCGGTAGGGGTCAGCTTTAACAAGGTTTTTGCAAAGCTTGGCTCTGATATGAAAAAGCCTGACGCCGTTACAGTTATAAACCGTGAAAACTATCGCCAAAAGGTGTGGTGTTTGCCGGTTTCGGATCTGCTATTTGTGTGTAAGAGGACTGCCGAAAAGCTTAATCAGAACGGTATATTCACGGTAGGTGACGTTACAAAATGTGACGATAGTATGCTTACGCGTTTGCTTGGTAAGGCTGGCTCTCAACTTAAAATTTATGCTTTGGGTGAGGACAGT
>JAFTTE010000130.1 GCA_017466905.1 Clostridia bacterium | reverse complement strand
ATGTTTCAGAACCTGTGCAGCCACAAATCCAAAAGGTAGAACTACCTGACACCGCGACAAAGCCAGAGCCTGAAAATGAAGATGTTGTCGCCAAAGAGACTGCCGACAAAGAGGTTGAGGTTAAGGAAGAGGTTGTTGATAAGCCAACCCCGCAGTCAAGGCCTGAAATCAACACCAAAAAAACCCTTATTGAAAAGGTAAAGAGATACACTATTGACGAGCAGGGTCACGACGCATCAGAAACTAAAGAGCCGCTTTATCATCTTGAAAGCGTAGCGGAAATTCTTATGAATGACGGCGAAAGCGCTATGAAGGATTTGTCAAAAAAATACGGCCTAGACTTTGTTATAGATGATTTAGGCAAAAGCAAAGAAAAAAATGCAGTCTCTGAAGTATCAGAAAAAAAACAGCCTGCTTCAAAACCCGAAAAGCAAAACAGCGCTGTGGTACCTACTCCTGCTTTTGAGCAGATGGTAAGTGATGCCGAGAACCGTGAAAGCCGCGAGCTTTACAAAACTCTTTTTCCTAACGATACGGCTGACGAGCTGCCTGACATCAGCGTGCCAGATATATCCGATATTGACACTAAAGAAGTTGGAATTGCAAGCGATAACCCTATTTCCAACACTGCAACCATTCGGTTTACACCGATAAGGGACAACAAGGGCAATACCGATCACATAACCATAAGCAGTGTTACCAAGCATATTGACCTTGGTGAGCATATGCCGGAGGATATCTCCAGCCACACAGCCCCCAGTCTTCACCAATCAGACTTTGAAGATTTTTCACCCAGCGATGAATTTTGCGATATTCCAGGCGGTAAAAAATTGCTCCATAAACTCGCAAAACAAAAGCGTTCGTACTTTTTAGACACGTTTGTATCAGCTTTGGCAATAATTGCGCTGCTGGTATTTCTTATACCCCCTGTTTATGACTTTATAATTGCAAGTCCCAAAAGCGCAATGCTTGTTTGCTCCGCTTTTCTTTTTGTGTCGGTTGCGGCAAATATTGATATGTTTTTTGATTTTAAAAACCTTTTAAAACGGCGCCCGCAATTTGATGTACTGGCTGCCCTTTGCTCTGTGTCAACGCTTTCCCTTGGTATCACCGCCGCGCTTACCGAGTCCAACGCGTATTATATTATATTGCTTTGCTCTATTATACTTTTTATGCGCGTATTTTGCAAGTTCAAGAACGTTTCGGCACAACACAGCAGCCTTAAGCAAATCGTTAACAAAAAACAAAAGAATGCCGTAACGCTTATAAACGACCCTGCCACTACCTTTGCAATGGCAAAAAATACCATTGAAGGTGATGTTTTGGTAGCGGCTCACAAAAAAACAAATTTCCTTGAAGGCTTTATGAAACATTTTGAATTTCATAAGACAATGTCTGGTAAGGTTTCGCTCGTGTTTTTTGTAACGCTTGCAATTTCGCTTATATGCGGACTTATGGCATATTTTTATTATGACAGCATCTTTTCTGCCGTTTTTTCTGTAAGCTGTATTTCCTGCCTTGCAGCGTTACCGTCGGTTTTCTTTATAGATGTATTACCGTTTTCATCTGCCGCTAAAAAGCTAAAATCAAACGGTGCTATGATAGCAGGTCTTTACGGTGCAGAAAAGATAGAAAATGCAAATGCCGCTGTTATTCACATTAATGACATCTTCCCCAAAGGCACTGTTACTATGCATAATATGAAGGTTCTGTCAGACAACAATATTGATAATATTTTGCTTCGCGCAGCTTCTCTTACCGCCGCAGTAGGCAGTCCTTTATCTGCCATTTTTAAACAAATCGCAGGCACAAATGCTTCTTATTCCATACCGGATTCTGATACCGTTAAATATGAAAAAAATCTCGGTATTTCAGGTTGGGTAGATAATGAGCCGTTATTTATAGGTAACCGTTCGCTTATGAAGGCGCACGGCATCGACATACCAAGTCTTGAGGTAGACAAAAAGATTTTACGCAAGGGTTATTTTCCTGTATATGTTGCTACAGCAAACACAGCCTGTGCACTGGTAGTTATACAATATGATGTCAATTCCCAAGTTGCAAAAGAACTTCACAAAATTACCGACCTTGGCGTGATGCTGCTTATAGAAAACTGTGACCCCAATGTCACCGAAGAAATGATTTGTGACTATTTTGGTCTTTATGACGATTCGGTTAAAATTATGACCAACGCAGGTGTGCATATGTATAAAAATGCCGTGCCCGAGGTTTCCAGTTGTTCGGCGCCCGCAGCGTTTTACGGCTCGGGACTAAGCTTTATAAAAATCATAAACCGTGCATCAGGCATAAAGCGTTGTAACCGATTGCTTACAATATTGTATACTCTGTTTGCGGTTTTTGGCGCACTTTACTTTGTTTATGCATCCTTTTCAGGACTAACGGCCATGCCGGAACAAACCACCGTTTTAGTATACGCGCTCAGCACTACTGTTTTATCAATAATCGGTTTTCTCATTCGAAAGCCGTAGGAGGAATAAATAATGGAAAACAAACAAAAATTTTACATCACTACTGCGATTGCCTACGCGTCGCGCAAACCACACATAGGCAATGCTTATGATATCGTTCTTGCCGATATGATTGCCCGTTACAAAAAAATGATGGGCTTTGATGTTTATTTAATGACAGGCTCTGATGAACACGGTCAGAAGATTGAAGAATATGCCAAGGCAGACGGCATATCACCTAAAGAATTTGTTGATAATGCCGCCGCTAATATAAAGGCAGTTTGGGACTCACTTGACACCTGTTACGACAAGTTTATCCGCACAACTGATGATTACCACGAGGATGCAGTTCAGAAAATATTTAAAAAGCTGTACGACCAAGGTGATATCTACAAAAGCACCTATGAAGGCAAATACTGCGTACCCTGCGAGTCATTTTACACCGAGTCGCAGCTTGTAGACGGCAAATGCCCCGACTGCGGACGTGAGGTTATCGACTCTAAAGAAGAGGCATATTTCCTGCGCCTTTCAAAATATCAGGATAAATTGGTTGAATACTACGAGCAAAACCCCGATTTTATCAAACCCGAATCCCGCAAAAACGAAATGCTTAACAACTTTATAAAGCCCGGTCTTCAGGACCTTTGTGTATCACGCTCATCATTCAAATGGGGTGTGCCCGTAAGCTTTGATGACAAGCACGTTATCTACGTTTGGATTGACGCGCTTTCTAACTATATCACAGGTGTTGGCTACAATCCCGATGGCAGCAGCGAACAGTACAAAAAACTCTGGCCTGCAGATTTACACGTTATAGGTAAAGATATCGTACGCTTCCACACAATCTATTGGCCGATTATTCTTATGGCTCTCGGTGAACCCTTGCCAAAGCAGGTTCTCGGTCACCCATGGGTGCTTGTTGGTGACGATAAGATGTCTAAATCAAAGGGCAATGTTATCTATGCTGATGAACTTGCCGCTCGTTTTGGCATTGATGCTGTTCGTTACTATCTGCTTTCAGAAATTCCGTTTACACAGGATGGCACTATCACCTATGAAAGCTTTATAACCAAGTTTAATGCCGACTTGGCAAATACACTCGGCAACCTTGTAAACCGCACCGTTGCTATGACAAATAAGTATTTTGGTGGTAAGGTAACTGCACCTGAAACACAAGAAGATTTAGACAAAGAGCTTATTGCAGTAGCTCACGAAACAATTGAAAAGTATTATTCTTTAATGGACTCATACCGCAATGCCGACGCTTGCGAATGTATTATGAACTTTGCAAAGCGCCTAAACAAATACATTGACGAAACAACACCTTGGGTGCTTGCCAAAGACGAATCAACACTCCCTCGTCTTAATGCTGTGCTTTATAATTTACTTGAAGGCATTAGACTTCTTGGCATTATGCTTACCCCTGTTATTCCGTCAAGTTGTAAGAGCATTGCTACACAAATCGGCAGTGATTGTGCTGAACTTCGATTTGGCGAAGTTAAAGCATATTCCGTAGGCGAAGCAACACCTTTGTTTGCCCGTATTGATATGCCAAAGGTACTTGAAGAAATTGCTGCAGAACAGGCTAAAAAAGCCGCTGAGGCTGAAAAGGCTGCAAACGTTGTAAAGCTTCCTGAAATCTCCATTGACGATTTTGCAAAGGTTGAGCTCACAACCGCAAAAATTATTGCTTGCGAGCCTATTCCAAAGGCTAAAAAATTACTCAAACTCACACTTGATGACGGCAGCGGTAGACCTCGAACCGTAGCATCGGGTATTGCAAAATATTATACACCCGACACGCTTATCGGCCATACCGTTATTGTGGTATCAAACCTTAAGCCTGCCACACTTTGCGGTGTTGAATCTAACGGTATGATTTTAGCGGCTGATTGCCCTGACGGCGATGTAAAGGTTATTTTTGCCGACGATATCCCCGCAGGATGCAAGATAAGATAATGGAATATTCAAACGATTTTAAAACTCAATCCCCTATCTTTGATAGTCATTCCCATTATGATGACAGCCGTTTTGATGATATACGTAACGAGCTTTTTGATACAATGCACCAAAACGGTGTTTGCGGTATAGTTACCTGCGGTTGTGATGAGGCTTCGTCAACAGCGGCGCTTAATATGGCAGAGCAATACGACTTTGTCTATGCCGCTGTTGGTATTCACCCGGGTAATATCGACTCGGGTACTACCGTCGAGCAAATAGAGCAACTTGCACACCACAAAAAATGTGTAGCTATTGGTGAAATTGGTCTTGACTACTATTGGGTGGATGATAACAAGCCGCAACAAATCGAGATTTTTGAGCAACAAATATTGCTTGCAAAAAAACTTGACTTGCCGATTCTTGTCCACGACCGTGATGCTCACGCAGATACCCTCGAAATACTAAAACGCCACAAACCCAAAGGCGTTGTGCATTGCTTTTCGGGCAGTGTAGAAATGGCGCAGGAAATAATTAAACTCGGAATGTATATTGGTGTGGGCGGTGTTATCACATTTAAAAATGCACAAAAACTGCCCGATGTGGTGAAAATTATCCCTGACGAGTTACTGCTTGTTGAAACCGATTGCCCCTACCTCGCCCCCGAGCCATATCGCGGCAAGCTGTGTCATTCGGGTATGATAAATCTGACCGCCCAAAAAATTGCCGAAATACGCGGCACCACAGCCGAAGAAATTTTAAATCTTACTACTGCCAACGCTAAAACATTATTTAATTTATAATTCCATAATTTTCAATTTTCAACTTTCAATTTTCAATTAATAATCACCCCGCAAAGTGTAAATAATACACTTGAAAGCGGGGTGATTTTTGTGAATAACGAAAAGAACAGAAACAATCAGAACAACAACCAGAATAAGAACGACCAAAACAAAAACAACCAGAACAAGAACGATAATAAAAAGAACGAAAATAAGTTTGATAACAAAAACTAATTCAACATTCTAATGCGCGGAGAAATCCGCGCATCCTTTTTTACACATTCCAAAACACAAAAATTGAGAATTTGCAAGCATTTGCGAGAAAACAAGAGCAAACAGGAGTTTTTCAAAAATTACCGCAAAATTTCAATTGAAAATTCTACAATTTTTGCAAATTTTACTTGACTTTTTGTCGCTTTAGCCTTATCTTTATTAATGTTAATATATACATATAAATATTAATTTAACGCATCTGTGTAGAAAGACGATCGGTACTAATGTGTGCCGTAGTTCACTGTTTTGTCGAACTATGAAAAACCCTTTGTCAGGGCATACAAACAAACGGTCGGGGTATCGCGCAGGGTAAACGTAAAACTTTACTACTGTCGACACTTGGGTGTTTGACAAAGGGGGATGCTTAAATGGAAAAACAAAATATTATTGAGCTTAAAGACATCTTCGTTTCATTTGGTGAAGAAAAGGTGCTTGACGGACTAAACCTTGCAATCCGTGATAAAGAATTTATCACACTCTTGGGTCCCTCAGGCTGCGGCAAAACCACCACACTGCGAATTATAGCGGGCTTTCTGGATGCAGACTCGGGCGAGGTTGTTTTTGAAGACAAGAAAATAAATGGTGTTCCGTCTTATAAAAGACAGGTTAACACCATTTTTCAGCGTTATGCGCTTTTTCCGCATCTTAATGTGTACGAAAATGTTGCATTCGGTCTGCGTGTTAAAAAGCTGAAAGAAAACGAAATTAAAGAAATCGTTACCGAAATGCTGCACCTTGTAAACCTTGACGGTTTTGAAAAGCGCAGTATTTCTACCCTTTCGGGAGGTCAACAGCAGCGTGTTGCAATAGCGCGCGCTATTGCAAATAAACCAAAGGTATTGTTGCTCGACGAGCCGCTTGCCGCACTTGACCTTAAGCTTCGTAAGGATATGCAAAAAGAGCTTCGCCGCATACAGCGTCAGCTTGGCATAACATTTGTGTTTGTTACCCACGACCAAGAGGAAGCACTTACTATGTCTGATCGCGTGGTTGTTATGAACAAGGGTAAAATTCAGCAAATCGGCACTCCGCAAGACATTTACAATGAGCCTGAAAATGCCTTTGTAGCCGATTTTATAGGCGAGTCAAATATTCTTGACGGTATTATGCGCGACGACTTTGTGGCTGAGTTTTCAGGTCACGTGTTTGATTGCCTCGACAAAGGCTTTAACAAAAACGAAAATGTTGACGTGGTTGTTCGACCCGAGGACGTTGACATTGTACCTGCTGACAAGGGAATGCTAAAGGGCGTTGTCACCTCGGTTGACTTTTTAGGTGTTCACTATGAAATAATTGTGGATATTGGCGGCTTTAAGTGGATGATTCAGACCACCGACGAATGCTTTGTTGGTGATAATGTCGGTCTTTACATAGAGCCTGATGCCATACACATTATGAAAAAGTCAGAGTATTCCGGTCTTTACGGCGACTACAGCACCTACAGCGAAGAGATGGAGCATCTTTCAGACATTGAGCCGGAGGATGACGATGAATAAAAAAAGCTTTGGCAGCCGCATAGTTGCGGCGCCCTATATAGTATGGGCGGCAATTTTTATTGTTGTACCGCTTGTTATAATGGTGTATTTTGCCTTGACTGATTCAAACGGCGCTTTCACACTCGCTAACTTTGCGCAGATAGGCAAGTTTAAAAAGGCTTTCGGTCTTTCGGTTCTTTATGCCGTTATAGCCACAATTATAACCCTGCTGCTTGCCTACCCTATGGCTTATTATATGACTAAATTAAAAATCAGCAGTCAGCGTATGATTATGATGCTGATTATGCTGCCTATGTGGATGAACTTCCTTATCCGTACATATTCGTGGATAACAATACTTGCAAACACGGGTCTTATAAATAAGTTTTTAAGTCTATTTGGTATTGGTCCTTTGCAGCTTATCAACACACCGGGCGCGGTAATCTTGGGTATGGTGTATGACTTTATACCCTATATGATACTGCCCATTTACACCGCTATGTCCAAAATCGACAACTCACTGCTTGAAGCGGCAAGTGACCTAGGCTCTAACAGCCTGTCACGCATACGCCGCGTAATAATGCCGCTGTCTCTGCCAGGGGTTATATCGGGTATTACAATGGTGTTTGTACCCTCCGTCAGCACATTTTATATCTCACAAAAACTCGGTGGCAACAAGACCCTGCTTATCGGTGACGCAATTGAATATCTGTTTAACACAGGTCCGCAGTATTACAATATTGCGTCTACCCTTTCGCTCATTCTTATGGTGCTTATTCTCATCAGCACACTTATAATGAACAAATTCGGTGACGATGAGGAGGTTGTTATATGAAAACGCTTTCTCGTATTTATGTCGCTTTAATACTTGTTTTCTTATACGCGCCTGTCGCTGTGATGATTTTATTTTCATTTAACTCGGGCGGAAGCGTATGGGTGTTCGAAGGCTTTTCGCTTGATTGGTATAAGGGTCTTGCGACTAATACCTCAATGCTGACAGCTTTACAGCACACGCTTATTATCGCCGTTCTTTCGGCGCTTATCTCCACCGTTATGGGCACTGCCGCATCGGTAGGTATTCTGGCTTTACGTAAAAAAATCAGTCGAAGCGCTGTAATGTCGGTTACAAACATACCTATGATGAATGCCGACATCGTAACGGGTATATCATTAATGCTACTGTTTGTGTTTGTGGGCAATTTGTTTGGACTAAATGAGTCGCTTGGCTTTTTTACATTCCTTGCCGCGCACATAACCTTTAACCTGCCCTATGTAATCTTGTCTGTTCTGCCGCGACTTCGTGCTACCGATATGAGCCTGCACGAAGCGGCGCTTGACCTTGGTTGTACACCTGTAAGTGCATTTTTTAAGGTTATACTGCCGTCCATTTCAACATCAATTTTCACGGGCGCTATAATGGCGTTTACGTTATCGCTTGACGACTTTGTTATAAGTTACTTTACCTGCGGTCACTATCAGACACTGCCTATTGTAATTTACAATATGACAAAGAAAACCGTAGCCCCCGATGTTTATGCACTGTCAACGCTCATATTCCTTTGTGTGTTTGTGTTGCTGATACTGTATAACACCCTTCAATCAAAATCTGATTCAAGGAGGGGTTTTAATGTTTAAAAAAATATTAGCAATTTCCCTCTGCCTTGTATTATGCGCGTCATTATGCGGATGCGGTTACGAATATTTTGACCTTGATTTAGAAAGCACATATACCCGCGAATTTGCAGGCACTGAGCTTAACGTTTATAACTGGGGCGAATATATATCCGACGGCAGCGAGGGCTGTATGGACGTTAACCGCGAGTTTGAACGCCTTACAGGTATCAAGGTTAACTACACCACCTTTGAAAGCAATGAAACAATGTATTCACAGCTTAAAAACGGCGGTGTAAGCTACGATATTATTGTTCCGTCAGACTATATGATAGCGCGACTAAAATCAGAGGATATGCTTACAAAAATAGATACCTCTGCTCTGTCAAACTACAAGTACATTGATGACAGTTATAAAGGTCTTTACTTTGACGAAACGGAGGAATATACCGTTCCCTATAACGTTGGTATGGTGGGTATTATTTATAACAGCGCTTTAATAGATGAGCCCGAGCATTCCTGGAAAGCCTTGTGGGATGAAAAGTACCGCAATATGTCACTTAACTTCAACAACCCGCGTGATGGCTTTATGACGGCGCAAAAGCTGCTCGGCTACAGCGTAAATTCCACCAATCTTGACGAATGGGATAAGGCTTGTGAATTACTGAAAGACGGTAAAGATGTTTTACAGTCTTATGTAATGGATGAAATTTACGGTAAGCTTGAAACGGGCGAAGCCGCAATAGGTCCTTATTATGCAGGCGACTATCTTGTTATGCTTGAGGTAAACCCAAACTTGCGATTCTTTTACCCTGAGGAAGGCACAAATATTTTTATAGACTCTATCTGCATACCAAAATGTGTCGAAAACTACGAGGCGGCACTTGCTTATATAAACTTTTTGTTAGAGCCTGATATCGCTCTTGCAAATGCAGAATATATAGGCTATGCCACACCTCACACTGCGGTAATGAACAACCCCGATTACTGCTATTATCAAGATGAAATTCTCTACCCAAAGGAAGAGGATATTCCAAATGTAGAATACTACCACGACATACCCGAGTCCGTCCGTATGCATTATGAGAATTTATGGCTTGATTTAAAACTTTATTAAGTTATAAAACCCTGTATTTTACAGGGTTTTATTTTTTGTGCTTGTTGACTTTATTATAAATTTATAATATAATATTTAAATCTTTTACAGGAGGAATATTTTATGTATGAAATCGTAACAAAAAAAGAGCTTAATCCCACCGTTACGCAGATGGAAATCAAGGCTCCTCTTGTTGCCAATAAAGCGCGCCCCGGTCAGTTTATAATTTTACGTGTTGACAAGTCGGGCGAGCGCATTCCCCTTACCGTTGCAGGTGTAGACAAAACTCGCGGCACGGTAAAAATAATTTTTCAGATAGTGGGCGCCACCACACTTAAATTAAATCAAAAAAATGCAGGTGAATATATCGAGGACTTTGTAGGTCCTTTAGGTGAACCCACCCATATTGACGGACTTAAAAAAGTTTGTATCGTAGGCGGCGGCGTTGGTTGCGCTATTGCAATGCCTATTGCAGAGGCTCTGCACCAAAAAGGCTGCGAGGTTACAAGCATAATCGGTTTTAGAAATAAAGACCTTGTTATCCTCGAAGATGAGTTTAAAGCTTGCTCTGACAATTTGCATATTATGACCGATGACGGCTCTTACGGCAAGCAAGGCAATGTATGTGTACCACTTACCGAAATGCTGTCAGGCGGCGAACAGTTTGATATGGTAATCACCATCGGTCCGCTTGTTATGATGAAATTTGTGGTAGAGGCGGTGCGTCCTTACGGCACACCTGTTACTTTATCAATGAACCCCATTATGATTGACGGCACAGGTATGTGCGGCGGATGCCGACTCACCCTTAATATAGACGGCAAAAAAGTGACAAAGTTTGCCTGTGTAGACGGCCCCGACTTTGACGGTTATCAGGTTGACTTTGATGAGGCAATGTCGCGTGGTCGTATGTACGCCGACTTTGAGCGTCACGCTTACGAAGACAGTTGCAACCTCTTTAAGAAAGGCGGTGTGTGAACAGTGGCTATAAATCCTAAAAAACACGAAATGCCGACCCAGGAGCCACAGACCAGAGCGCATAACTTTGACGAGGTAGCACTCGGTTACAGCGAGGAAATCGCAATTGCCGAGGCACAAAGATGCCTCAACTGCAAAAATCAGCCCTGTGTTAACGGCTGCCCTGTAAACATAAATATACCGGACTT
>JAFTTE010000129.1 GCA_017466905.1 Clostridia bacterium | reverse complement strand
TTAATTTTTAAATATCATTTACATTATGTATATGCATGCCAAATGGAATGTCGGTTTTGCCCTTGATTTTAAACAGCTCATCGGGGTTTACAAGTTTAAATCCGCGCTTTTTAAGTTCGGGAAGTATGGTAACAAGCGCTTTGTAGATGTGCTCTCTTACATGCATACAGGCAACGGCGCCGTCACAAGCGGTCTCCAGCGTTTCTTTTGCTATTATTTCGGCGGTGGTATCATTTCGCCAGTCGCTACCGCACAACATACCGTGACCGAGTAAGATAAGATTTAATTCTTTGCAGGTTTGTAAAACTTGCTCATCGCGGCACAGGTTTGGAAGCCTTGCCCAATTTTTCATATCATAACCGGTGCGATTTTTAACATCGGTTATGGGCTCGGTCATTTCTTTAATTACCTGTTCGTGTGTTATGGTTTCAAGACGGGGATGGGTTTGCGAGTGACCGACAAGCTGAAAGCCGTTGTCTATAGCATATTTCAGCATATATTCGGTATCGTCGTTAATTCTGGCACCCATCACGGCAAAGCCTGCTTTAAAACCGTATTGGTTAAACAGGTCGACCATTTCACACATAAAGGGAAGCGGTCCGTCATCGAAAACTATGGTCATATATTTTGTTTGCATAATATTACACCTTTGGAATTTAATGTTAATATTATAGCATTATAAATTAAAATGTAAATATTAAATTTATACTTGATTATTTTAAAAGCTTATGATATAATATTTTGCGTTGCCGAAATAGGTGATATGCGCTGATAGCTCAGTTGGATAGAGCATCTGCCTTCTAAGCAGAGGGTCGGGGGTTCGAATCCCTTTCAGCGTGCCATAATAATAGTTCACCCTTTTGGGTGGGCTATTATTTTTTAGTGTGAAGGACTTAAACAATGGCTATGCTAAAAAAGAACAGTGATTTTCACTGTTCTTTTTTTCAACATTATTAAATTATTGCTTCGAAAAATCAGAATAAGCAGTCTGAACATATGGTGTCGGATTTGCACCCGTTTTACTGCTGTACTCACCGCCACCGGTTACATTACCAAACATTTCACCCCAGCCGCCGTAGTAATTTAAATATTCTCTGAAATCATTATAATGATTGTGTGTATAAAAAACATACACTTCGTTATTTTCATAAACACCATTACCATTAAGATCGTAGCGGGCATATACCAATCGTGCCGCGCCTCGCGTAATCTTGTTTCCTTGCACATAGGGTTTTGGTGCATAACCGGGGGTTGTGGTACCCGTTGTACCTATATCCATTTCATAATATCTCAGACTGCCTCCACAACCCGAAATGTCGGGCAATTCCGGCTCATAGGGGTATTTATCGGTGTCACCTATAAAATAAGAGTGATTAACTCGTAAATATTCGCCCCAGATGCTACTGTCTGGTCGTCCACTCTTTTTTGAAATATAATTTGCCGGTATTGTGCCGTCACCGCCAAATGCATACATATAAGCCGCCACTTCTTCAAGAGTAATATATCCACCCGCTTTATGTATGCGCATAACCTCGTCACCGTTGGCATCCATCACCACATAGGTATTGCCATTATCCAGATAGATGGTGGCAGTATTGCGTATAAATTTTTCTTCAGACATAGGGCGGTTTTCCGCCTCTTTGGCGTACTGCCCCGACACTTCCAAGCTTCCCGACAAAAGACCGTGTTTGGATCGAAATGTTGCATCCAAATTACAGCAAGCAGTGGTATAATCGGCATAAAATTCTGTTTTGCTTATATCCTGATACGGGTCATCATCGCCATGATTGCAGCGTGTAGATGTGTCGTCTGTATGAATTTCATCTTTGTCATTATCCTGCTGTAAGTTGTCCGCATCTTGATTGTCACTTGTAGAGGTGTTATCGGTGGGGACTTCATTTTTGCTATTATCTTGATGTAAGTTATCAACATCTTGATTGCTACTTGTGTAGGAATCATCGGTGTAGATTTCGTCTTTATCATTATCCTGATATGAGTCATCAGTATCTTGACTGCCGCTTTCGGAATCGTTATTGAAGTTAATTTCTTCACTGCTTGTACCTTGATATGTATCATCGGCAGAAGCGGAGGGTGAATTGGGATTGCAAGCGGTCAACTGCACCAGTAAAATCAATACCATAGCAATAGCCGCCAAGCGTTTTAAAAGCATTATATTCATACCCTTTCTCAGATTTTAGTGTATTATACCACAGTTTGTATTTGACTGACAATAATAAATGTGTTATATTTTTTAAAAAAAGAAAAAAGGATTTGCAAATGACAATAGTAACCCCCGATTATTATAAAAATTTTAAGTGCATTGCCGACCGTTGCCGACACAGTTGCTGTATCGGATGGGAAATAGATATTGATGATGCTACCTTTAATAAATACGATAATCTTAAAGGCGATTTCGCGTTAAAATTAAAATCAAATATAGAATTTGAAGGCACACCGCATTTCAGATTAGATACAACCGAGCGTTGCCCCTTTTTAAACAGCAACGGGCTTTGTGATATCATCACAAATCTGGGTGAAGATATGCTCTGCCAGATATGTAGCGACCACCCGCGTTTTCGCAATTTGTATTCAGATTTTACTGAGGTAGGACTTGGTCTTTGTTGTGAAGCTGCTGCCGAAATCATACTTACAAAGAAAGAAAAAACCAGTCTCAGCTTAACAACGGAAGCGTCACAGTTACCCATTCTTAATTTCAGGGAAAAACTTTTCGGCATTTTGCAAGACCGAAGCTTACCAATCAAAAATCGGGTAAATAATATGCTGAGCCTGATTGACGCATATCTGCCTGTTGATACTAATTGGTATTCGGTTTTTTACAGTCTTGAAAGAATGGATAAAACCTGGGACGATTATCTGTTAAGAATTAAAGACGGAATAGAAACAGAAGCCGATGAACACTCACTTGATACTGCGTATGAACAGCTCCTTGTATATCTGATTTTCAGGCATTTTTCCGATTGTCAATATGACGGAAAAGTTAAAGAAAGAGTCTTACTTGCGGCACTTATATATAAAGTAATTAAAGCTATGAATACATCAAATACACTAAAAGAACTCATCGAAATATCGCGTCTTTATTCTTGCGAAATCGAATATTCCGATGAAAATATTAACAGATTACTTTCAGAACTAAGTTTATATATTAACCCGAGATAAAACAAAATTATGAATATGGCGGGTAGCAAGCTACCTCTGCCAAAAAAGGCCTTGTGGTATGACAAGGCCTTTAAAAAATATTTGCGTTATGCCAAAAACAGCTTATTTGCAAAAACTTATCCTATCTGAGTAATGACAAGATGAGCGGAAACCGGTCGTGTTCCTCCGGCAAGTGGTGTGATTGTAAGCGCGGTTGAATTGCCGGCAGGATTTCGAACGGTTAAAATAGAGTTAATAACAGTAGTTGTTACAATAGCCATGCCAACGATTTGTGAAGCGCCGGTAGCTCTGCCAACTACGGTGTATGCCAAATCTGCTCCGTTAAGAGTCAATATTAACTGACCTGCTTCGTCTACACTCACCTCAAACAGTATCTGATAGGTTCCAATTTGTGCCAGATTAAATGAATCCGGACCGGTTCTGGAAATATCAGAGCCACTATTAGGCCCATCTTGCGGGAAACTTACATCGGTTCCGGGGGCTACTGTTGCCGCATTATCGGGTGGCATCAGCGCATAAAAATCCGCATAGTTAAGCACACCGCCCGCAGGACCTTGTGGGCCTACAGGACCGGTCTCACCCGCAGGACCTTGCGGACCTATAGGGCCGACTGCACCGGCAGGACCTTGCGGACCTACAGGACCAGTCTCACCCGCAGGACCTTGTGGGCCTACAGGACCGGTCTCACCTGCAGGACCTTGTGGACCAGTAGGGCCAGTCTCACCTGCAGGACCTTGCGGACCTATAGGGCCGGTTTCACCTGCAGGACCTTGTGGACCAGTAGGGCCAGTCTCACCTGCAGGACCTTGTGGACCCATAGGACCGGTTTCACCTGCAGGACCTTGGGGGCCCATAGGACCGGTTTCACCTGCAGGACCTTGCGGACCCATAGGACCGGTTTCGCCTGCAGGACCTTGTGGACC
>JAFTTE010000128.1 GCA_017466905.1 Clostridia bacterium | reverse complement strand
TTATTATTTGTACAAACAAAAGTTTTTTCTTTTATTGCACAAATATTTTGTATAAGCAAGAGAAGCGGAAAATCGAAAAAGATTGTTTTTATGCAGATGATAAATTTTCTCATTATCGCCACCCCGTTTTAATTGTTATCTATATATACAACAATTAAAGCTTACAAACAGGGGACAAAATTTCCAAATTTTTTATATCGTAATTACAATTATATGCTACAGGTTACATCCTCCTTTCATCCATTAAGTACCCTTTTTTATGCCAAAGGTCACAAAGTCGGGTATTTTTTACATAAAATATTATTTCTATTTATTTTTGAAACATCATAAAATAGTAACAAAAAACATATTAAGGGTGATATTATGCGTGAAAAAACACCGCAGGAATACGCGAGAGAACTAATGGAAATGTACCGTGCAAATTGGTCACAAACCGTACAAAACACAGCATCTGTTAACACAAACGAAGTGCTAACCGAAGCGTCGCGGGTCGCAACACCGATAACTGATGAAGCCGTTTTTGAAGACGGCACAGGCGGTCTTGCCGTAAATGTTACAACACTGCGGCGGCTTTACCCCGTAAAAGGCGCTACGGTAACTGTCTTTACGGGCACGCCCAATACACCTACGGTAATCGAAACCGACGTCACCGATGAAAGCGGAAAAAGCGGCATTTTTAATTTAAAGACTCCTGTAACAGCCGAGTCCCAGCAAGCTGAAAACGGTGGCGTGCTGCCATATGCCAGCTATAATATTTCGGTGCGAAGTGACGGATATGTAGAGCAGATTGCTATGAATATTCCCGTCTTTTCGGGGGTGATTTCAGTACAGGGTATAGACCTTATTCCCGTAGCCGCCGCAGGCGGACACACACAGCCTCAGATAATAGAGGGCGGAAACGATTATAATCTTTAGGGGGAAATACTATGCCTGAAACCTTGTTTCCTGTAATACCACAGGATATAACGGTGCATCTGGGCGCACCGAGTTCAAATGCTCAGAATGTAACGGTAAATTTTGTTGACTATATAAAAAACGTAGCTTCAAGTGAGATTTATCCAACCTGGCCAGAGGAGGCGCTTCGTGCGAATATATACGCAATAATCAGCTATGCATTAAACCGCATATACACCGAATGGTATCCCTCACGCGGATATAACTTTGATATTACAAACTCGACAGCCTTTGACCAGGCCTTTGTGCCCGACCGTGAAATTTTTGAAAATATAAGCCGCATTGTCGATGACATTTTTAACGATTATGTCGTGCGTCAGGGCGATATAGAGCCGCTTTTTACACAGTTTTGCAACGGCACAACCTCGACCTGCGCGGGACTCTCTCAATGGGGCACCGTAAGCCTTGCAAATGCGGGACTTACACCCTATCAGATATTGCAGAATTATTACGGGCAGGACATTGGACTTGTTGAAAATGCGCCCGTTGCCGATATAGAGGACTCCTACCCCGATGTGCCTCTGCGTGTAGGTGATTCTGGCAATAATGTAAAAATAATTCAAACTCAACTTAACCGAATTGCACGAAATTACCCCGCTATACCCAAAATTGCCGAGGAAAACGGTGTGTTTGGACTTGATACAGAGGAAGCAGTCCAAAAATTTCAGCAAATTTTCGGACTATCGCAAACAGGTGAGGTCGACAAATCCACATGGTACCGTATCAAGCAGTATTATGTAGGAGTCAAAAGCCTGTCAGATCTTGTAAGCGAGGGAATTTCCATAAGTGAGGCACAGGTGCCGTTTGCAACACAACTACGCGAGGGCGCGCAAGGCATTGGGGTAAGAACCGTTCAATACTATTTGAATATTCTTGCGTATTTCAATTCTAATCTCTTATCTCTGCCACTTGACGGTATATTCGGACCTGAAACTACCGCCGCGGTACGACAGTTTCAACAATATTACGGTCTGCCCGTGACAGGTGTTGTAAATACTGCTACCTGGAATGTTTTAAACCGCATTTACTCTGAAACGGTTGAATTTTTACCCGAGGGTTATTCGGGTGAGTTTGGCAAGCTGTACCCCGGTTATTTTTTAAGCGAAGGTATGAGCGGACAAAACGTGCGCGATTTGCAGACCTACCTGTCCCTTATAGGCAGAAATTTTGAAGCCATACCCGAAATTCCCGTAACAGGATATTTCGGCTCACAGACACGCGATGCGGTAATCGCTTTTCAAAACGCATTTGGCATTCCTGCAAACGGCGCGGTGGGACCTATTACTTGGAACACAATAGTACAGCAATACGATTTTTTAATTGAAAACGGTAATTCATAATTTTATATTTTCGGCAAAAGATAATACAAAAAATGTTTCAGGGTGATTGTATTGTCGGGAAGCGTAAACGATTACAAGAACATATATTTAAGCGGAAATTTAGACAAAGATATTCTGCTTTTCAAAACTATTTTCAAACGTGATGCCGTCCTTCGCACACGCGAGGTTTTAATAGGCGGCACGACGCGATGCTGTCTCATTTATATGGACGGTATGGTAAACTCGGCTCAACAGGGCGAAACTGTGGTGGAAGCGTTGGTTGAGAGCGTTTTGCCTCAGGATTTTTTGCCAAGCTGTGAATATATATCAAAAAACATATTATTTGCCAACGAAGTAAACGAAACAGATAAGCTACCCGATATGCTGCGCGCCATTCTTTACGGCGATACTGTATTAATTGCGCAAAACAGTCGCTCGGCACTTACCATCAACACAAAGGGCTGGCGCACACGTGGTATAAAAGAGCCTGACAGCGAGCGAGTGCTTCAGGGACCGCGCGAAGGCTTTGATGAAGCGGCAATGTTCAACCTTGCTATGATAAGGCGAAAACTACTGACCCCCGACCTCTGCATAGAGCTTATGCGCATAGGCAGGCGCAGCGATACGCCCGTATTTATTTGTTATCTTGGTTCGCTTGCAGATGAAAAGACGGTTAAAGAACTCAAACGCCGACTTTCGAAAATAGATATTGACGGCATACTCGACAGTAATTATATTGCCGAAAATATACGCGATTGCCGCTACAGCCTGTTAAAAACCACAGGCGCTACCGAGCGACCTGACATTGTAGCGGCACGTCTGCTTGAAGGTCGGATAGCGCTTGTAGTGGACGGAACGCCTGTGGTGCTCACTCTTCCCTATTTATTTTCAGAAAATTTTCAGTCTGATGAGGACTATTATATAAACTTTTTGTTAGCGTCTCTATCAAGAATGTTGCGCTGGTTATGCTTTTTTATAACCGTTAGTGTGCCCGGAGTATTTGTGGCGCTTGTCACCCATCATTTTGAACTGTTGCCCACCCATTTTGCGCTGACAGTTTCTCGATTGCGTGCGGGTGTGCCTGTTGCAAGCGCCATAGAGTGTCTCGCGCTTATTTTTGCATTTGAAATTTTAAAAGAGGCAGGACTGCGTATGCCTCAGAACTTAGGACATGCCCTGAGCGTCGTAGGAGGCCTTGTTGTAGGACAGGCTGCGGTAGAAGCGGGAATTATCAGTGCGCCTATACTGATTGCAGTAGCTTTCAGCGCTATAGCAGGACTTATGGTGCCGCGGCTTATGGGCGCTGTGTTTTTTTGGCGGCTTTTTATTGTAATCGCCTGCGCGATGCTTGGCCTTTACGGATATTTAATTGCAACCACACTTTTTGTATTAAGAGTATTCAGCATTAAATCCTTTGGTGTGGATTATACCGTATCATTTTCAAGACCTGATTTTTTGCATCTTAAGGATAGCTTTTTCCGCGCCTCCTGGCGCTCTATGAAAACTCGTCCCCTTTTTAACAAAAACAAAATACGAAAGGGCGACCCAAATTGAAAAAATATGTCTTGGTATTATTAACCGCAGCCGTTGCTCTGCTGTGCGGTTGCACAGGCTACCGCGAAATTGAACGCGGATATCTTGTGACGGCTATCGGCTTTAGCGTAGCTGACAGCGATTTTACAATTACATTAGAAGCAATATCTTCTTCTGACGCAACGGACAAGCCCTCCCAAGCCATAACCCTGTCAGGCAACGGCAAGAGCTTTGATGCTGCTTATTCGGCCATTGAAAAGCAGCTGGTAAAACCGCTTTATTTCGAACAGCTTGGCACCGTAATTATTGCCGACACCTTAAATGATACGAAAATTGAGTCGGTGATTGATTTTTGCAAAAAACTACCGTCAACCAATTACGGAATATATTTTATAAAAGCCAATAATATGGAAACCCTTTTTAACACTGAAACAGCAAGCGGTGTGCTTGGCTATGATATTATTGGAATAATAAAAAATTTTGAAAAACACAACGGCGTGAAAATATCAAATCAGCTTTACGAAATCAGTCGCAGCAGCATTGCAAAGGGTGTTGAAAATATGCCTACCTTAAATGCCTTCGACGGAAAATTAGAGCTCGGCTTAGCAAATGGGGGACAATATGAATAGGACAACATATAATATTCACTCTATTGCTCTGACAGCGCTGTTTATGATGGGTAATGCCATATTAGCACCTTACATTTACGGATTTAAAAGCACATTACTGTCATTTTTGGTTTCTTCCGTTTTAGCTCTGCTGATTATAGCGGCAGTCAGTAAATTTTTAAATTTTGTATTCTTGCCGACAAAAAAACATAAAATCTTTTTTTATGTGATTGCATTTCTTGTAGGTTTACTTGCTATATTTGGCGCCTTGGATACCCTTTACAGTTATATACGTTTTTTAACAAATATTCAGATGCCGCAAACCAGCCTGATATTAATATGCATTGCCCTTGCCATTCCTGTCGCAGCGTTGGTGTTTTGCAGCAACAGTGCACTTTATAAATTTTGTCTTTTATCAGCCATTATAAGCAGTTTGGCTATAGTGCTGATTTTTATCGGCGGAATAAAATACTTTGACTTCACCTTGTTTAAAGCCAACCCTGTCATAAACCAAAGTCTGACAAGCGGTATATCTGAGTTTTTAAAAAGCTTTTTACCCGCTATTTGTATTGCGGCTTTTATGACACTTACAAAAGAAAGCGCTTGCACAAAGCAAACAATAATAGGAGTCTCACTCGGCCTTTTTGCAACAGCTGTATGTCTGTTGCAGTCTATGCTAACCTTGGGTGTCTCAGCGAATCAGGATTTTCCCTACCTCAAAGCCGTAAGTGTAATTTCCTCAGGAAGCCTTTTTACACGCCTAGACGGTTTTTGCTTTTGGTTATTTTTTGTATGCGCGTTGGTAAAAAGCTCGGTATGCATAAAAACCGTATGGCTGATAACAAAGACTGTAATTCCTCAAAAGAACAGAAAAAATTTTTCTGCATTTTTTGATTATAAGTGTCAATAATATTATGGGAGGAATTTAAAATGAAAAAAACATTAATTTTAGCACTTACTCTAACCATTTCTTTGTTGCTTACCGCCTGCGGCGGCGCTATGAATGATTTAACAAGCGACGCAGAGTCTTTGGGTAATTCTGTTATAAGCGGAGCAGAAAGCGCAGTAGACCAAGTAACAGACGGTGCAGAGTCGGCTGTAAAAAACGATGAAAAAAAGTCAATGAACCTTATGGCAGGCATTACTGCAAATGACGCAAAGGATGCGGCGCTCCGCCACGCAGGACTTGATGAGTCACAGGTCAGTGATATCGATATAGACCTTGACCGCGACAACGGCACGCTTATTTATGAGGTTGACTTCAATTCGGGTAACACCGAATATGATTACGACATCAATGCCGAAACAGGCGAAGTTATATCCGCCGACAAGAGTAAGGATTAATATAAAAAGCGCGGTTTCCCGCGCTTTTTATATTGTTTGTCAGCAAATTGGTTGTTGATATGAAGCCGAATATGTGTTATTATATCTTTAATATCATTAAAGGATGGTAATCACAATGAAAAGATTTTTTTGCGTTTTTATTTGCCTGTTACTAACAATAACCTTTGTTGCGTGTGGCGAAAAAGATACTGTTTCTGACGAATTCAAAATATTGGAGCTTGCCGAAAAGCAGCTACTTGATGACATGGATTTTAAAGTGATTGACGGCGAAGGAACGGTATGGCTTGAAAATCAGGATATTGAAAAGGTGCTTGTGACCTATCAGAAGGAAAAAAACAGATACTTAGAGTTGCGTCTTACTGACGAAGGTTTAAAGGATTTTAAAAAGGCTTTAAAAAACAAGGATACGGTTTTAACCATTACCGTAAATGGTGAAAAGCTTGCTTCACCCGTTATTCTGGATGATATTGAAGAAAACAGCGCCATCGTTCTTGGCGAATACGAAGACGTTATGAATTGGTTTAACACAATAACATAAAACAAAACCCGCAATTAGCGTGATACTCTTAACGGAGTATCACGCAGTTCTATTCGCCTACGGCGAGTGATATTGCTTCGCAGTTATATTCGCTACGCGAGTTTGCGGCGAATAGAATATCACTAAGCCCAACGGGCTTAATATCACTTTGTTTTAAAATATCTCGCCATAGGCGAGGAATTTTAAAAACAAAATATCACGCTGACTTTAGTCAGCATATCACTTACAGACATAAAGAAAGTGAAGACTCGTAATTAAAACGAATCTTCTCTTTTTCTGTTGTTTGTGGGTTTGGGCTACCGCCCAACTGCATTTGTGCTTACAAATGCGATGCTGGTTCTTAACAAAAATTGAAAGAATTTTCAAATTCTCCGCTAAGGATAACACCCGTTCTTGCGGGTTTTGTTTTTTGATTACCGTACTACACATATCTTATTTAATTTATGCCATCGACTTTTCGATTATTGCCGCCATAACGGTTATATCGTCAAGACGGGTGTTGGCATATCTGCGTCGCGCACAGTCGCAGATATGCTCTGCCAGCTCCTGCGCACCTCCGTCGCCCCAGGCTTCAAGCTCCGCGCGTATCCACTCTGTACCGTCAAATGTAACCCCGTCCGATACAAGAAGCAAAATGTCATTTTGCCGAAGCCGTATTCCCGCTCTGTCAAACGAAACCTCCTTTAAAATTCCAATCGGCAGACTGTTGCTCTCAGCCCTGCCTGAGTGACCGTTTCGTCTTACAAGCGTTGCTGCCGCACCCGCCTTATAAAGCTCGGTATTGCCTGTGAAAAGGTCAATGCTTGCTATATCCATAGTAGCAAGCGATTCGTCGCTTGATTTGAAAAGCATAGATGAATTAAGGATTTTAAGCGAGCAGTCATATCCGAATCCTGCCTTAAGAAGCCGCGCCATAAGCCCCGATGCCATTGCGCCGTCAACCGCCGCTCTGCCGCCCGTACCCATACCGTCACTAAGCACCATAACAAAATGGCCCTTTCCGTCGTTAAAATATCTGTAGGAATCACCGCAAACCGAGCCTGCGACAGCAGGACGCTGCTCAATTCCTATATCTATTCTGTAGTTTGCGCGCTCATTTACGGCTATAACCGCGCTGTCACCTATTTTGGTTATGTTTGGTATATCAAAATCTCGTTCACACGCAAGAGACAGGACTTTCATAATCTGCAAACGATTTAAGACAGTATTACTGTCTGTCTTAATTTTAATTTCAAGCGACATTCTTCCAAATTTATCAATCCTTGCGCAACATTCGCCGGTATGTATTCCTATGTTTTTAAGCGCCGATACACAAGCTGATGCCGCCCGACTGTTGAAATGCTCATCGCCTGACATATCCTGCGCCAGCTCGCTTAGCATATTCGAAATTCCCTCAAACTGCTCCGATACAACCTGTCGCACCTCTTCAATGCGGCTTTCTGCCGCCAGCATTGAGGCATACTGCGAATATCGGTATTTTACAGTATCCTCCATCCTCTTTACTCTAAGACATCTCCCGCGGAACTCTGCTAAAGCTGGTACATCGGGCGCAATATCTCCGCCTTTTATGCAGTTTATCATCTGCATCACAGCATCAAAGGTTTGAGCGCTTTTATTTTCCCAGCAATGAAGACGCAACTTACAGCCTGTGCAGGCATCCTGCTCTATAAAGCTAATCACCGTTTTAAAATCCGGTGCGTTAATTTTACCCAATTCCTGCGATACCTGACATACTGTATCGGAAACATCCTTTAGCGCATCCGACGCAAGAGCGAGGCGCAAAGACACCGCCTTCGCGGTGCCGCTTTTTGAATTCAGCTTTGGACTGCGATAAAAAAGCTTGCCTAAGTGTATACCAACCGAGCGCGGTATAACGATAAATATTGCCGAGCCTATAAGTATCTCTGTAATAAAGCTACCTGACCCTTCGCTAAACTGCATAAACGCAAGTCCTATTATACCCATAGCAACCATTGATACAGCTTGCGCGAATTTGCCAAGGCCTAAAAAAAGTCCTGCGGCAAGACCTGCAAAAGCATAAATTCCAAAACCGCCCTCAAACGAATCAGTTAACGCGCAAGCAAGGGAAAGTGCTATACCACAGGCGCTGCCCGCCGTAATACCGCCGTATTTTGCGGCAATAAGTATCAAAACAATACCAAGCACCCGTCCAACCGATATTCCAAATACCGAAAGCCCAAATGCGCCCATAAGAATTACTACGGCAGTTCCTATAAGACAGACAAACTCGTCATCTGAAAAACCAAAGCCGCCCTTTGACAATGACAAAAAGGCATTATGCACAACAAAAACTGCGCAAAAAATGACTATGCATTCCGCCGCAAGCTTTATGGCATCAAGTGGTACGCCGCTATACGCTACCACTCCTGTCGCAAGATTCGAAAGGGCAGCTGCAGCACCCAAAAAAATGGGGTTGGCGCATAGTTTTTTATATCCTGACAAAAGCAATCTTAAGGCAATCACCGCAAGCATTGCAGCAATATACCTGAAGCCACCGGAAGCTGCCGCGGGAATAAAATATCCTAAAAAAACCCCGATTGCTGTGCTGGGTAAAAACACAGCGGTGCAGCCCCCTGCAAAAACCAGACCAAAGGGCATCATACTTTCAAAAACCACTGCGCGAGCAACAATAAATCCCAAAAATGCTGTTAGAATATGTAGACTTATTGCCGATATATCAGCGATATTTTTTTCGGATATATTTTTTTGCATACTGGTAACCAAATCCTTCATTTTCAACATCTCTCCTTTTGAGATAAATCCACTATTATATTATATTCACAGAGACTGACTTTTTTTGTCAAATGGGGACTGCGCAAAAAATGTTTTTTTGTCTTTAAAAAAGAACATTTGGCAAATAATATTAGTGTCTTTTCTGGGAATACTTATTTTGGAGGTAGATGTTATGAACAGACCGTTTAAAATTATGATTACTGTGTTTGTGCTTTTTTGTATGCTGTGCGTTACTGTAGGCGCGCTGTCAAAAATGGGTTCTACGGGAAGCGAGGTCAGTCAGATTCAAAGCGCGCTTAAGGATTGGGGATATTACAACGGCGCGGTAGACGGTATTTTTGGCACCGCTACCAGAAATGCGGTAATTGCATTTCAAAAAGCAAACGGACTGACCCCCGACGGAATAGCGGGAGTAAAAACCCTTGCCGCAATAGGAATAAACAGCGGCAGTTCCTATAATTCTGCCGATTATGAACTGCTGGCGCGTATAATATCTGCCGAAGCCAGAGGAGAAACATACTTAGGTCAGGTGGCAGTAGGCGCCGTGGTGCTTAACAGAGTAGAGCATCCGTCTTTTCCCGATACGGTGTCAGGTGTGGTATATCAAAACGGAGCCTTTTCCTGCCTTTATGACGGACAGTTTTACGAGCCTGTTGAGGACTCGGCCTATTCTGCCGCGCGAGATGCACTGAACGGTCTGGACCCCAGCGGCGGCGCAATATACTACTATAACCCCTCGATAGCCACAAACAAATGGATTTTCAGCCGCCCTGTTATAACAACAATCGGCAGACATGTGTTTTGCAGTTAAAATAAAAAGCAAGGCCCGATAAAGCCTTGCTTTTAATTTACTTATTTACAAACTCAATAAATTTCATAAATGCATCCTGACCCTTTTGGTCACGTTTAAACACACCTGCGTCTTCAAGAACACGTGAGAACACAATGCCAATTTCATCTTTTAATATCTTGTCGATATTATCGGCATTAATATCATCGTATTTAGCCTTGATTTCGTCAGCCCAGTCAGCGTGTTTTTCTATGCTGTCAATTAAACGAATGTCTTTACCTGTAAGCATAGCATCGGTAAGGGTTGCCATTTCGGTCTTCAGACGAGCAGGCAATACAGCAAGACCCATAACTTCGATAAGACCAATGTTTTCTTTCTTTATGTGATGAAGTTCTGCGTGTGGATGGAAAACACCTAACGGATGCTCCTCGGTAGTAATATTATTACGAAGCACCAGATCAAGCTCGTACTTATCACCGCGCATACGGGCGATAGGTGTTGCGGCGTTGTGCGGCTCGCCGTCGGTTTCGGCAAACACAAATACGCTCTCATCGGTATAATCTTGCCAGGTTGTAAAGATTTTATCGGCAAGGTCGATAACCCTTTCTTCGCTGTCGGCTGTAAGTCTGATTACCGACATAGGCCATTTAACAATACCGGCAGTAACATCCTCGTAGCCCTTAAACACTATGGGCTTTTCAATCGGCGCCTTTTCCATAGCAAAGGTATAGCGACCGCCCTGAAAATGCTCGTGGCTGAGTATTGAACCGCCGACAATCGGCAGACCTGCATTAGAGCCTATAAAATAGTGTGGGAACATCTTTACAAAATCAAACAGCTTGCAAAATGCCTTGCGGTCTACAAGCATAGGTGTATGCTCACCGTTAAACACTATACAGTGCTCAGGATAATAAACATATGGCGAATACTGCATAAACCAATCTTCGTCAGTAAGACGCAGCGGTATTATGCGATGATTTTGTCGTGCGGGAAAGTTAAGTCTGCCCGCATACCCCTCACACTCTTTACAAAGCAGACATTTGGGATATCCCGACTGTGGCGCGTTTTTTGCTGCCATAATCTCTTTTAGGCTCTTTTCGGGCTTTGAAAGATTGATAGTAATATCAAGATCGCCGTATTCGGTGGGGGATATCCACTTGATATCCTTTGCAATGCGATAGGTACGGATATAGTCACTATCCTTTGACAGCTTGTGATAGTAGTCGGTAGCCGCCTCGGGTGACACATTGTAACGTGTGAAAAATTCAAATTCCACCTCAGACGGACGTGGCATCATAAGTCCCATCAGCTTTGTATCGAACAGGTCGCGCGCGGTGATGCTATCTTCTATAATGCCTTTTTCTACAGCATAGTCAAGAATAGCTGCGAGAGTAGACTCTAAATCAACCTCGCTGAAGCTTTCACTGCAGTCAAACCCGTCAAGTCCTAATGCGTCTATAAGCAAATTGGTTATATAAAGCTCATCACGATGGGTAAAAAGTCCCTTTTCAATTCCGTAGCAAATAAGCTTTTTTATTTCGCGTTGTATCATATTATCACCTTACTGTATGCTGGGGCTACAAGTTGATTTGTTTGCAATACATACCCAAGAATTACCTGCGCTTACCGATATTTCATTTCCGCTTGTGTCGGTAAACTTAAAGCTGTTGGTAGAACTGCCCTTTGACCACTTGATAAACTGAACGGTACCGTTTGTTATGTAGTAGCCGTCACCGCTGTCAAGCGAAACCTTGCGGTGCTCGCCGTCGGGATAATCGGTAATTGTGGTTAGGAGGACGAATATGTTCTTAACCTGTGTGGTTTCTTTGGTAAAATAGTCAGTCTGCACGTCAGAACCGATTAACCGTGTGTAAAGACCGCTTGAAGCATCGTATGTAAATCTTGTTGTAGATGTAGGGAAGGGCACGGACACACTTGTAGCGGCGCCACCGTCAAGAGTGAGCGTTTCATTGGTAAAGTTTACCCACTCAGACGAATTTGACACAGTGGTATCAAATTTGTCAGAAATTCTTTTCCACATATCCTGCGCTAAAACATAAACATTATGTGTAGAAGAAAGTCCGTTGGAAATTCTTTTAGAGCCTGTGTCGTCGCTGTTTATATCAAGGTCATCAATATCGTTAAGGTGCGGCGCACAGTATGTGGGATCCTGACCGCAATGCACGTAGATTGCGTTGTGTCCAAGCGCTAAATCAACATAAGGATAACGCGCCGAGCGCACATTGCCTATTTTATCAAGGTCAGAGATATCCTGATAAACGGCAACAAGGCGTGTGATTCCGCCCTCTACCTCTGTTTCATAAATCACATCAGCTTTTGAAAGACCTGTTTGAACAGGCATAGAAATTGTAGAATTTTCTACCATTATTGCAACGGGACGCTGCTTTGCCTTGTCGGCATTTTCAAGCTCGGCTACACCTGTAAGCGGATTTACGGTAAGTGTTTGTGTATCGTCAACAACTGGTGTCTGAGCTTCACTTTCGTAATCGGAAAGATCGTCATAAACAACATTATCGTTACAGCCTACGGCAAATATCATAAGTGCGGCAAGCATTACCGCTAAAATTCTTTTAAGCATAAAAAATCCCCCAAATAAATTTATATCTAACATTATAATGTTTTAGCATCTTCATTTCAAGGGTTTACATAAAATTTTTCTGTAAAAATTAATATATTTAGTATTGTTTATTTTTTAAATATACTGTATAATGATATTGATTAAGAAAAATGGGGTGCTATGTTTTGGGAGAAATTGCGTATTTAGACAACTCTGCTACTACAAAACCGTGTAAAGCAGCAATACAAAACATAAATCTTGCCCTTGAAAATGTCTGGGGTAACCCGTCAAGTCTTTATGATTTAGGCTTTAAAGCACAATTGCTTGTTGACGACACACGCAAAGCCGTGGCAAATATGCTTCACTGCCGCGAGGATGAAATATATTTTACAGGCTCGGGTACCGAGAGTAATAATATGGCTCTTTTAGGCGCCGCAGCATCACGAAAAAAGCGTGGCAAAAGAATTGTCACAACCGCCATCGAGCATCCTTCTGTATTAGAAACAGCTAAAAGGCTCGAAAGCGACGGCTTTGAGGTGATATTTTTAAAGCCTCAAGCAAACGGCTGCATATCGGCTGAGGCTTTGAAAAACGCTATAAATAAAGATACTGTTCTTGTAAGCATAATGCTTGTAAACAATGAAACGGGCGCCGTTCAGCCTGTAAAAGAGGCGGCTCAATTCATAAAACAGTCGGGCGCGCCCGCGCTTTTACATTGTGACGGTGTTCAAGCCTTTGGCAAAATGCCAATAAATCTCAGCGAGCTTGGTGTCGATCTGTTTACAGCAAGCGGTCATAAAATACACGGACCAAAAGGCGTTGGTATTCTTTATCTTAAAAAGAGTGTCACAATAAAGTCCTTGATTACAGGCGGCGGTCAGGAAAAAAATATGCGCTCGGGCACAGAAGCCGTTCCGACGATTTACGGACTAAAGGGCGCCATAGACGAGCTTGGAAATATATCTGAAAACCTTAAAGCTCAAAAAGAACTGTGGCTTTACGCCAAAAACGCCTTGCTTAACACAGGGCTTATATCTGTTAACTCTTCAGACGATGCTCTGCCATATATTTTAAATATATCGGTTGAGGGATACCGTTCTGAAACCCTTTTGCATTTTCTTGAAGCTCAGGGTGTCTACGTGTCCTCGGGCAGCGCCTGTGCAAAGGGCAACGGTAGTTATGTTCTGAACGAAATGGGACTATCAAGGTCCCGAGTAGACAGCGCTTTACGTATAAGCTTTTCACGCTACAGCACAAAAGAAGATATCAAGCAGCTTGAGACAGCTCTTATTACAGCTACACAAAAATTAAGAAGGTCAAATTAATGAAAGAAATTATACTTATAAAAGACGGCGAGCTATCACTAAAGGGATTAAACCGCCGCAATTTTGAAGATAAAATGGTGGCAACCATCCGCCGTAGGCTAAAGGGTCTTGGCAAGGTGAGCGTAGAACGCGCGCAGTCAACCATATATATAAAACCTCAGGATGACGATTTTGATTTTGCCGAAGCGCTTGACCGTATGGGTCGTATTTTCGGTATTGCGGCATTCAGCCGTGCATGCGTTTGTGAAAAGGATATAAATGATATTTTAGCAAAAGCACCCGAGTATCTTGCCGATACTTTGAGAAGCATAAAAACCTTTAAGGTTGAAGCTAAACGCGCTGACAAAGCATTCCCGCTTAAATCCCCCGAAATTTGCCGCGAGGTTGGCGGCGCAATACTAAAGGCTTTCCCACATTTACGTGTGGATGTTCATAATCCCGATGAGGTAATTACCGTTGAGGTGCGCGACTATGCTGCATATGTACGCGGTGGACAGATAAAGGGCGCGGGCGGCCTGCCCGTTGGCACCGCAGGACGCGCACAGGTGTTAATCTCGGGAGGTATCGACAGTCCCGTTGCCGCATACACAATGGCAAAACGTGGCTTAGTGCTTAACGCAATTCACTTCGCCTCTCCTCCATATACCAGCATTCGCGCCGAGCAAAAGGTGAAGGATCTGCTTGGCAAGGTTGCTCGTTACAGCGGTGTTATAAAGCTCGCAATAGTGCCCTTTACCGAAATTCAGGAAGAAATCGGCAAACACTGTCCCGAGGATTATTTTACTCTTATAATGCGCCGAATGATGATGCGTATTGCGTGCCGCGTGTCGGAAGCTGACGGCTGTTTAGGTCTAATAACAGGCGAAAGTCTTGGTCAGGTCGCAAGTCAGACCTTGCCCGCAATTGCCTCTACTGATGAGGTTTGCAATATGCCGGTGCTTCGTCCTCTTATCGGTATGGACAAGGAAGAAATAATTGCAATCTCTAAAAAAATAGATGCGTTTGATATATCCATTTTACCCTATGAGGACTGCTGCACAGTCTTTACGCCAAAGCATCCTCACACGAAGCCAAAGAAGGGTCAGTGCGAAGAAGCAGAAAAAAATCTTGATATTGAGCCCCTTATTGAACGCGCTATAGCAGGAATAGAATATTCATATATAGAATAATATTAATTTATAGAATGGGATAAATATGGCAGGTAAGCATTCAAAAAAGTTTTTTGATTTCAGCAAAAGCATATATGTCACGGCGCCCAACACTAAGACCGTCAAACAAAAACCGCTTTCGCTATGTTTTAAAGTAATAATAGCCACGCTAGTAATATCGCTTGTTTTGTCATCGGTTTTAGTTGGTAACTTTTTTTTACAAAGCAGCGCACACAGAAATCTTTTGGCAGATGCCGCAGCTGTGTTTGAAGCAGGTCAAAGTGGAGAAGCTATAAAAACCCTTAGCGAAAAAAACAAGGATATAAAGGGCTGGCTTAAAATAGAGGGCGCCGACATTAATTACGCGGTGTGCCAGAGTGACGATGACAGATTTTATATAAACCACAATCAGCTAGGCAAAAAAAGCCGCTACGGCGCGCTGTTTTTATCGGCCAATGACACCTTTGAGCGCAAAGGCAACGATCACAATATTGTGATTTTCGGTAATAATATGAAGGACGGCACAATGTTCGGCTCGCTTAAAAAATACCGAAATCTTAATTTTTATAAGCAAAACCCGTGTATAGAGCTTTATTACGGCGAGGAAGTCGAAACCTATGTTATCTTTTCGGTGATGCTTGTTTCGTCATCAGCAGATGACAGCGGTGAAGTTTACAAGCCCTATAAAAGCTACTTTGCAGATAATGCCGAATTTGACGGTTGGCTTAAGGAAAGCTATTCGCGTAGTTTGATAAACACTACTGTCGAAGCAGAATACGGCGACGATATCCTTACCCTTGTAACAGTGGCTGACGACTTTGAAGGCGCTCGGCTTGTGATAATGGCTAAAAAAACAGATGAGTGGGATGCCGCACATACCGAGGTCGGTGATGCCGCAGTAAATCCACAAATTAAATATCCAAAAATATGGTACACTACACGCGGTCTTAAATATCCATATTAAACAGAAAGGGAACGAAAATGGTACAAAATTTAAAGGTGGACATTATTTATCATTTAACAGCATCCGATTTTGAAATGGAGTTCAATCTTTGCGGCTGTTGCAGAATGAGGCTGCTCAGCGATAAAACAACCGATAAAAAAAGTTTTGTAAAGGCTCTTGCACGTGGCGTAGCGCGCAGCCGTGTTATAATGGCATGCGGACCCCTTTTTGGTGCAGACGGCCTGATTTCCACGGTTGCTACTGCAATAGGCAACGGTCTTACCCTTTGTGATAACAAAACCTATGGCATAAACGGCGAGGAACCTATACATATAATAAACGGCTCTACTCCGCTTGTAACACCTAACGGATATTTTGGCGGATGTATAATCGAAAGCGGTCCGCAAACAATTATTTTGCTTACCGAAAACAAGGCTTTCAGAAAAGAAATAATGCAAAACCTTATTCATCCTTATATAGAGGAGATAAGTTATATTCCCACCAAAAGCTCCCCCTTGTCACCGCAGCCCGTAAAGTCTGAGCCTGTTTTTGAAACAGCAGTAAGCGAAGAGGAAAATTATTTAATCCAAGACGATGATTACCAAGAAGAGCTTATTGATAGTGAGCCCGTCATATCACCCATGCCAAACGAGCACAACGTTGAATTTATAATGGACGGCGGTCCGGAGCCTGAGCCATCCGAATCAGATACGCCAGAGCCTGCTCCAAATTTTGATGACGGGTATAACATTATGTATACCGAAACCGAAAAGCCCGAAGATATAAAATCACATTACAGCGAGTCGTATACACCATCGCAAAGCGACAGTATGTTCATAGCCTCGCGTGAGGTTGACGAAACCGAAAAGAAGCAAAAAAGCAAAAAAAATATGCGTACTATGGATATAACCATAGTGATTTTAGTTCTTTTGTTGTTGCTTGCCATTCTTGCCCTTGTTTATCTCATAGTTTTAAAGCCAATGACCATGGGCATCAGCACAGGGGAATATCTAAAAGAGATTTTTGGCACAGCAAGCAATAGTACACTGGTATAGAGGTATCAAAATGAACAAGTCAAACGCTAACAACTTTTTTTACCGTATGCTGTGCGGTGCTTTTTTAGGCATCAGCGTTATAGCACCGGGTATCAGCGGCAGCATTATGGCTGTTATGATGGGTATATATGATGATTTAATCAACATTATTTCGAACCCGTTTAAAAACTTTAAAAAGAATTTTATGTATCTTTTGCCAATGGGCATCGGCGCTGTCATAAGTATGCTTTTACTGATACGGGCGCTTGATTTTCTGTTTGAAAATTACACCGTACCAGCATATCTTTTGTTTATGAGCCTTATCGCAGGCAGTGTGCCAACCGTTATTGACGAAGCGCGGCAAAAGCCCATAAAGAAAATATATTTTATCGGCACAGCGTTAGCTTTCACCTTTGCCCTTACCATTGGCATTTTGGCAAAATCCGATTTTGCCGTTGCAATTGATACTGCAAACACAGCAAGTACTGCTATGAAAATATATCTCCCCGCCTGCGGCGCTGTAGCAGGTATGATGAGTATGGTGCCCGGTATGAGCATTTCGATGCTGCTTATGATGTTTGGAATTTATGAGCCGTTGCTCAATTTAGCTACAGGCTTGATATCACCTGACCGCTGGTTTTCAGCCGCGTGGTTCTCAGAGGCGCTTACAGTAGGCACCGTCGTGCTTGCATTTCTTGTTGGTATGGTGCTGTTTTCAAACATCACCAAGACCGTGTTTAAAAAGTATCATAGCCTTGGCTTTTTAATGGTGCTTGGTTTTATGTCAGGTTCTATCGTAAGCATTTTTCCAGGGCTACCACAGGGCGCGCTCAATTGGATACTAAGTATTGTAGCTATTGCAATCGGTCTTTCGATTTCATATCTGTTTAAGGTTTTGGGCAAAAAGTTCAATGTAGAAGAATGAAATTTATCGACTTGAAGCGTGACGCTTCAAGTCGGTTGTTGTTTTTATAAAACCAATAAAATTGTAGAAATTTATAAAAATTATGCTATAATGTATTTCATAACTTATAAGGAGAGAAAAAATGGAACACTTTTTCAAACTCAAGGAACGTGGCACTTCGGTGAAAACCGAGTTTATCGCGGGTATGACAACCTTTTTTTCAATGGTTTATATTTTAATGGTTAACGCCAATATGTTTGCCGACCCCTTTGGCGATGGCTCGAATCCGCTTGGTGTGTCCTACGGCGCAATTTATATTGCTACGGCAATCTCGGCGGTTGTGGGTACTATTCTTGCGGGTCTGCTTGCAAATCTGCCGTTAGCGCAGGCGAGCGGTATGGGGCTTAACGCGTTTTTTGTTTATACCGTATGCATTGGCTTTGGTCTTTCATACGCGAACGCATTAGTGCTGATTTTAATAGAGGGTATTGTTTTTATACTGCTTACGGTAACAGGTCTCCGCAAAAAGATTTTTGACTCTCTGCCAAATGCCGTAAGGATTGCGATACCATCGGGTATTGGTCTGTTTATAGCGCTTTTAGGTCTGCAAAACGCGGGTATAGTGGTAGATAATGCATCCACCTTGGTGGATTTGGCTTCCTTTAATCTGCGTGTGCAGAATTGGGGAGATATTATGCCCTTGGTGGTAACCCTCTGCACTCTGCTTGCTATTGTTATTATGAGCATTAAAAAGCTTCGCGGTGCGGTGCTTATTGGTATTGTAGGCGGTATGGCTCTTTACTATCTGTTGGGTCTTACTGTTGACGGTTTTTACGCAGAGCTTAATATCAATTTTATAAGCCCCGTAGAAGCATTTAAAGAGTTTGGCACGCAGTCTTTATTTAAGGTCTTTACCGACGGATTTGATTTTTCTGCCTATGTGGCTCAACACGGTAGCGCAAATCTAATACTTACTATTGTTACAACTGCGCTGGCATTTTGTATGGTTGATATGTTTGATACACTCGGTACACTTTATGCCGCTTGTGAGCGTGCAAACCTGCTTGACGAGTCGGGCGAGCCTATCAATATGAACCGAGGTATGCTATCCGACGCTATAGCCACCACAACAGGCGCTATTTGCGGTACATCTACCGTTACCACCTTCAGCGAGGTTAACGCAGGTGTTGCAGCAGGCGGTAGGACAGGTTTAACCTCAATTTTCTGCGGTGCATTTTTCTTTGTCGCAATGTTCCTAAGCCCGATCGCGCAGCTTGTTCCAAGCTGTGCTACAGCGGCGGCGCTTATTTACGTAGGTATTCTTATGATGGCGTCTATCAAGAATATTGAATGGGACGATTTCAAGACATGCGTTCCCGCATTCTTAACCCTTGCGGTAATGCCGTTTACCTATAATATATCATACGGTATTGCGTTTGGTCTTATTTCTTACATAGTTATCAGCGTTTTCTGCGGCGACTTTAAAAAGATTAAAGCAAGCTCATGGGTTATAGCCTTCCTGTTTATTGCTATGCTGTTACTAACGCATTAAATTAAAACTTTTTTGAAAATCACAAGCGAGCATTTGCGAGAAAAAACGAGCAAATCAAAGAAAATGCGAGATTTTGTTTTTTAAATTAAATTTTTCAAAAATTTGTGTTGACAAAGTGTTTTTGCTGTGGTATTATAGTCGGGCACTAAAAAAACGAAATTTAATTTGGAGGTTTTGATTATGTCTACATTTATGGCAAAACCTGCCGAAGTTCAGCGCAAATGGTACATCGTAGACGCTGCTAACCGTCCTCTCGGTCGTACAGCTGCTAAGGTTGCTGATTTGCTTCGCGGTAAAGTAAAACCCACATTCACACCTCACGTTGACTGTGGCGACCACGTTATCGTAATCAATGCTGAAAAGGCAGTTTTAACAGGCAAGAAGTTAGAAAACAAATACTATCGTCGTCATACAGGCTACATCGGCGGTCTTAAAGAGGTTAAGTATTCAACTCTTATGAGCACCCGTCCTGAGCTTGCTATGGAGCTTGCAGTTAAGGGTATGGTTCCCGACACTACAATCGGCCGCAAGGCTCTTACCCGCCTTCACATTTATAAAGGCGAAAACTATGTTCAGGTAGCACAAAAGCCTGAAAAGTATGAATTCTAAGAAGGGAGACAGAAGATATGTTTGAAGGAAAGCCTTATTTTTACGGCACCGGCAGAAGAAAGAGTTCTGTTGCCCGTGTTAGAGTATATCAGGGTACAGGTAAAATCACTATCAACGAAAGAGATATTGATGATTACTTTGGCCTTGAAACCTTAAAGGTTATCGTTCGTCAGCCGCTCGTTCTTACCGAAAACGCTGACAAGTTTGACATTGTATGCCGCGTTGCTGGCGGCGGTGTTACCGGTCAGGCAGGCGCAATCCGCCACGGTATCGCACGCGCACTTCTTCAGGCTGATGCAGAATTGCGTCCCGAGCTTAAGAAGGCCGGCTTCCTCACACGTGACCCACGTATGAAGGAAAGAAAGAAATACGGTCTCAAAGGCGCACGTCGTGCTCCACAGTTCTCAAAGAGATAATTTCGGCTTTGCCGAAAAAACAAAATGCTCCGTTTTGTACGGAGCATTTTTTGTTTATCTCTTTGAGAACAGTTTTATTCGCCTACGGCGAGTTATATTGCTTCGCAGTGATATTTGGACTAAAGTCCAAGTGATATTCGCTTCGCGAGTTTTGGTGGCGAATAAAATAACACTTCTGCATATGCAGAAATATCACTATGCCGTAAGGCATAATATCACTTTGTGCGAAGCACAAAATATCACTAACATTCCCCCGAAACCATCTTTGGTTTAGGGGTTTTACTTTTGCTCATAAATCTGCTTTGGTGCAAACTGGGTGCAAATTATTTTAAAAGGACTATGACACACAAAATGTCATAGTCCTTTTTTATATCCAATAGCATCTAAATATGTAACTGCACAAGCAAAACAGCCCAAATATTAATGCGAACGGAATCAGTATAAGCAACACTTTTAAAAAGATTTTTAGTACTTTGTTTGGTATTCTATTAATTTTGATTTTCAGGTTATCATATTTAGATTCAAACGGCATAAACAGTATAGAAAGAATAAGCTCTAAAATATCTTCCATATGCTCCCCCTATCATTTCCATCGGTTGATGGCGATGTCGTTCTCTTTAACTTCTTTTATGGTGTAGGTCTTATCACATTTGTTGCAACGAAAAGCAGTTCTTATGAATTTTATATTACCCATCATATAACCATCTCCACCAGCTTGAGAGAAATCGTAGTTTTTTGATCCTTCCGATTTTGAATTAACAACCGTTTCCGTTTTAATTTTTTCTAACATTTCATTGCAATACGGGCAATAATGCTTTTTCATACAAAAAATCGGGTGAGACCATTCGCGCTTTACACCGTGTATTTTCATAAAGATAGCACATCCTTTTTTCTTATTATAGCATAAGATTGTGAATTTTTCAACGTATCTGCAATCTTCTTGAGTTATAACGATTCTTAATAGAATCATTATGACTCTTCTTTATATAAGACTCGTCTGAATTATTTAACATTTTCTTTAACAAAAAAAGGAATTTTATTTGACTTTTACTATGGATATACTTATAATATAATAGATATGGTGCGCAACGCAAAAACGTTGCGGCAACAAATTTTCAGGAGGAAACCAATATGAATTTTATCACAGTAAAAAGTTATGACGAATTAAGTATTAAGGCTGCTAACATTATTGCTTCTCAAATCATTATGAAGCCAAACTGCGTATTGGGTCTTGCAACAGGCTCATCACCTGTTGGCACTTATAAAGAGCTTATTAAAAAGTGTAATGCAGGCGAGCTTGATTTTTCTACCGTTACCTCTGTAAACCTTGACGAATATGTTGGTCTTGACGGCAACCACGATCAGAGCTACCGTTACTTTATGAACACCAATCTTTTTGACCATGTAAACATTGATAAAGCTCGCACCGCAGTTCCCAGTGGTATTTCAGGCGACCTCGTGGCTGAGGGTGCCGCTTACGACAAGCACATTGAGGATCTCGGCGGTATTGATTTACAGCTTTTAGGCATTGGTCTTGACGGTCACATCGGCTTTAATGAGCCCGCTGATGTTTTTGTAAAAGAGACACACGTTGTTGACCTTCACGAATCTACTATAGAAGCAAACGCTCGTTTCTTTGAGTCAATTGACGACGTTCCAAAGAAGGCAATCACAATGGGTATGGGCGCTATTATGAACGCCAAAAAGGTTCTGCTTGTTGCAAACGGCGCAAACAAGAAGGACATTATTGAAAAGGCTTTCTTTGGTCCCATTACCCCTCAGGTTCCCGCATCTATCCTACAGCTTCACCCAGATGTTACAGTAATTTACAGCGAAAACTAAATTTTAAGACGAGGTATTTTAAAATGACAGATAGAGAAATTGCGATTTTTGCTGCAAAACAGTTTAATTCTGACGAAATCACCTATATCGAACCCTACGGTAGCGGCCATATAAATTCTACATGGCTCGCTATACATAAGTCAGCTGACGGCAAAGAGGTTAAAAACCTTATGCAGAAGATTAACAACTATGTTTTCAAAAATCCAGATGAATTGATGGAAAACATTGCAGGCGTTACAGCGTTTTTGCGCGACAAGGTAGAAGAGGACGGTACCCTTACCGTAATCCCCACACTTGACGGCAAAAATTATTATCTTGATGAATTCGGTAACTATTGGCGTGTTTATAAGTTTATTGAAAAGGCAACTGCATACCAGCAGATTGAAAACGACAATGACTTTTATACCTGCGGTATAGCTTTTGGTGAATTTCAGCAGATGCTTGCAGAGTACCCTGCAGAAAAGTTGTATGAAACAATACCAAATTTCCACAACACACCCAGTCGTTTTGCTGATTTCAAAAAGGCGCTTGCCGAAGATAAGGCAGGTCGCGCTAAAGATGTTCAGGCTGAAATTGATTTTGTGCTCGCACGCGAGTGCAAAGCAGACGCTATTACCTCCAAGCTTGAAAGCGGTGAAATTCCCTATCGTGTAACACACAACGATACCAAGCTTAACAACATTCTTATCGATGATGCCACAGGCAAGGCAAAGTGCGTTATCGACCTTGATACCATTATGCCGGGCGCTGCAGCCTACGACTTTGGCGATAGCATTCGCTTTGGCGCATCAACAGGTGCCGAGGATGAAACCGACCTTTCTAAAATAGAGGTTGATGTTCATCTGTTTGAAGTGTTTGCAAAGGGTTATCTTTCTACTGCAAACAAGTTTCTGACCCCCGCAGAAAAAGACAGTCTTGTAACAGGCGCATATCTTATGACACTTGAATGTGGCGTTCGTTTCCTTACCGACCATCTTAACGGCGACGTTTACTTTAAAATACATAGAGAAAATCACAACCTTGATCGTTGCCGCACACAGTTTAAGCTTGTTGCCGACATGGAAGCAAAAGAGGCAGAGCTTCGCGAAATTGTAAATTCAATTAAGGACTAATATTATGATTACCATTTCAAATGAATTTTTAACCGCTACCTTCAGTAAAATCGGGGCCGAGCTTAAAAGCCTTAAATGCGAAGGCATTGAACATATCTGGTACAGTGACCCTGCCTATTGGACAGGCTCATCACCCGTGCTGTTCCCTATTTGCAGCGGACTTAAAGACGATGAATTTATCTACGAGGGCAAGACCTATTCAATGCCAAAGCACGGCTTTGCCCGTCGTGTTGAATTCGAGGTTGAGAGCGTAGGCGACGGTACCGCTACCTTTTTGCTTAGCTCCGCTAACTGCCCAAAGGATAATTACCCATTCGAATATGAGTTCAGAATTATTTACACATTGTCAGGCAAAAAACTGAATGTCGAATACAACATCCGCAATCTTACCGACGGTGATATGTATTTTTCTGTCGGCGCACACGAAGCTTATCTTTGCCCCGAGGGTATAGAAAATTATGAAATCGTTTTTGAAAAGACCGAAAATTTAGATGCTTATCAGCTTGTGGGTCCGCTGCTTTCTGATGATACAAAAAGCTACGGCCAGAATACCGATACTTTACAGCTTGATAATTCGCTTTTTGAGAACGATTGTCTGATTTTCAAAAATCTTAATTCCCGTTCGGTAATTTTACACAACAAGTTAACCAACCAAAAAATTAAGGTTGATTTTGACGGCTTTAATTATCTGCTTGTCTGGACAGTACCCGGCGCACCGTTTATTTGTATAGAGCCTTGGTGCGGCATTACGGACAATGTAAACACCAATAAAAACCTTCCCGAAAAAGAGGGTATCGAAAAGATAGAAAAAGGCGGTTTCTTCTACCGCATACACAGCTTTGAAATTGTTTAACAAATTTAATACAGTAGGTGTAAATTATGAACTTCCCTAAATGCTTTATAAAAGCCACAAACGATTTTAACACTTTTGAAAAATTTGTGTCGGCACCGTATTTCAGGAAAGTTTTCACCGTAGACAATGCCGCAGACGCGCAAATAAAAATTGCCGCCTGCGGTTTTTATAAGCTTTTTATAAACGGTGAGGACATTACCAAAGGCGCTCTGGCGCCCTACATCAGCAATCCTGACGATATCGTTTACTGCGACAGCTATATTGTCAAGCTTAATAGCGGTAAAAACGTTATCGGCGTAATACTCGGTAACGGATTCGTAAATAATCCTGCCGGTTGGGTCTGGGATTTCGACAAGGCAAAATACCGCTCGGCACCGCATTTTGCTTTACAGCTTGTTTGCGGAGATTTAGTTATGGATGCTGACGAAAGCTTTAAAACCGCGCCGTCGCCAATAGTTTTTGACGATTACCGCCACGGCGAACACTATGATGCTAATTTAGAACTTAACGGCTGGAACACCATAGACTTTGACGACAGTGTTTGGAATAATGCCTTGACTGCTCCTACACCCCGCGGTGAAATCCGTGTTTGTGAGGCTGAACCCATTGTCGTAACACGGGAACTTAAACCCATAAGCATCACAAAGCTTGACGAGGGTTATCTTTATGACTTTGGTCAAAACTGCGCAGGTGTGTGCCGTCTTACAGTTAAGGGAGAAAAGGGTCAGCGTATCGAGCTGCAACATGGTGAGCTGCTTATCGACGGCAAAATGGATATCAAGTATATCTGGTTCCCCTATAATGAAAATGGCATTCACTGGCCTTTTGATGAAAAATATGTACATAAAGATATCTATACCTGTAAAGGCGAAGGCACTGAGACCTACACCCCGTCCTTTACCTATCACGGCTTTCAGTATGTGATGGTGACGGGTATTACCGAGGAGCAGGCAATGCCCGATTTACTTACATATCTTGTAATGAACTCTGACCTGAAATCATGCGGTAATTTTATCACAAGTGACAAAACACTTACCGCGCTGCAAGATATGACACTGCGTTCTGATCTTGCAAACTTCTACTACTTCCCGACCGATTGTCCTCAGCGCGAAAAGAACGGTTGGACCGCCGATGCAGCGCTTTCTGCAGAGCAAACATTGCTTAAAGTTGATGCAACCACAAGCTACCGCGAATGGCTTCGCAATATATGTAAGGCGCAGGATAGTCGTGGCGCTTTGCCGGGTATTGTGCCCACAGGCGGTTGGGGCTTTAATTGGGGCAACGGTCCTGCTTGGGATAGTGTCTTGGCCACATTGCCCTACTTTAGCTACAAATACCGTGGCGACGAACAAATCATACGCGAAAGCGCGCCTGCATTTGTAAAATATCTGCACTATCTTACTACACGAAACGACCAAAACGGCTTGCTTGCAATTGGTCTTGGCGACTGGTGCCATGTTGGCGAAAGATACACAAAACCGACCGCTCCGCTTATTGTTACCGATACAATTATGGCTGTGGATATTGCAACAAAAATGGCGCATCTGTTTGATGCGGTTGATATGAAGGCACAGGCCGACTTTGCCCGTGCAATAGCCGCTGGGTACCGCGATGCTTTCCGCTCTCACCTCATTGACTTTGACACAATGACGGTTGAAGGCAGATGTCAGTCAAGTCAGGCAATGGCAATCTATTACAACCTGTTTAATGATGATGAAAAGCAAGCTGCCTTTGCTCGCTTGCTTGAACTCATAGATGAAAAAGACGGCCATATGGATGTCGGCGTTTTGGGCGCGAGGGTTATATTCCACGTATTATCCGATTTTGGACACACCGATTTAGCGCTTAAAATGATTGCTCGCCCCGATTTCCCCTCATACGGATATATTGTCGAGCTTGGTCATAACACTCTGTGGGAGCGTTTCACAAAAGACCCTGTTGATTCTGTAAACCATCATTTCTGGGGCGATATTACCGCTTGGTTTGTAAAAGTGCTCGCAGGTCTTGATTACAACCCCGATGCGACCGACCTGAATCATGTGGATATTAAGCCTCACATTGTTGAAAATCTGAATGATGCCGCCGCTTACTATGACAGTAACTGTGGCAGAATTGAAACTTCTTGGGTAAAGAACGGCGACAGGGTAACGCTTACCGTAAAGGTTCCAGACAGTATGACAGGTGTAATTGCACCTAAAAATAACTATTGCTTCCAAGACGGCGATACACAAAAGCCTCTGGGCTCCGGTGAATATACACTTATTAAATGCACAATTCACAATGCATAATGCTGTGTGACCATATAATTAAGCCTCTGCTTTAAATATAGCAGAGGCTTATAATTTTGTTAATTGTATATTAATAAGTAGTAGCGGTTTCAGGATATTCTATCTTTTTAACCTTAAACTGTTTTGTAGAAGATGTGTTTACATCACATTTAAGCTCATTTCCGTAATCTGCCAAATCTTCGGTGTAATCATCACCCACTATGTCCTGACGGAGCATAGTGTCAAAGCTTTCTAAATAATACGGGTCAGCAGCGATATCCTTTTTAACCATCAGTACAAGACCGGCGTCATCCTCGAGGGTGATAAGCTTTATCTCACCCACTGTCATTGCCTTCGCGGTTTCAAAGTGGTCAGATGCATAGTCGGTGTCCTCGTTACCTAAAACGGTTGCGTGGTAGTCCTGCGGAGCAGACTCGCCCTCGGCAGGCTCATCGTGTGTATGGTCCTCGGATGAAATTTCATTGTATTCAAGATAAATTTCTTCAAAGGCTCTGCTGCCGTCTTTAAGCGCGGTTTCATAAGCGGTGAACTGATTACGCTTGTCAGTGATTTCATCCTCGCTAAGACTGCTGAAATCCACCTCGATTTTATTAACCAGAACATAATTGTTGTTTAACTGTTCGGTAAGCTTATCTGCGGTAATTTCCTTTTCGCCACCCTCGCCATACAGATGTTCAAAATACTCATCTGCAAGATATGAGTCTTCCATATACTGCTTGAAGGTTGCCTCACTTACACCGTTTGATTCCATAAGAACAGAGTAACCGTATGTATCCCAAAGGTATTCTGCGTTAGTGTCTGATAAGGATATGGTTTCTTCATCAAGCACTACCTCTGCTTCTTTGCACAGTGTTTTTATTGCTGCTAATTCCTTTAGTGTGTTAAGAGCTGTTTCCTCAACCCATTCTACATAATCGGTATCCTCTACCTCGTAGTTCCAATACTTGATTTCATCGGGCAGGTCGCCTTCTTCAGAAAGCTCTTCCTCAACCAGAGTGCGCGCCTCGGTATCGGCAAAAACAAGAGCACAGGCATAATAGCCTGATGTAAACTCGATATCACCGATTTTAACGGCAATCTCACCCTTTTCATGACAGCCGACAAGGCAGGTAATCATAAGCGCTAAGCACAGCACTATTGCAAAAGTTCTTTTTAAGGTATTCATTTTAAAATTCTCCTTAATTTTTTATATACGAATAATTATATATCATTATTGTGAAAAAGTCCATACGAAATTGTAAACCTTTTTACAAAATTTTAGAAAGACGGGCTACAACCTCTTGCGTTTTCATTCCGTTTACAAGTCTTATTATATATGCAGGCTCGCCCGAAGAAGACAGGGTAAAGGCATTTTTAAACTCGTCGGCAAGCTTTGCGGCAATTTGCATATCAATTTTCGGTGTATGCAAAACAGCAGTTGCAGTTGTACCTGTAATTTCAGTAATGCCCGCTGCAGCCGCGCGGCTGCGAAGAAGTGAAATCTCTATAAGTCCCATTACGGCACGCGGTGGTTCGCCAAATCGGTCACACAGCTCATCAATAACGTCAGCAACATCGCCTTCGTCACGAATATCCGCTATGCGGCGGTATATGCCAAGACGAGCAGGAAGTGACTCAATATAACGCTCAGGTATATGTGCCGATATATTAAGGTCAACGGTGCAATTTAAATCCTCGTGAGATTCGACACCCTTTTCCTCATTAACGGCATCGGCAAGCAATTTTAAATACATATCATAGCCTACCGCTTCCATATTTCCGTGTTGTTCTCCGCCTAAAATACTGCCCGCGCCTCTGATTTCAAGGTCACGCATAGCAATTTTAAAGCCAGAGCCAAACTCGGTAAACTGTCTTATAGCCTCTAATCTTTTTGAGGCCACCTCGCTAAGCTCTCTGCCCCGTCTGAAGCAAAAATATGCATACGCCCGCCGTGGCGAACGACCAACACGACCTCGCAGCTGGTGCAGCTGCGAAAGCCCCATACGGTCGGCATCTTCTATTATCAGAGTGTTAGCGTTTGGTACATCAACACCCGTTTCTATTATTGTAGTGCATACCAGCACATCAATTTCGTGCTCAAGCAATCTTTTCCACACATCGCTAAGCTCATCTTCGCTCATTTTTCCGTGTGCTATACCTATGCGAGCCTCGGGCAAAAGCTGTTTTAGCTTTGCAGCACGGTGGGTAATGCTCTCTACCCTGTTGTGCAGATAATAAACCTGCCCACCGCGGCGCAGCTCTTTGTTTATAGCATCTATCAGCACACCGTCATTTTGCTCTAACACATAGGTCTGCACAGGGTGTCGGTCGCTGGGCGCCTCGTCTATTGAAGACATATCTCGAAGACCTGACATTGCCATATTAAGCGTACGTGGAATTGGGGTTGCAGAAAGAGTAAGAATATCAACAAACGGATACAGCTCTTTCAGTCTCTCCTTTTGCGCTACGCCAAAACGTTGTTCCTCATCGATAATTACCAGACCTATATTTTTAAAAGCAACATCTTTAGATATAAGTCGGTGAGTGCCGACAACCATATCCACCCTGCCCGATTTTAAGCCTGCTACGGTTTTTTCTTGTTCACGCTTTGAAACAAAACGGTTGAGCAGCTTCACAGTAAGAGGCATATCACCAAAGCGGCGAACAACGGTGTTGTAATGCTGCATTGCAAGTATGGTTGTGGGCACAAGCAGTGCGCATTGCTTGCCCTCGCTTACGCACTTAAATGCCGCGCGCAATGCCACCTCGGTTTTGCCGAAACCAACATCGCCGCAAAGAAGACGATCCATTGGCACATCACGCTGCATATCCCGCTTGATTTCATCAATACAGCGCAGCTGGTCATCGGTTTCCTCATATTCAAAACGGCTTTCAAATCCGCTTTGCAGGTCGGTGTCCTCACTGAATGCGTAGCCCTTTGTCGCCATACGCTTAGCATAAAGCGCTGTAAGCTGCTTTGCCATATCGCGAACAGCCTTTTTAACACGCGCGCGCGTTTTTTGCCACTCGCTGCCACCTAACCTATTAAGCTTTATACCGCTGTCCTCGGCGGCGCCTATATACTTAGACACTAAATCAAGCTGTGTTACAGGTACATAAAGAACGTCACTACCCGCGTACTTGATTTTTATATAATCTTTAGTAACACCCGCGTTTGTGATACGGTTTATGCCGTCAAAAATTCCTATACCGTGGGAAGCATGAACAACGTAATCGCCGCGATGCAGCTCATCAAGAGAATTTATTTGTTTACCGTCCTTGTTTCTGCGACGGTGGGGCTGTCCCTCAGCGGCTATATGCCTATGGGTAATGACACATAGCTTGCACATAGGTATTTCAAATCCGCCCGACAGTCCGCCAGACAGCACAAATACACCGCTACCCAACAGGGTTTCAGCGTTTTCAAGATACGTGGCATTTACACCTCGGTCGCAAAGCTCGGCTGTGAGCACGCGCGCGGTTTTTGCTTCACCCGCTAAAATTATGACCGTTCCCTTTATGTGCAGTGTATAGGCTATATCCTCGCAAAGCACATTTATATCTCCGCCCCAAGCGGTAGAACGCTTAAAATTAAAGGTAACGAGCTCTTTCAGCGAAATTTCATAAGAAGCACGGGGAAAGTTTTCGAAATAAAGCGCATTTCCAAAGTTAGAATACATCTCTGCGGCGGTAAGACGCAGTTTTGCAGACTTAGGGCATAATTTTCCGCTTTCAAGCAGAGCGGTTATATCCTCTTTTTCAATAGTAAAAATGCTTTTTAACCGCTCATTTATATTGCCCGATTCGCAAACAACAGTTAAACAGTCGCTGACGTAATCAAAAATTGTGCTTGGCTTTTCGTACAAAAAAGGTATATATAAATCGGGCGAAACGGTAAGACCTGTCTTTAAAAGCTCAATGTCCTTTTCTATGAATTCACGAGCTTTATCGGTTAATTTTTTTGTTGTGCTTAAATATTCTTCTAAATTTTCAACAAGAGCATCGGTAGAAAATGGCAGTTCGTTTGCAGGGTAAATTTTTATACTGTCAATATTTTCGGTTCTTCGTTGTGTTGCGACATCAAAGAAAGACAGACTGTCCACCTCGTCGCCCCAAAGCTCAATTCGCACAGGATAATCATTGCCCGTAGCAAAAACGTCTATTATTCCGCCACGCACGGCAAATTGACCCACACCCTCGCAAAGCTCGCTGCGAACATAGCCCGCACCTACCAAAGCATCGCAAAACTGTGATATATTAAGTATATCGGCGTTATTTACAGTGATTATATTTTCTGCCAAAATCTCGGGAGGCAGTGTGTACTGAACAGCCGCATCGACAGGAATTAAAACCACGTCAAAAGCCCCATCAAGAACTCTTGATAGGGTGTCTATACGCTTATGCTCATATTCTTTTGAATAGCCCGTAACACGCTCAATGTTATAATCTCGCGAGGTAAAAATCAGCGGGTTAAGCCCCAGAGAAGAAACATCGTTCTTTATAGAAACCGCCGTCTGCTCATCAGGGGTTATAACCGCAAGCTTTTTACCCGTATGAGCATAAAGCGCTGCGGAAATCACCGCCTTGTGCACGCTTGACAAGCCGCTTGCCGCAAGCGGCAAATCTCCACATTCAACACAACGTAACAGCCGCGCATAATCAGGCTCGGTTTTAATTATATCAAATAAGCATTTCATACAAAATTATTTACTGTACTTGTTCATAGCCGAGTCTATACCCCGCGCTATCATTTCCTCTACAGCCTTTGCCGCATTTTCACAGGCGGTTTTAAAATCTTTTTCTTGTTCTTTGGGTATTTTACCAAGCACCCAATCCTTCATATCATAATCGGGGTGCGGTTTTGCGCCGACGCCTATTTTAATGCGTGGAATTTCTTCGCTGCCCATAAGCTCAATTATATTAGCAAGACCCTTCTGACCGCCCGCGCTGCCTTTACGTCGAATTCTTATCTTTCCCACATCAAGTGAAACATCATCGTGCATAATAATTATTTTATTAGTAGGTATTTTATAAAATGCCGACAGCTTTTGCACTGCCGTGCCCGATAGGTTCATAAAGGTCTGTGGTTTTACAAGCAAAACACGCTCGCCCGCGATAGTGCCATCGCCAAAAATTGCATCAAACTTGTTTTTCGAAAAACTAATATTAAATTTATCCGATACAATATCGGCGGCTACAAAGCCTGCATTATGGCGGGTGTTTTCATACTCACGTCCCGGATTGCCAAGACCTGCAATAAGATATTCAAATCCTCCCGATTTGCTTTTAAAAAACATTTTTATCACCAAATTTTATATTAACATATCAACCAAATTAATTCAAGAATATTATATGTCAAATTTTTCTTGATAATTTTTATGAAAGGATATATACTAATCTTATATAATAAAAGGAGGTTTTTACCAATGGCAGTAAAAACAAATAAATATTCAGGCACGCAGACCGAAAAAAACCTTATGGCTGCTTTCAGCGGTGAGTCAGAGGCTCGCAACAAGTACACATACTTTGCATCAAAGGCAAAGAAAGAGGGCTTTGAGCAGATAGCCGCTCTTTTCCAGAAGACAGCCGACAACGAAAAAGAACACGCTAAAATTTGGTTTAAAGAATTAGAGGGTCTTGGCACTACAGCCGAAAACCTTGTTTCTGCCGCAGAGGGCGAAAACTATGAATGGACCGATATGTACAAGGGCTTTGCCGAAACCGCAGAGGCTGAAGGCTTTAAAGAGCTTGCTGCAAAATTCAGAATGGTAGCCGCTATCGAAAAGCACCACGAAGAGCGTTACCGCGCATTGCTTCACAATGTTGAAACAGCGCAGGTGTTTGAACGCAGCGAGGTTAAGGTTTGGGAATGCCGCAACTGCGGTCATATCGTAGTTGGCACAAAGGCTCCAGAAATGTGCCCCGTTTGCGCACATCCAAAGGCATATTTTGAAATTCACGCAGAAAATTATTAATCAAATGCAGAAGGCTCAAATGGAAATCCATTTGAGCCTTTTTTGTTTTAAGGACTGAATTTAAAATAAATCTCACCCTCTGTTAATGGCAATCACAGAACCGTCCCTATCTTCCTATCTTGCTTGCCTCGTGCAAATCACTTTCAAAAGCAGTTAACGCACTTACCCAAGGTATGTCATTGCTATTGTTTGCTAATGATAAACAGACTTTAAGCGGATGCTCAATTTCGCTAATGGGAAATTCTAATAATCTATTATATATAAGTTCTGACCCTGGCCAGTTCATATCTTGCAACCATTTTAAAAGTTGCGTTAAATATGGTTTTAACTCAAAATCACTTTTTTTCACTAAAACCTTGGCACAATTCTCCCAAATTGACTTACTATTGTTTGATAAAAGCGGCATAATCAGAACCCATAAAGATTTAATTTTTTCGGCCTCTTGTATACCAATGTTTTGAATAGAAATTTCATTATCCCATGATAGCATATTATAAATTTCATCAATATTAGCCGTCATCTAATTTGCACCGTCCCATTCTATAACAATTGAAGCAAGAGTTTTTGACCATTCAAGGGCACACAGGGGACGGTTCTCTGAAAAAGACAGGGAAAAGACAGGGGACGGTTCTGTGTCCTTAAAGAAATTTAACTTTTCTTAATTTGAGGACGAGGAACCGTCCCCTGTCTCGTTTGATGGTATATCATGCGGTGTTCTGTGTGTGTTTGATTCAGGCTTCTATCGCTACCATTATTCCTTCTAACAATTTATGCACTTCGGAATGAAGAATTTCTTCTTTGATTAGTGCAGGTTTATCGCACTGTTTCCATACGCTATCAATTTTCCAATATTGATTTTGTTGAGGCGAGAACACAAGTATGGGCTCTGTGTGTTCAACCGTAGAATAAACAAATTGAACCGCATTCCCTGTAAGATATCTGCGATACCAGTTAACTAAATACCAATAAAATTCAATAATAGCAACTTCTTCTGAAAATAGAATTTGATTATTGTAGGTAACAGTCAAACAAGCCTCCCAAATCAAATAACCATACATCTCATCAAGAGACATCCTAGAATAGGGTGCTCTAGGAGGTTGTTGTCCTAAAAAATCAATGTCGATCGTGAACATATATACCTCCTTAAGTTACTGGGGGAAAAAGGTAATAATCTTCCCTGCTGTAGAGAATACAAGTCTAGCACTAGTTTGTCCAGATGTTCCTATAACACGACCGAAGTTATAGATTGCCGCATAAGAATCTACAGAGTTAGGAACCAGGGAACTCATAGGAGTGTTTTTGAGTGCTTCTCTTCCCAATGCTCGCAATTCAACTTGCGATGTCGTGTTAAACTTTGACCAATCTCCGCTACCAGGGAAGACAGGGGACGGTTCTCTGTCTTTGTGTTATCTTAACCATTTTTCAACCATCCCTTTTGACACACCGCAAAGCCGCGCGATTTGTCGAATAGAAACTCCTTTTTTATGAAATTTCTTTATATATTTTTCTTTTAAGGTATTTGCCAAGATTTGAAACTCTGCTACGTTTTTACATTTTGAAATATTTTCAATTATCTTTTTTGCCTGCTCGTCAGTCACTTTTATTTTTGGCTTGTCCTCAACGTCCAAACAACTTTCAAATACCTTTTCACTGTTAAATTTTGCAAACTCATCCTTTGAAATAATATCAAAAACAAAGTCGCTGTCTATTAAATCAGAGCTTTTAAAATATTCGTTGTAACTGCTGTTTGCATAAGCTGCAACCGTTTTGCAAATTCCTGCTTTTACTGGATTTTGGTGTATGTATCTTAAAACAGTTAAAAAGTAAGCGTCATTTTCTATCGGCTCGCTTTTAAACCTATCCTGAAATAAATGCCCCACTCTTTGATACTTTATATTGTACCAATACACAAATCGCGTTGCAATTCTTTTCATCAGCAACTCAAGCGGTTCTTTTATTTCTTGTAACAAAATATGAATATGATTACCCATAAGGCAATAAGCAAATATTTTAAACTCGCTTATTGCCTTACAGTCTTTTAGCACTTGCAAAAACTTGTCGCAGTCTTCTTGATCTTCAAATATCTGCTGCTGGTTAACACCGCGCAACATTATATGATAGATTCCTACCGAACTCTTTTTCCTCGCCTGTCTTGGCATATCTCATCATCAATATAATTATATCATTTTGAATTTAATTTGTCAAGACAGAGAACCGTCCCCTGTCTTTCTTTCCTGTCTTTCCCTGTCTTTTATTGCCCTCAGTTCAATTCAAAAACGACGTCTTCTGTTATGCTGTATTCTGCACCATCGGCGCCCTTCACATTTACTACTATTGGTATGGTCAATTCAACTTTATCATCTGTAAATATGTTGTAGTGCGGACCTTCCTCGAATATACTGTAGTCAATCAGCACATTACCA
>JAFTTE010000127.1 GCA_017466905.1 Clostridia bacterium | reverse complement strand
TATCGGTACAGAAAAGATCGGTTCAGGTCTTGTATCTGTAATGGTACGCGGCGATGTAGGCGCAGTTAAGGCTGCTGTAGAGGCTGGTTCTTCTTCAGCTGGTTCTTTAGGTGAGGTTATCGCAACACACGTAATTCCGAGACCTCACGGTGATGTTGAGAAAATTCTCCCGTCACTTAAATAATTCAGTTTTAAATTTTATTTAAAATAATTTAAAAAATCTTTATCAGGAGGAAACAAAAATGGCACTCGAAGCATTAGGTATGGTAGAAACCCGCGGTCTTGTAGCTGCAATTGAAGCTGCAGACGCAATGGTAAAGGCTGCAAACGTAGAGCTTATCGGTACAGAAAAGATCGGTTCAGGTCTTGTATCTGTAATGGTACGCGGCGACGTAGGCGCAGTTAAGGCTGCTGTAGAAGCTGGTTCTGCATCTGCTGGCTCTTTGGGCGAGGTTATCGCAACACATGTAATCCCAAGACCTCACGGCGATGTAGAAAAAATTCTTCCCTCATTGAAGTAATTTGAAATTTTAGGGGAAGAGAAATTTCTTCTCTTCCCCAAAGCCTTCGGGCTAATTTGTTAGAAAGGGATAGTCAAAATGATAGTAGGAAAAGTAGTAGGAACTATCGTTTCCACCCGTAAAAATGAAAAATTAGTCGGCTCCAAATTTATGGTTATTGAGCCTATCGAAAAACTTGGCGACCCCAAGGCAAAAATTGTAGCGATCGACAACGTAGGTGCAGGTATTGGTGAGGTTGTGCTTGTAGCAACAGGCTCTGCCGCAAGAATAGGCTGCGACATGCAGACTGCCCCCGTTGATGCTGCTATAGTTGGTATTGTTGATAACGGAATCGGTTTGCCGGAGTTATAATAAATGAAACTTACTGAACTTCAGGGCATTCTTCGTGATAACGGTATAGTAGGCGCTGGCGGCGCAGGTTTTCCAACCTATGCAAAGCTAAGCGAAAAAGCAGACACCGTTATTCTTAACTGCGCTGAGTGTGAGCCACTGCTAAAGCTGCACCGTCAGGTGCTTGAAACTCACCCGCAGGAAATTTTTGAAGCCCTCGATTTAATCTCGAAAACAGTAAACGCTAAAAGGATATGCGTCGCCCTTAAAAAGTCTTATGTTGAGGCTGCAGAGGCAATCGCACCTTTTATAGAGTTTTTTCCAAATATAGAAATATGCCGTCTTGATGATGTGTACCCCGCAGGTGATGAGGTAATTCTCACTTATGAGGTTACGGGCAGGATAGTGCCCCCAGGCGATATACCGCTGTCGGTTGGCGTTATGGTGCTTAATGTAGAAACGGTTTATAATCTCTACCGTGCGCTACACGGCAGACCTGTAACGCGTAAGTATGTTACAATTGCCGGCGAGGTAGAAAACCCCGTTACCGTACGCGTGCCGATTGGTGTGACCGTAGGTGAAATTATAAAGCTTGCAGGTAACATCACCACCCCCGATCCCGCTTTTATCATAGGTGGACCTATGATGGGAACGCTCGGCAGCAAGGCTAACATTGTTACCAAAACTACAAATGCGGTACTTGTGTTACCAAGTAGCCACTCACTTATCAGAAGACGGCAGTCTAAAACCTTTATAGATATGAAACGGGCTATGGCGGCTTGCTGCCAGTGCAGTTACTGCACAAGTCTTTGCTCGCGTAATCTTTTAGGTCACCCCATAAACCCGTCGGAGTTTATGCGCGTTGCATCTAACGGTATAACAAATGATGCGGCGCCGTATCTTGACGCTATGTACTGCTCGGGCTGCGGACTTTGTGAGCAATATTCTTGTGTGCAAAATCTGTCACCGCGTATGTTGCTTGCCGCTTGCAAGACAGAACTGCGTAAAGCAGGTGTTAAGCCACAGCCGATAACCGAAGAACTTAAAGTCAGTGAAAAAAGACCGCTTCGTCAGGTGCCTATGTCACGGCTTACAAGCCGTATAGGGCTTAAGCAATACAATAAACCTGCCCCCGTTATAGAGGCGGTGCCCGACTTTAAGAAAGTAACGGTTTTACTTAGCCAACACGTAGGCGCACCGAGTGTACCAATTGTAAAAAAAGGTGATACCGTCACC
>JAFTTE010000126.1 GCA_017466905.1 Clostridia bacterium | reverse complement strand
GCTATAATTACGAATGCCAACGATTTTACAAAGAACGATATAGCGGCTGCCGTACAGCACACAAGCGCTGCAAAAAACATTGGCCTTTTTAAAATGTTCATTACAGATTTAATATACCTAAATGTTCAAATAGAATTTTCACGCCTATAAGTATTAAAATAATACCGCCTGCAAGTTCGGCTTTATTTTTATATACGGCGCCAAACTTATGACCTATAAACACACCTATTGCCGATAGAATAAATGTTGTAACACCGATGATTAAAATGGCTAAAAGGATTCCGGTAAGTGTTTCAATACCATCTATAGCAAAAGCAATGCCTGCCGCCATGGCATCTATGCTGGTAGCAACAGCCATAACAAACAATTCTTTAACGTCAAAGCCGCCGCAATCGTCATCATCGTCGCCTTTAAAGGCTTCATAAATCATTTTGCCACCGATGAAAGCCAATAATCCAAAAGCTACCCAGTGGTCAAAGCTTTCGATATAGTCTTTAAAGCTGTGTCCAAGCGCCCAGCCAATGAACGGCATAAGCGCCTGAAATCCGCCAAAAAAGAGCGCTATAAGCCCCATTTGTTTATAGTTTAATTTTTGCATTTTAAGGCCTTTGCAGATAGCAACGGCAAAAGCATCCATTGAAAGTGCAACACCCGTTAAAAATACGGTTATAAACATAAAATCATCCTAAAAAATTATTTTTGTCTCGTATTCCAAGCGGTAATATCTTTAAGTTCTGTCATCAAAGCGACATAACTGTCGTGACGCGTTTTTTGAATAGCGCCATCATGAACCGCCTCAACTATAGCGCAACCTGCTTCACGTGTATGTGAACAGGAGGTAAATTTGCATCCGCCTAAATAATCGGCGAAATCAGGGAAACAGTCAGCGAGTGATAATTTAAAATCGTATAAATCCTCATTTGTATCTACGGTAGAAAAACCAGGTGTATCAACAACATAGGCGCCGTCGCCCACAGAAAACAACTCGGTATGACGGGTTGTATGTCTGCCACGCCCCAGCTTGTCACTTACCTCGCCTGTCTTTAATTGCAATTCGGGAAACAAGGCATTTAAAATGCTTGACTTACCAACGCCCGAATTGCCCGAAAAGGCGCAAACGCTATTACGCATTTCGTCTTTTAACTGCGCAATACCAATATTTTCTTTTGCTGAAACAATAAATGTTTTAAAACCTGCTCCCAGATATATGCTGTAAAAATCATCAAAATTGCCCATATCCGATTTATTAAATACAATTATAGGCTCTATATTGTTATATACCGCCAATGCCGTAAGCCTGTCAATCATAAGCGTATCAGGCGCGGGGGTGCTGTATGCCGACACGATGAATAGCTTATCAATATTGGCAACTAATGGTCGGTTAAACAGATTTTTTCTCTCACATATACTTTCAACTATGCCGTGCGTATTATCGGTTAACGTAAATTCTACTGTATCACCCACAACAGGGGAAACTCCCGCTTTGCGAAAGTTTCCCCTGGCTTTACATTCGTATACATTACCGTCACAGCTGACATAGTAAAAGCCGGAAATTGCTTTAATTAGTATACCTGTCATAATTATTATTCTTCACCAATTGTGCATATGATGCAATCTGAACCAATTGGTTTTTGATGATCGCCGTTTTCACATTTTTCGTGATCAGCATCAGTATGTGTTACACCGTCAGCAAGCTCTGCGGCGCAAACGTCACAAAGGGTCGGTTCTATATCTGATGACGTTGATGAAACATACTTTTTATAATCGGTCTTTTTATTTATTTCGTTAGTTTTATCCTTTGCAGCATCTACCTTAATGGTTGCATAGCTGTAATAATCGCTGTCATCACCAAAACGAACCTTGACGGTATATTCAAGTTCCTTTTCGGTTCCTGTCATTTTTTCAAAAGTAAAACTGCTGATTTCATCAAAAGCAAGCTTGTTTTTACTTTCTGCAACCATCTTACCTTCTGACCAGAGTGATACATAACCTGTTGATTCGTACTTGGTAAAGTCGCTTCTTATTGCAACGGTCGGAGCATATGTGTAATTGGTCACGCCTGTGCTTACATAAATCTTAATTGTTGTACCTTCGGGCACTTTTTCACTTGAGTTTGCGTCAGGCTCCTGAGCAATTACATATCCCTTTGGATATTCCTTTTCGTTAGCAGTAAGATCACGAGGCTCGCTTTCTACCACAAGACCCAATTTTTCAATATCTGCCTTTGCCTTTTCTTCGGTAAGACCAACAACATTAGGTATGTCAAGCATCTTTGTAGCCTTGCCTGTACTTACGTAAACCGTAATCTCTGCACCCTCTGCCATAACGGTGGTACGCGCGGGCTCGGTTTTTATAACAAGACCTGCCTCAACCTCATCATCGGCAACCTCTTTTACATTGGTAACAAAGCCTTTTGACTTAAGCTCTGACACTGCATAAGATTCGGTTTTTCCGTAAACATCGGGCACTTTAACATTGGTCTGACCCGTGCTTACGTAAAGCGTGATTGCAGCGCCGTTTTTAAGTTTTTTACCTGCAGACTGTGATTGGTCGCAAACCACACCAATATCGTAATCCTCACTAGCGGTGTATTCCCATTCTATATCAAAGCTGTTAAAGTTTGCGTGCTGCTTGACTTCTTCTATAGTCATACCAATAAATTTAGGACATTCGATTTCTGCACCTGTATTTTTAAGAAGTTTAGGTATAAATATGATACCAAGAACAATAAGCGCAATGATAAGTGCTGAAGCAATACCTGCGAGAATGGGTATCATATTATTCTTTTCTTTTACCTCTTCCACTTCATCGTCCTCTTCCTCTACAACCGCAGATGCAGGGGTCGATGACATAAGAGTATCAACAAATTTTGTGGGTGAATTATCCACAAAATATGAATAATCAAAGGTGGACTCAGGATCTTTTTTAAACTGCTCTAAATCGCAAAGAAGCTCTGAAGCCGACTGGTAACGGCGCTCTGGCGTTTTTTGCATAGCATGCATTGTAATCTGCTCAAGACCTACAGGAATAGCAGGATTAATCTCGGTAGGCAATTTGGGGTCGCGCTGAAGCTGCATAATTGCTACTGACACAGCGCTTTCTGCCTCAAACGGCAATTGACCTGTAAGCATTTCGTAAAGCATTACACCAACAGAATAAATATCTGCCTTTTCATCAGTTTTCTCGCCGCGTGCCTGTTCAGGACTTATATAATGAACGGAGCCAATTGCCTTATCGGTTATAGTGCGCTGTTCATTTCTTGCAAAACGTGCAATACCAAAGTCGGCAACTTTGATTGTACCATCAGATAATACCATTATGTTCTGCGGTTTAACGTCGCGGTGAACAATACCCTTGTCGTGCGCGTGCTGTAAACCTTTCAATATCTGAATTGTAAAGTACACAGCATCCTTCCATCTGAGGCTGCCCTGACGCTCTATAAATTCTTTTAAAGTGATACCGTCTATGTATTCCATAACGATATACTGAATCAGATCACCAAAGCTCACATCGTAAACCTTTACTATGTTGGGATGCGAAAGCACAGCAATTGCCTTTGATTCGTTTTTAAAACGACGAATAAACTCTTCGTTAGAAACAAATTCTTCCTTTAAAATTTTGATTGCAACGGTACGGTTTTCAACATTATCGTGCGCCTTATACACAACAGCCATACCGCCAACGCCTATAATCTCTTGAATTTCGTATCGTCCGTCTAAACGTTTGCCTACAAATCTATCCATATATAGCACAATCCTTTCTATCAGTGGGATATAACGGCTGCGGTTATATTATCCCTGCCACCGCCATTGTTAGCTTCTTTTATTAATAAATCTGTTATTTTATCCAAAGCATTGTTCTTTGCAATGCGTAAGATACTGTTTGCATCAGCATAATTGCTAAGTCCGTCAGTACAAAGCAATATTTTATCGTTTTCACCGATCTCTACACAATAACTGTCCGTTAAAACATTTTCTTCTACACCAAGAGCTCTTGTAATAACATTTTTTTCGGGATGGACCTGCGCTTGCTCGGGTGAAAGTTTTCCGCTTTCTACAATGGACTGAACTACCGAATGATCACGGGTTAATTGCTTTAATTCATCACCAATTAAATATGCCCGACTGTCACCGACATTACAAATAACCGCCTGATGTTCATTCACAACAGCTGCTACGGCGGTAGTACCCATACCGTTTAGCTGTTCATCTTTTTTTGAAAGAGTATAAACCTCAATATTCGCGGAGGTAATAGCATTATTTAACAGTTTTATAATATCATCAGAGGTCATAGAAGATGTATATGCTGCCAAAACATACTGAGAAATAATTTCAACAGCGGTTTTGCTGGCAATATCACCTGCACTTGCGCCGCCCATACCGTCGCACACAACAGCAAATGCCGCGCCGCCCGCTAAAACATTTGCAGCAAACGCATCCTGATTAACACTTCGCACTTTGCCTCTGTCGGTTTTAGCAAAAATCCGCATCGTCTATTTCCTCCTTTGTTTTCTTTTTTAGTTGACCGCATGAAGCATCTATATCCGCACCAAGAGTGCGTCTGATAGTTGCATTTACGCCTAAGCTTTCAAGCTTTTTCTGGAAAGCAATAATTGCTTTACGGTCGGGTTTTTTAAATGTATTTTCTTTTACAGGGTTTGCAGGAATTAAATTAACATGACACATTATTCCCTTAAGTCTTTGCGCCAACTCTTTAGCGCAGGCGTCACTGTCATTAATACCTTCAATCAAAGCATATTCAAATGAAATTCGTCTGGTAGTCACCTTTTGATATTCGCGACACGCTTGAAGTAACGCGTCGATATTCCATTTTTTATTAACGGGCATTGTTTGGTTTCTGATATCATCATTAGGCGCGTGAAGCGATATTGACAAGGTGATTGGCAGATTATACTCTGCGAGTTTCCTTATGCCACTTACAACGCCCGAGGTTGAAAGCGATATATGGCGGAGTCCAACATTAAGTCCGTTTTCATCACTCACAAGTTTTAAAAACTGAATGCTGTTATCAAAATTATCAAGCGGCTCGCCCATACCCATCATAACAACATTTGAAATACGGATATTATTATCCCTCTGCGCATAGGTTATCTGAGCCAGCATTTCAGATGCTGTAAGATTACGTGTCAGACCGTAAAGACCGGATGCACAAAATTTACAACCCATACGGCAGCCTACCTGAGTCGAAATGCACACGGTATATCCGTGCTCATACTTCATAAGTACCGACTCAATAAGCTCGCCGTCGTAAAGCTCATAAACATATTTTACTGTGCCGTCAATCTGTGATATATATTTACGCAGCGGTTTAACAGTAGCAATATAACAACTTTCATTTAATCGTTCTCGCAACGCGACAGGTATATTTGTCATTTCGTCAAAACTTTGTACGCCCGATTGCAACCATTTAAACAGTTGTAATGCGCGAAATTTAGGTTGACCCAAATCTATGATAAGCTGTGTCACAGCCTCTAAATTCATAGAGCTAATATCAAGCTTTCCGGAAATAATATCACCTGCTTTTTTGCAAGAGCGCACAATAAAAACCATCTGTTCCATCTATGTGCGGCATAAAGGTATGTTGGTATTTTAACTCATATTGGGGGTGTTTGTCAAGAAAACCCTGTATGACACCCTCATTCTCACACTTTCTGAGTGTACAGGTTGAATATAAAATGCGCCCGCTTCCCTTTAAATAGGAGGCTGCATTTTTCAGAATTTTACTTTGTATAAGCGTAATATCGCTATATTCACTTATATCCTTATATTTAATTTCAGGCTTGCGTCGAATAACACCAAGACCCGAGCAGGGTACATCGCAAAGAATTGCATCAAAATCAATAAAGGTATCATTTTTAACAGTAGCATCGTTTTGTAAAGCATTAATTATTTCAATGCCCAAACGTTTTGCGCCTTTGTTTACAAGCTCTACCCTCGTTTGATATAAATCACAGGCAATAATTTTGCCCGTGTTTTCCATATACTGTGCCATAGTGAAGGTTTTGCCACCCGGAGCCGCACATATATCAAGCACATCTTCGTTTTTAAGAGGAGAAAGTGTTTTTACTGCGGTTTGAGATGCCGTATCCTGGATGTGAAAAAGCCCTTGATTGTAGGCATTGCTTTTTGTTACATCAATACCTCCGACAACCTGTAATGCGTTATCAATGTTGACGGATTTTACATTAATACCCTCATCCGAAAGTTTTTGTGCAAGTAAGTCGGCATCTGTTTTTAATGTATTTACACGAAGTACAACAGGTGGCGTCATTAATGAATGTTCTAACAAATTAACAGTATTATCTATGCCGTAATCGTTAATAAAGCTTTCTATTATCCACTCAGGACACGAATATTTAATACTTAAAGAAAAAACATCGGATCCGTCAGGTAATTTATTTTCATCACGTAAAATATTTCTAAGCACTGCGTTTACAAAGCCCGACAGATGTTTTTGTTTAGAGTTTTTAATAATTTTTACAGACTCATTTACTGCAGCGCTATCAGGAATTTTATCCATAAACATTATCTGATAAAGCGCAATACGCAGAACCTCAAGTGCTATAGGCTGTACCTTTTTAATCGGTGTTTTGATATGCTTTGAAAGCACATAGTCAAGTGTAATAGTTCGATCAAGCACACCATAAAAAATTGCGGTGACAAGCGCACGGTCAGCGGCAGATAAATCTGCCTCATTTAAAAATCTATTAAGTGTTATATTTGAATATGCCTGACCCCTTACCTCTAAAAGCGCTTTAAGGGCTGTTTTTCTTGCATTTGCCCTTATTCAACAACCGTACCTTCAGATATTTTATGTCCATTAAGCATCACCTGGGCTGACATTGCTTTAGCGCCCTCAGGCTGTACTGTTAAAAGCTCTACAGAGCCATCTTTACAGGATACAACAAGTTTTTCATCACTTGCTATTACTATACCGCATTCGTCAGAAGAAAGGTTTGTCTTCTTGGCCTTAATAACCTTTATACGTTTACCGTTTATGAAGCAATAAGCACAGGGCCAGGAATAAAATCCACGAACTGTATTGCAAATTTCATCGGCGGTCTTTGTAAAGTCAAGATGCGCCATCTCTTTTTTTATAATTGGTGCATAAGTTGCATCCGCCTCATTTTGCTTTACAGGATTAAGTGTACCTTCTTTTGCATTTTTTAAAGTAGATATCATTAAATCAGCCGAAATAACAGATAATCTGTCAAACAGTTCTTCTGCGGTTTCCTCTTCACCGATATCTACAACGGCAGTTTCTAAAATATCACCGGTATCAATTCCCTCGTCCATAAGCTGTGTGGTAATACCTGTTTGCTTTTCACCGTTTACAATAGCCCATTGTATAGGCGCAGAACCTCGAAACTTTGGTAATAACGATGCGTGACCGTTAATACAGCCGTATTTCGGTAAATCCAAAATTTCTTTGGGCAATATTTTTCCGTACGCCACAACAACAATAGCATCAGGATTCAGTTCTTTTAAAATACTGTAAGCCTCGCCGTCACGCAGGGTTTTTGGCTGAAAAACGGGAATGTCATATTTTTCTGCCAATACCTTGGTTTCAGGCGGAGTTAAAACCTGCTTTCTGCCAACGGGTTTGTCGGGTTGAGCAAAAACGGCAACTATATCACATTTTTCATCTATAAGCTTTTGAAGAGTCACAGCCGCATAGTCGGGTGTACCCATAAAAACAATACGCATAAATTCAGTTTCTCCTTTTTGCGTGGTCGATATAAAGCACACCGTCAAGATGGTCAATTTCGTGACAAAGAGCACGAGCCTTTAGTCCCTCGCCTGTTACGGTAATATTTTCACCATATCGGTTCTGAGCACGTACACTCACCTTCATAGGGCGGGTTACAACCTCGCTTCTTTCGGGGATTGAAAGACAACCCTCATTACCCGTCTGTGTTTCTTCACTTTTTTCGGTAATTACGGGATTTATAAGTTCAATCACCCCATCGCCTACATCAATTACACAGTATCTACGCAAAATGCCAACCTGCGGCGCTGCAAGACCAACGCCCTCGGCATCATACATTGTTTCCTTCATATCATCAAGTGTTTGATGTAATTTTTCATCAAAGGTAAGCTGTGTACGACATATTTTGCGTAGCACATCATCACCAATTTTTACAATATTGCGTTTTGCCATATCTATCCTCTTTTTTAAATAATGTTTTCAGGGTTGATATCAACACCTATATAAGTATCTTTTTTTAATTTAACATCTGTAGCAGCACGAATCATATCACGAAAACGCGCGCTGTTTCTTACTTTAATAATAATGCGGTATCGATATTTATTATTTAGTTTAGGCACCGATGCGGGAGCAGGTCCCAAAATAATTAGCTTTATATCACTATACTCATTTGCAACTGCCTGTTTAATATTTACAAAAACCTGATTAATTGTGTCATTGGCAATACCGACATCAAAGGATTGCACATAAATCATACATATATCGCAAAAGGGTGGAAAAATCATTAGCTTTCGATTTGCTATTTCTTCATTAAAGAAGGCAGCATAATCCTGTTGCTGAGCAAGTGAGATGATGTTATTATCGGTATCATTGGTCTGGATTATCGCAACACCCGAGTTTTCTGCCCTACCGGCCCGTCCAACAACCTGAGTCAGCAACGAAAAGGTGCGCTCAAAACCGCGGTAATCATCGCTATACAGCGCACGGTCGGCACCAATTACGCCAACAACAGTAACATTTGGGAAATCAAGTCCCTTTGCCACCATCTGTGTGCCAATCATAATATCATATTCGCCGTTTGCAAAAGCCGAAAGATAATTTGAGTATGAATCTTTTGTAGCGGTGCTGTCGGCATCAAGCCTGAGTATACGCGCCTTTGGAAAAATGGTTTTAAGCTCGTCCTCAAGTTTTTGTGTACCTGAACCAGAAAAATGAAAAAATTCTCCATCACACTCTGGGCACTTTTGGGGCACTGTATGCGAAGCATTGCAATAGTGGCACATAAGCCGCTTGTTTGCGGAATGATATGTCATTGAAATACTACAATTCTCACAGCTTGCCACCCAACCGCAGTTACTGCAGCTGACATAGGTATTATGTCCTCTTCGGTTTAAAAGAATAATTGCCTGCTTATCATTTGATAACGCATCATCAATTCTTAAAGCAAGCTCACGACTTATGTCCGAAGAATTACCATCGCTTAGTTCCTTTTTCATATCAACAAGATGAACATCGGGCAATTCCGCCTTACCGTAACGCTCCTTTAGGGTAAACAGCTTATATTTACCGGAAAGCGCAGCGCTGTAGCTTTCTACCGAAGGTGTAGCCGAAGCCAGACACAAAAGGCATTTGTGGTATCCCGCCCTGAAGCGTGCAAGATCACGTGCGTGAAAACGTGGCGATTTTTCCGACTTGTAGGTATGCTCCTGTTCTTCGTCAATTATTATCAAACCAAGCTTAGAAAACGGTGCAAATACTGCACTGCGAGTACCTATTGCAATAAGCGCCTTACCCTGCCTGATACGATTATATTCATCCATACGCTGTCCCAATGACATTGCGCTGTGAAATACCGCAATTTTACTGCCATAGCGCTCGCTGAATATCTTTATCATCTGAGGTGTAAGGGCGATTTCAGGCACCATTATAATAACACCCTCACCACGCGCTGATACCTCATCCACCAATTTTAAAAACACCTTTGTCTTGCCACTACCTGTAACACCGTAAAGCAAGGCGGTTTCTCCGCTCTGTGACCTTGCAAGCGCTAACAAACCGTCAAATGCAGTTTGCTGTTCAGCGGTTAATACAATTTCTTCACGACAAATTTTTTGTGTATTAATATGCGGAAGTCTGAATTCCTGCTTTTCAAATGAAATTAAAAGTCCCTTTTTTTCAAGACTGTTAATTACAGAGGCTGAAACGCCAGTAAAATATTGTAGTTCCTTAACCGAAACACTGCCTGCAGCATCAACAATATCAAAAATCTCTTGCTGACGGGCAGTAAGCTTTAAGATCTCGTTATTATCTGTATTAATTCTCACCCAACGCCGCGTAATATCCTGCATGCGGCGTATCGGTACCTGATTTTTAGTAACAGCCTGCTTTTCATACAAGGCATTGAGGATATCGCTCGCATTGTCAAAAAGCTGTTCAAGCTTTTTGAGCGGTTGTTCACCTGTCGTCGCCAAAAATTCAAATATTTGTCTTTCTGACTCATTAAGCAAAGCTACAGAACAAAATTCCTGATTTGTTGAATAATAATCTGTAAGCCGATAATTAAGCCCTGCAGGCAGCATTGCATGTATAGCATCAAAATGTGTGCAAAACACCTGAGATTTAAGCCATTTGCACATTTTAAGCATTTCGCCGTTTAGTATGGGATCACTATCTGTAACAGATAAAACTTCTTTTGTTTTTGGGGTGATTTCTTCCTTAAAAACACTTAAAATCATCCCTTGTTTTTTTATATTTCCCTTACCAAACGGCACAGTCACTCTGCAGCCTGCCTTTGCCTCAGATAAAAGGCTATCAGGTATAGCATAGGTATAGCACTTATCAAAAGAGCCGGCAGCACCGTCAATTACAATCTCTGCAACAAACCGACACATACCGACTCCCCCTTTAGAAAAATAAAATCAAATAATTATATAAGACCCTTTTCGCTTGCAATTTTATTAATAGCAATGCTTACAGGCTTTTCAATAATAATTTCTTCATTTTTCTCAGCTTCGCTTGAAATTTCACGCGCACAGTTTGCAATTTCAGTAACAAGACCGTAGCGGTTTTCATAATTTTCGATTAATTTTCCAATTGCGGGATTTAACATAATTAAAATTCCTTTCAAAGTTATTTGTTTAAAATATTATTTATTAATTCAATATTTCTATCGGTTTTAAAACGGTCAACCGACATAATTGTAACAAAATCATCTACTGCAGCGTCAAGATTATCATTTATAACAATATAATCATAATCCTTTGCGCTTGCAATTTCACGCAAAGCTTCATTTAAGCGCTTTTCGATAACATCAGCACCATCTGTACCTCTACCGTTAAGGCGGTTTTTAAGCACCTCAAGTGACGGAGGCATTACAAATATGCTGATTGCACTGGGAAGTTTGTGGCGAATTTGCGCTGCTCCGTTTACATCAACCTCTATCAACATATCACGTCCGCTTTCAATACAATTAAATACAGGCGCCTTTGGGGTTCCGTAATAGTTGCCAACAAAAACATTATGCTCAAGCAGCTCATCATTCTGAATCATCTGCTCAAAACGCTCACGTGATATAAAGTTATACTTTTCACCCTCAACCTCACCGGGTCGCATAGGACGTGTAATTGAAGAAATAGAAAAGGCAATTTCAGGCTTTCGCTCGAAAAGCTTCTTCATAACAGTGTCCTTGCCAGAGCCTGACGGACCCGAAATGATATATACTCTACCTTTAGTCATCGCCTTCCTCCTCATCATCAACAGCATTTTCATCACTTATACGGTTTGCTACGGTTTCAGACTGCAAATAGGTTAAAATTATATGGTCACTGTCTGTAATAATTACAGCACGTGTTCTTCTACCGTGGGTAGCATCAATAAGTGTGCCGCGTTCCTTAGCATCCTGAATAATACGTTTAATGGGCGCTGATTCAGGACTTACAATTGCTATCATTCGATTGGCTGATACCAGATTACCAAAGCCTATATTAACAAGTCGCATAAAGGTACCCCTTATTCTATATTCTGAATTTGCTCGCGGATTTTTTCGATTTCAGACTTGATATCAACCACAACCTTTGTGATTTCCATATCCTGACATTTCGAACCAATTGTGTTGGTTTCACGGTTCATTTCCTGAACTATAAAATCAAGCTTTCTGCCTATAACTCCGCCCTCATCAAGCATAGAACAAAGCGACGCTATATGACTGCGAAGTCGAACAGTTTCTTCTGCGACAGCAATTTTATCGGCAAAAATGGCGGTCTCTGTAATCAGTCGCTGCTCGTCAATCTGAACATCGCCTATAAGCTCTCTCATCCTCTGTTCAATCTTTTCGCGATATTCGCGTACCGTCACAGGTGAACGCTCCTCAACAAAGCCGACCTGAGTTAGTATGTATTCGGCTCTACCCTTAACATCGGCAACAAGTCGTTCGCCCTCAAGCGCGCGAGCAGCAATAAAGTTATCAATCGCTTCTGCCGTCGCCTCGGTTACTGCTTTTTTTATCAATTCTTCATCAAGGTCACGTTTTCTTACAGTAAATATTTCGGTATTGCCGACAATAGAAGAAGCCTTTATATCGTCTTTAAGCTTGTAATCCTTTGCAAATTTGTGTAATGCAGTAATATACGCATCAGCATAAGCCTCATTTACCGCAAGCTCTATAGATTTTGAAGAAGTATCCTCATACTGAACATTAAGTTCTACCTTGCCACGTGAAATTTTTTGCTGACACTGTGTTTTTAAAGAGTCATCCAAAAACTGAAATGAACGGGGCATTCTTGAACTATATTCAAAATATCTGTGATTTACTGATTTAATTTCGACAGTAATGTTAAAATCTTGCTCTGATACCTTACCGCGACCAAATCCTGTCATACTTGTAACCATATTTATCACCACGCATAATAATCATATTTTAATTCAATATATTATAACAAAATAATACCTCAATGTCAAACGTTATTGTTTTATAAATATAATATTTATTTGATAAAATTTTTCACAAAACCCTTGACGGACTTAAATTTTTGTGTTATTATATACCCCACAACACACGCAGGTGTAGTTCAATGGCTAGAATTCCAGCCTTCCAAGCTGGCTATGTGGGTTCGATTCCCATCACCTGCTCCAAAAAGAAAAGTCGCACGACAGTGTGGCTTTTCTTTTTGTTCTTTTATCTATTATCTCTTCTCTCTTATCTATTCTATAAACAAACCTGCGACTTTTCCAGATAAAAG
>JAFTTE010000125.1 GCA_017466905.1 Clostridia bacterium | reverse complement strand
GCAGAAATGCCATAAATTCACCCACCCCTGCCGAAATTTTTTTTAGTCACCTAAATTCCGACAGTACAAAAAAGCGGACAATTGGCGAGGGGTTAAGAGTACGAAATTTAGTACAATTACAACTTATTACAAATGGCTACAATTTGGTTACAGATTAAAAAATCGCTTGACATTTTCCCGAAAAGGGTGTATAATAGTATATAGAGAGAGGGGGAAACCACTCAATCAAATTTAGTCAACTAAAAAACGAAAACGAGGTATAAAAAATGAAAACATTTGAGGAAACAATTGAAAGATTAAACAAGATATCATTAGAACACGCTTTGCACGGGTTACACCTTGCAGGCGAAACACTTGTAAAAGCTTTAGCGAGTAATGAATGGCAAGAGGAATTTGACAAATATTTTAATAACTATTGCAATTATAGACACTTAGTACATCAAATGTTAGATAGTGAAATATATAGTGATATGGTAGAAAGTGTTGAATATATTCCAATACATCACCCACTAACATATGACTACATTAAAGTTACTTGGAAAAAATAATATAAAGGTTTTTGAGGGGCTGTACCTTAACAACCCCACACCATGTGAATACACCCCTAAACAAATCAAAACGAAAAGGAGTAATGAAAAATGATTAAGTTCAATTTAACATCTATCAAAGAGGGTAAGCAGGAATTAAACATTAATAACCCTAAAACAGTAGCAGACTATACAACAAAGTTAGTTGACTACATCAATACAGCAGAGGTCAAGGCGGCTATGCAGTTGGGTATGATTTTATCTGCTGTTGTAGATGAAATCAAACACAACGAAAATTACACCGACTATAAAAATATCGGCGAATTTATCACCGCTTACAATATCCCCTTAAGTCAATCAAGAGTTTCACAGCTTATCAAGGGTGCAGAAATTTACAACTATATGACCGAAAACAATATAGATACCTTTGATAGCTACACAGTAACTCATTACTATGAAATGAGAAATATATATAAACTATGTGATAATACAGACGGGTCATATCTTAGCGAATTTGTAACAAACTATCTAACGGGCGATGAAAGTGCAAAAGATATTCGCAAATTTGCAAAAGAATATCTTGACAGTTTAGAGGACAGCGAGGACAGCGAGGACAGCGAGGAAAACAAATGCCCCGTTGAAATTAATATTAAGACTTTAGAACACGCTGAAAGCTTTTACAGAACGTTAATAAGTATAATAAACGAGGGTAAATCTGTAAATGTGAGGATAATGGGGTATACATTCTAAAAGGGGGTGATAAAATGAAAGAACCATTTTTTACAATAACACTGATAATCACATCACTAACACTAATAGTTATGACATATCAGTATTTTGACTATATAATCAAGCTATACAGACGTAAACGGGCAAAGAAAAACTATAAAATGTACAAGAGATAATTTTTCCATTATTTTTAATTCCTTCACTTGGTTTCTTTTGGGGTCTTTTCCATAAAAGCCCCATACCATACCAAAGTATTTACAAAGTAAGTTGATAGGGCATAATCAAGGGCAGATTTAGCCGACTAAAAAAAACATCAAACCTAAACTCAAACACTCATTAAATACAGCGGTAAATCCAAAGGGTAATCATTTGTTTTCTATTTTGTAATTCACACTATGCAGGAAACGAAAAAAGACAAATCAAAAAGGAGTAATGCAAAAATGAAAATGCGCGTAAATATGACAGCAAAGGACGTTTTCAATGCAAACACATCATCTGTAAAAGTAGCTTTTAACTTGCCTATCAAGTTAGCAGGCTTTGCAGTAACAGAGGGTAAGGACAAAGAAACGGGCGAAACAAAAGAAATCGGATATGTTAAGGACACAGAGGGCAATATATACGGCTTTATATCTTCTGTAGCTATAGAGAGTCTTGAAAATTTACACGATTTTGTAACCGAAACCTACGGCACAGAGGAAAACCCCGATTATTACCCCGAGGGAGATATAACAATAAAGTTTATCAAGGGAAAAAGCAAGGGAGGGAGAGAATTTACAAACATAGTGATAGTATAAGCTACACAAAGTTAAAAGTTTTAGTGGGGGAATTTTCCCCCACTATATTTTAAAAAGGGGGTGACGATTTGGAAACATTGGAAAACTTAAAAGGTGCATTTAATAAAATTACTCGTGAATTTTATTTTAATACCACTTTAAAACAGTTAATACCCATAGTTACAAAAATGATTGACTTTAAGGGCTTACCCGACAGCGTGAACCAAAGGTATTTTAAAACCGCGTTGTTTATGACGGGTCATTGTGCATTAGTCAAGGTGTATGGCACAAATAGTGTTAATTGGTATGCCGTAATAGGGGGTAGAGGGGGAAAACCCGACCCGTATTACATACCCACAATTTTTACACTTGCTAACCCTGCTTTAGGTAGTGAAACAATACCACTTGACAGCCAAAACATAGCAATGTTTTATCTTACATCAATTGACGAGTTGACAAGTTATGCAGGAATGGGCGGCGGTTTATCGGGTCTGATAGTCAGAACAGCGACACTATTATCTAACATAGATTTTAGCATAGATACAGCCGTTAAAAAATCCCGTATAGTTAGCATAGTAACGTGTGAAAATAGTACAGTCAAAAACCGAATTGATGATATAATAAAACGCATTATGAACGGCGAGGACGTTTTCACAGTCAATCAAGACTATACAGAGGATATAAAAATCAATCCATTTTTGCAAGGTGCAAATATACCCGAAATAATTCAACAGCTTGTTGAATTACGTCAATTTATTTTAGCACAGTTTTATCACTGTTTGGGCGTAAACTCTAACTACAACCTTAAACGGGCGCAAATCTCAAACGAGGAAATAAAAACAAATGACGATTTGCTGATAGTGAACACAGCCGATATAATAGCAGAGTTGCAAGAATGTTGTAAACTATGCAACGCAAAAACGGGGCTAAATATCAGCGTTGACTATAGCGAGGAATGGAAAAAACTACAAAGGTCAGAGGAAACAGAGGAAACAGAAACAGAACCGAACGGGGGTGAACAGAATGAAGATATTGAAAACGGTGAACGAGTGGGCGACAGCAAACCCACTGACTAACATAATTTTTGACGGGGTAACAATATTTGAAGATAAACCACTTTTTGACATTTTTAATTTTCGTTATGGGGATTGTGTAATCAATTACCCTCTATCGGAAATAGATGTAGTTTCAGATACCGAAATAGCCGCCTTAACTGCTATCATAACGGACTATTACGAAAGTTACAAGTACAAGTATGACGGCTTGCAGGCAAGTGAAAAATTTGAATATAACCCCATTGAAAACTACAGAATGACCGAAACAGAGGAAACAACGCGCGAACCCGATTTGCAGAATGAAACAACATATAACACAACTGACAAAATAAGCTATAATACAAACAACACTATAAATCACACAGACACCACAACAACCACAACAAGCAAGCCTAAAGTGTCAATACAAACGGGAACTACAACCACTAACAAAGTGACCGCCTTTGATGTTGACACATTCGCAAACGATACACAAAGCGACACACAGCAGACTATCACCCCACTTTTAAACAATGGCGAGGGCGACACACAAACAGAAAAACTAATAAATGACACCCCCGAAACAAATACAAAAACGGGATTTGACGAAAACAAGAAAACGGGAAAAGACACCACAACAGAAACGGGAACGGACACAACAAACAGGGAGTTAACGCGCGCAGGAAATATTGGTGTAACAACATCACAGCAGATGATAGAGAGCGAAAGGAAATTACGCGATTTTTCCGCGGTTAATCTATTCTTGAATGATGTAGCAAATTACATCTTACTAAACTATAATTAAAAGGAGTTTGATAAAAATGAAAGTAGCACAAATAGCAGAATTTTTAAATGATGTAAAAGGTGAATATCTCGGTGAAAATACCATTATATCAGAGGACTTAAGCAACTTTGTTGATTTTGGCAGAGCATTCACAGCAACGGCAACAAATGACGATACAGACAGATTTATGAAAAAGTTGGGGGATAAATGTGCAAAGCAGATTTTCTCCGACAGAGAGTATAAAGCAAAGCTTCCATTTATCGTGCGTGACGGCGCGGAGTGGGGTTCAGTAGTTGAGAAAACCCGTATAAAGCCCCGTGACTTTGAAGATAATTTTGTGTGGGAGTTAGAGGCAGGCGAAAAGTATGATGAGTTTCTCACATTCAAGCCAAATGACGCGCTCGTAAAATACTACAATTCCAAAGTCACTTATAGAATACCCCTTGAAATCAGTCGTAAGCAGGTACGCGAAAGTATGATAAATGTCGATAGCTTTGTACGCTTTGTAAATGCCTTAGAGGTCAATGTTGCAAATCAGCTTGAAATGGCATATGAAATAATGGGAATGCGCCTTGTTAATGGTATGATAGCTCACCGCGCAAAGAATAACAAAGAGGTCAAGCTGTTAACCCTTTTCAATTCCACAAGGGCAACTGCCGATCAGATTACAATTAATGATGTTATCAATGGCGACCCTGCATTTTTACGCTTTGCGGCGCGGACAATTATGGATTACTCATCAATGCTTGAAAAGATGAGTACAAAATACAATGACGGCGAAATTCAGACCTTTACTAAAAAACCTGAACAGTACCTTACAATGCTGTCAATTTTCGATAGTATTATCAGCACGGAACTTTACTCACAGACATATCATGATGATTTTTTGAGAATAGCTCAGCACGATAATATACCTTACTGGCAGGCAACGGACGCAAACGATACACTCACAGCCCGTTCAAAAATCATTGCAAAGCCTATAGGAACAGACGAAACAGCAACAACTGTTAACAATGTAGTCGGCATACTTAGGGATAGGGATGCCCTTGCAATTTTCAATTTTGAAAATGATGTAACAACATTCACAAACCCGTCAACGAGGGTTACAAGGTATAACTATTTCAATGATATGTCGCTTTTCGCTGACACGTCAGAAAACTTTGTAGTTTTCACACTCAACTAAAATTTTAGTCGGCTAAAAAATAAAGGGGTATGTGAACCATACCCCGATATTTTTCAAGGGAGTGAATAAAAATGACAGTAACATTTTATAATACATCTAATAGGCGCAAAGATGTGGCAAAGCAACTTGAAAATGAGGTAAGTTATACGGCAAAATTTAAAGACGAGGTAAATATTGCAAACCCCACTTTGATAATTGCAGGGCATAGCACACTAAATAAAAACTATGTGTATATTCCCACACTTAACCGTTATTATTTTATAAAGGGGCAAACTATTTTGACGGGTAATCGGGTGCAAATAGATTGTGAACGTGATGTGTTAACATCTTTTGCAGACAGCATTTACAACAGCCGACAGCTTATTACCCGAAATGAAAACATAGGGCTAAATGAAATCACTGACACTAATTACCCTATAGCACCGAACACACAGACCCGTGTAATACAGTTTGATGATACGCCATTTTTCAAGAACTTTGATGAGTTAACACCCTGCTTTGTGCTGACACTTGCAGGAAAATAAAGGGGGTTGAATAAATGGCACGATTAGAAAAATATGGAGAGTATCAATTCAGCGACTACGAACAAACAAAAGTTGAGTATGCCGCACCGCTTAGTGATAACAGCTACAGACAGCAACCATTAAAAGACAATGTATTTTATACATTTTCTAAAGCACCATACAGCAGAAAAAAATTTCGCATATATGAGTATGCAAGAGGGTATATAAATCTTGACGGGGGAGAGCGCACACAAATTGCAAATACAATAGTATTTGACAAAGATTGCGCGCGGTTCATACCCGTTATAAATCCCGTAAGCAGAAATAAACCGTCAAACTTTCCTGAGCGATGGTCTATTGACCAAATCGGCTTTAACTGGCTACCCGATGTTTTTCAAGACCCCCGATTTGATAATTTTCAAGTGGGAGTTGGTTCAAATGGTGACAGTAACTGGGGCTATGAGTATGAGGGCAAAGGAACAAGGTATCAATATATGTCACCCGTCATTAAATGGCAAATGAATGCTTACGCAGTTTTACCTATGGTATGCGGTGTATATGTAGCAAGTCAAAGTTATCAAGACGGGTGTAATTTTTATCACAACAACCCTAAATTACTTGACGATTATTTCGCCGACCCCTCCATAATACCTGATACAGACGGGAGCAGCGTTAAAATCGGTCACGCGCTGATTTTTAAAATTGTAAGTAACAAAGGGTATAATACACAACAGTCGGGTGACGGTAGATTTGGTGTATGTGATTGTGGTGTAGAATTTGATAAAAAGGACGGTATGCAAGTATTAGTGGGTGGATATGGTGAGGACAGTTTTCCGCATTATACATCAGACTTATACGGAAACTATCTAACCGAACCATTTTGCCAACCCTTTGTTTCCTCTTGGTGTTTGCTTGGACTTGTTCCAAATATAGCAAATTACCCGACAGCGACAACATTTACACCCGAAACCCTTGATTTAGCTTTATCAAGAGGGCGCACAATAAACACTAATAACACATGGGGCACGCGTACAACAATCTATCATATGTGCGTAGTCGGAGATTTACAATATCTTGATTTTGTAGAAATCACAAGCACATTGATACAAACACATATAGGCTCGGACGCTGACAGTCAATGGATATTATCCCCCGTTCCCGTCATAAAGTCGGAGTATATGAACCGCGACTTTTTGTTGAAAGTCGCAGGGCAACTTGGTTTACCTATGATAACAAAATCTGCAAAAGCAACAGAGTATGTAAACGCTAATGATTTAGAACAATGGATAGCAGATAATGAGGGCGAAATATATATGCCTGATGTAGATTTAGGCACGGGCGAGGTAAAAGACAAAACCCCCGAACCACTTAGCGATATTCCTGCTGATGATGACAGACGTAAATTGTTTGATAGTAAAAACCCCTTGAATGATGTCAAGGAAATGGACACGAGCGACATTGACCCAAATCAATACACAGAGGAAACGCCACTAAATGAACCAAATTTGACCGCAGTCGGAAAGTTTAACCGCTATTATGCGTTAAGTAATTACGATATAGATAACTTAGTCGATTTTCTTTACACTGATAACGCATCAACTATTTCGGATATTTTGGACGGCTTAAAACTCAATGGCGAAAACCCTATGAATTTTCTAATAGCTTTGAAAATGTTTCCTTTTGATATCGGGGAGTTTGCGGACACGTCAAGCGAAACTATAACATTTGGTAATGGTGTTAACACGGGAGTTACAGCAGAACGAATAAACGATTTTACAAGTATTATCGACTTAGGTTCTTGCACCTTTAGACCCTACAATAAAAATTTCTACGACTATGAACCATACACAAATGCAAAGTTATATATCCCGTATTGTGGAGAAGTAACAGTAAGCACGGCCCAATTTGTCGGGCATACTATCAATGTAAAACTTATAGTTGATATCATCACGGGGGCTTGTTGTGGAGTTGTATTTTGTGACAAAATCGCTATTAACTACGTTAACGGAAATATTGGCGTTGAAATAGCGGTCACGGGTGAAAATGCAACAAAGTATGTTGAGGCGGCAGGAAACGCGATAAAAGGAGCGACAGCAAGTGTCGGTTCAATTGCAAGCGGTAATATCATTGGCGGCGTTCTTAGCGGACTTGAAACGGCAAGAGAGTTTAATAACATTCCCACGCCTTTGGAAACTAACGGTACAACAACGGCGCAGATAGGATTTTTCAAACCGCAAAGGTGCTATTTTATAGTGCAGTCACCTATACCAATTTACACCGACTTATACGGTAACAAAATAGGATATGCTTGCGAGGTTTCAAGAACTTTAAACGAGGTTTCGGGCTTTACAGTTTGCGAGAATGTCAGCATTACACCCCCAAATGCAACGCTTGACGAAATAGATGAAATAAAATCTTTGCTTGAAAGTGGTGTTTACTTATGACTTTACGGGAGCGGCGAAAAAGTGTATCAGCTTTAGCAGGAGAGGTCAACGCGATTTTAGAAAAGGCAAGGGCAGAAATTCCCGAAAGTTTAAAAAACAAGTGGAACGCGGTTTTATATCACTATGGAACTAAAGCAACAAAAAATAATCCGCCCCGATTTAGAAGAAGAACGGCAAGTATGAAAACATCACAGTTAAAAAGTTATGAAAGTTTGTTAAACATATTCAAGCAGGAAATTGAAAAAAAGTTAGAGGAAAAAAAGGCATATACACAAGCAGGGGTGGGCGCTTTATACCCGATAGTTAGCGAGTTGCAAAGTATTTTCTATGATTATTTCTACTGGAAACAAACAAGCGAGGGTCTATTTGTAAAGCGCACGGCGACTACGATTAGAAAAAGGCTTGATAAGGGTCAAAGTTATGAGGATATAGCAAGAATGATTGAAAATGCATTTTACAGATATGGAAAGTATGGAAACGGAGCAGGCGACGGCAGAGGAACTAAAGACGATTTTAGTAAATATGTTGAGGAGATAAGCGAAAACGGCAGATATTTAATATAATGTGTGGGGGGATTTATTCCCCCCACTTATAGAAAAGAGGTTTTTTAGTTGGCTAAAATTTGTGATTATAAAGTTTTTGATTTTCCCACATTGCCTATTGTGCGCGATGATAAAAATAAAAGAGTGTATATAAATGCACCTTGTTCTTTTGATATAGAAACTACATCATACAGAAATGATGACGGGGAAAAATGTGTTACGATGTATATATGGCAATTTGGGATTTTAGATAAAGCTTGCTATGGGCGCACTTGGCTTGACTTTAAAATATTTTTGTCGAAACTTGAAAAACATTATCATCTTGGAAAATCAAAGAAAATGATAGTTTATGTACATAACTTAGGCTATGAAACGGGATTTTTACAAGGTGAGTTTGATATAAAAAATTCTTTTGCTACACAACCACACAAACCAATGTACATTGAAATTGGTAATATAATTTTCAAAGATAGTTTAATTTTGTCGGGGTTGAGTTTACGCAGGACGTTAGAAGAATGTAATTGCCCTAAAGAATATATGAAAACCACACTTGATTATGATAAAAAGCGACATAGTGAAACCCCCCTTACAGATGATGAATTGAAATACTGTTGTAATGACGTTTTAGGTCTTAATTTCTTTATTGCAAAGGAAATTGAGAAAAACGGGGGTAATATATTAAATATACCCTTAACGAAAACGGGCTATGCGCGGCGGTATGTGAGAAATCATTGCTTTGCTGTTTCGGGATATAAACAGTTTATTGATGATATTCAAATTGATGATATGGACTTATTTATACAACTGTCAAATGCGTATTGCGGTGCATATAATCACGCAAACCCGACAAAAATAGGAATAGTACAACATAATGTATCATCAATCGACTTTACATCATCTTATCCCTCCGTTATGATACGTCACGCGAAATACCCTATATCAAAATTTACCCCTATGAAAATAACACATTTTGACGTATTAAAACAGATGTGTGAAAATTTCGCTTGTGTGTTTACTATACGTTTTGAAAATATATACGCAAAAAGTATGTTACATACAATATCGGCTCACAAGTGTTTGACAGAGGGTGAGTTTATAGTTGATAATGGGCGCATAGTTACAGCCGATTATATAACTACAACAATAACTAATATAGACTTTTTAGATATACTTGATTTGTATAATTTTGATAAGGGTAAAATCAAAGTGACTGGCTTTTACTATGCAGAGCAAGGATATTTACCAAAGCCGTTTATCGAATGTATACTTAAACTTTACGGAGATAAAACAACACTCAAAGGGGTAGAGGGTAAAGAAGATGTTTATATAGTGTCAAAGGGGATTTTAAATGCTTTGTATGGTATGTGTTGTACGTCACCCATACAACCGAACTATAAATTAATAAATGGGGAGTGGGTCAAAAATGAAAAGCCCCCGAAAAAGGCACTTTATTCAAATGCAACTAACAAAAATACTTTTCTTGTTTTCTCTTGGGGTGTATGGATAACGGCACTTGCAAGGCACGAACTTTATGACGGCATAAAGGAAACATTAAAGGGTGATTTGAATAATTGGGTATATAGCGACACCGACAGTATTAAATTTACTGACGGGAATATATATAATACATACATAGAAAACTATAACAAAAAATGTATTGAGGAATTAGAAAAATGTATGGAGCATTATAATATAGACAAGACAAAAATAAACCCTGACGGGTTACACCCTTTGGGGGTATGGGATTTTGAAGGGGTAAAATATAAGTTTAAAACACTCGGTTGCAAGCGGTATTGTTATACCGAAAACCCGTTTTACATAAGGGAAAATAATATCGGTAATTGGTGCAGAAAAGACAAGCATTATCATAGGGTATTGTCATTACTTGACTATGGTAAATTTAAGTTTGTTTGCACTGTTTCGGGGCTTGATAAAAAGCAGGGTGCAGGCTATATTTATAATCACGGGTGTTTTGAATTTTTCAATGACGAAATGGAGATACCCTCTACACATAGTGGCAGGCTAACACACACATACATTACAGACACGAAACCGACACCGCTAACCGATTATTTAGGTAATACATACCTTTGCACCGACAAAACGGGGGTTCACTTAGAGGGCAGTGACTATCACATTAATTTTGCAAAAGAGTTTTTGAACTATATCAAGTATGGTAAAAATAATGTTGTGAGTGAAAAAATAGATAATATGTTGATTGAATTAATAGGTGAGGTATAATAAAATGGCGGTAAGTGAATTTTTTAACGCGTGGAATTTTATCAAAAAATATCCCCGTTTTGCGTGGTTTCTGTTTTGGGGTCAACGTTCAAATGGTAAAACATTTTCTATTGTTGACGGGTCAATGAGGCAAAAATTGAAAATTGCATATATACGGCGGTATGACAGCGAAATAGAAAGAGTAGATATGTTAGACTTGTTTACCACAGACCATAATATAAGCGAAATTACATATAATGAGTTTAATGCGGTCACTATGGAAACTGGCAAAATGTATTATTGCAATTTTGATGAAAAGGGAAAAGTTAAAGAAAAATCGGAAAAGCCCTTTGCACAATGTTTTTCGATTAATCGGTGGGAAAAGTACAAAGGTGCAGATAGAGGGCACTTTGATGTAATTATTTTTGATGAGTTTATGAGTGATAGCTATTTACCTGATGAATATATTAAATTTAAAAATATGCTGTCAACGCTTTTGAGAAATAGAGAAAATTCTATTATCATTATGCTTGCTAATTCCTTTGACCCATTTTCCATTTATTTTGATGAATTACAAGTTAATGAAATTGTGCAGGGTATGAAACAAGGTGAAACCAAAACGGCAGAATTTGACGAAACTAAAATACTTTTGCATTATTGCAAAAAGTCTAATGTTACATTAAAGGTAAATAAACGCTTTTTCGGTTTTGATGTAAATAAAATTCATACACAAATGGTTGAGGGCGGTAGCTGGCAAATAAAAGACTTTCCGCATTGTGATGTAGGATATAACAACAAGCCTATAAATAATAATGGCGATGTATTGTTTTATTGCTATATTACATATCGTAGTAAAATTATGCGATTAGCCATTGTAAATCGTGCAGGAATACCCCCGTTTATACATTGCTATTTTGTTGATGAAATACCCGACAAAGCTAAATATATATTTACACCACTTAATAATATTTATGATAATAATACTTATCATAATACAAATCAGTTTATCACAAACACGGGGAAACGGGGCAGCCTATTTGATAAACTTTTACGGGATAATCGGTTATTTTTTAATACAAACTTAGAGGGTCAATTCTTTAAAACGTGGTATGATAATCAAATGTATAGTAATTTCAATTGGTGATTTTTAGTTGACTAAAATTTGGGGATAGATTTACAGCTTTGTAAACTATCCCCTTTTTTGTACTCTTAACCCCTCGCCAATTGTCCGCTTTTTTGTACTGTCGGAATTTAGGTGACTAAAAAAAATTTCGGCAGGGGTGGGTGAATTTATGGCATTTCT
>JAFTTE010000012.1 GCA_017466905.1 Clostridia bacterium | reverse complement strand
TGTCAAGCCAGCCCTTTGTTACGGCATAGATAATAGCCACCTGACAGCCTACTGATACAGGACTGTTGCGGTTTTGCTTTAACACCTCAACTATGCGTTCACCTAGAGCCAATCGTGCCTTTGTATCGGCATCAAGGTCACTGCCGAACTGCGCAAAGGATTGAAGCTCGCGGTACTGTGAATATAGTAGTTTCAATTCACCAGAAACCTTTTTCATAGACTTTTTCTGTGCAGAGCCGCCAACACGGCTTACCGAAATACCGGGGTTAATAGCCGGCATAATGCCTGCGTGGAAAAGCTCGGTTTCAAGGAATATCTGTCCATCGGTAATTGAAATTACGTTGGTAGGAATATACGCCGAAACGTCGCCTGCCTGTGTTTCGATTATGGGAAGCGCGGTAATAGATCCACCGCCGTATTCAGGTGCTACGCACGCAGCGCGTTCAAGCAAACGTGAATGCAGATAGAATACGTCGCCCGGATATGCCTCACGACCGGGTGGACGACGGATAAGCAAAGACAGCGCGCGGTATGCCACAGCGTGCTTGCTCAGGTCATCGTAAATTATCAATACATCTTTACCCTTCGCTCTGAAATATTCAGCCATAGCGCAACCCGAATAGGGCGCGATATACTGAAGCGGTGCACTCTCGGACGCAGATGCAGAAACTACAATTGTGTAGTCCATAGCGCCTGCTTTTGTAAGTGTGTTTACAAGGCTAACAACAGACGTATTTTTCTGTCCTATAGCAACGTAAATACAAATTACATCGCTGTTTTTCTGATTTATAATTGTGTCAATTGCGATTTCGGTTTTACCTGTCTGACGGTCACCGATAATAAGCTCACGCTGACCGCGGCCTATCGGTATCATACTGTCGATAGCCTTAATACCTGTCTGCAGCGGCACCGATACGCTTTTACGCTCAATAATACCGGGCGCTTCTGCCTCAATTGGATTAAAGCCGCTGTATTCGATAGGTCCTTTGCCGTCAATCGGCTCGCCCAGCGCGTTTACAACGCGACCAAGCATCTTTTCGCCAACCGGTACCGACAAAACCTTACCCGTGCGGCGTACAACAGTACCCTCACGAATATTGTTATCGTCAGAAAGCACAGCAACCGATACGGTATCTTCCTCAAGGTTTTGCGCAAGGCCTGCAGAGCCATCTTCAAACTCTAAAAGCTCGTTTGCCATACAGTTTGTGAGACCGTAAACGCGCGCAATACCGTCACCGACAAGAATTACCCTACCGGTTTCTTTCATTTCGATTTGTGAGCGATAATTTTTTATCTGCTCTTTTATAATATAACTTATTTCTTGCTGTTTTTCACTCATTCGCTGATCACTTCCCTTGCGCGTTTTAAGTTGAGTTTAACACTGCCGTCAAGAATTTCGCCGTCAATTTCTACAGCGATACCGCCAAGCAACGATTTATCTATAACGGTTTTAAGTGTGACACTTTTGCCGGTGCGCTTTTCGAGCGCTGCGATAAGCTGTGCTTTTTGCTCGTTTGTAAGCTCTACGGCAGTCTTTGCAACCGCCTCTACCGCACCTGCTGCCCACTCGCGAAGGCGCTCATACTCGGCAACACACTCATTAAAGCTTTCTGCCTTGCCGTGCTCGCAGAGCAGTTGCAAAAAAGACAAAACGTGCTCGTTTATTTTGCCGCTGAAAGCCTGCGATAATGCCGCTGTGCGCTCACTTTTGGGGATGCTTGGGGTGGACAAAAATTGCAAATACTCAGGGTTTTCGTCAAAAATTCCCTTTGCGGTTTTAAGCCCCTCATAAAATTCATCAACCAAATTTTCTTCGCGCGCCAACATAAACAGCGCCTCGGCGTAGTTGTTACCTGTCGCTGTCATCATCTTCACCTATTTTGTCAATAAAGTTATCTATCAGCGCCTTGTGGTCGTCGGCGTTAACTTCACGCTCTAACATCTTTTCAGCAAGGGCTGTAGAAACATCTATTATTTGTGTCTTTATAGCAGCCTCGGCGCGTTTTTTCTCAAGCTCTGCCTGAGTCTCGGCCTGACGGATAATGCCGTCTGCAACCACCTTTGCATCCTCAACAATTTTGTCGCCACGAATTTTTGCCGCATCTGCCGCTTCTTTTACAATGCCTTCGGCTTCCTGCTTTGCATGGCTAAGACGCGCTGTAAGCTCGGCATCTTTAGCCTCTGCGCTGTTTTTAGCAGCTTCGGCATCGCTGTACTGACTGTCAATTTCAGCGCGACGCGCCTCTAACATCTTTGTTACAGGCTTATACAAGAATTTTTTAAGCAGTAAAAACAAAATTGTAAGGTTAGCAAGGGAAATGAGTATCTGCCATAAATTTACGGATATAATACCCAGATTTTGCATACTTTTCCCCTAACTTATTACATTGCGGATTTTAAGATATTTACAAAAATGTTGGGCGCAACGAAAATAAGCAGAATTGCAACAACAAGTGAATAAATACCTGTGGTTTCTGCGATAGCGCAACCCATAATCATTGTAGATGTTACCGAGCCTTTGCTTTCGGGCTGACGACCGATAGCTTCGCAGGCTTTTGCAACCGCGCTACCTTCACCAATACCGGGACCGATAGCACCAATACCCATACAAATGCCTGCGCCCAAAGCGCAACAACCTAAAATAATACCAATTGCCAATGCCATAATAAATTACCTCCGTAATTAAATTTTTGAATTGATTTTTTTATTTTTCTTTGACTGTTTTTTTAGCAGTCTTTTTTCATATTCGTCTTGCGGGAAGCCGCCCGAAATATTAAGCATTGTAAGCATTGCAAAGATATATGCTTGCATACAGCCGCTGAATATATCAAAATATACGGATAAAACCGCAGGAAGACCAACTTGTAAAAACGGTATATCGCCAAGTATTCCGGGTAACCAGCCAAAAACCAGATTGGAAAGCCCCTGTAAAGCCGATGCAATCAGCACTGCGATAACCGAGCCCGACAGCACGTTACCGTAATGACGGAACGCCATTGAAACAGGTGTTGCAACCTCACCTAAAATATTAAGCGGCAGCATAACGAATATCGGCTCTGTAAAGCCTTTAAGGTAATTGCCTAAACCGCCCTTTAGCTTATAATAGGTTATAAGCGCAAAGGTAAGTATTGCCCAACCGCCTACAATGTTAATATCAGAGGTCGGAGCATAAAGTCCTAACAATGCCATAAGGCTTGAAAATGCCGAAATGCCCATAATTGCGGCAATAAACGGCGCGTAACCTTTAAAAAAGTCACCCATATTAGTGCTTACTAAACTTTGCGTTTTTTCAACTATCCACTCGGCAATAATCTGTCTTTTAAGATTGGCCTTAACCGACAACCCGTGTGTAAAGTAAAGGCACAAGAAAAAGATAGAAATTATAACCGCCCAGGAGTTAATCTGCGCCTCGGTTATAAGCAGGTTTTGCAAAGGCATTGGAATAGTGAAATAAATCATCGCGCCCGTAATGTTTATGCCCTCACTCGGTGTATTTGTGAGAATTTTTAATACCATACAAAACACAAAAGGCAAAACAGCACCGATTAAATACAGAACGTCCGTAATTTTAAAACGGATATTCATTTTTTGTTCCATAAGCCTTCACCTCCTATAATAAGTAGTTTTATATGTTTATTTGTTTTTATCAATAAGCGGACGTAAATATATTGCAATACTTGGAAATACAAGCGGAACAACAACCGTAATCCAATTAAAAAACGGTATCACAACGCCAATACCCGTAAGCAGCACCAAAGCCGCAAATCGCATAGACTGTGACGCCTTTATTGTTTTCTTTGCATCGTCTTCTTCCTGAGATACGGCTTTCTGAACATAAAGCCCCATCACAAAAAAGTTGCCCACAGCCACCGCCGCGCCCCAAAGGTTGCCAAGCAGTACGGTATAATGCCATTTACCGATTATTAAAAACACAGCCTGCATCAGTACGCTGAAAACGATTACAAATGAGGCTATATATTTAGTTTCTTTTATTACAGTTTTATCAATTTTCACAAAATCAAAACCATTCTTTCCCATTTTATTAGTATTTTAACACATATCATTTAATATGTCTATAATAAACAAAAATTTAACAAAGAAAAATTTAATAAACTATAAAGTGCTAATCTTAATTTCCATTATCCACCTGTATACAATTATACGTGTATATGCTATAATCTTATTGTCGAAGCTTTGACAAATCTGATTTAAGGAGGACTTTTCTGATGTGCTTTAATTTTTTTGGTTGCGAAATCATTGAATTTATCCTCGGCTGCTTTGGCTGCTAATTTTACAGGCTCCGAATAATTCGGAGTCTTTTTTATTTTAACTATGCGCAAAAGTAAGGCTTTGCCTTGCTTTTTTTGTTTGTGATGATATAATTAAATATAAGGGGGTATTACTTATGAAAGCATTACAAACTTTACCTGAATATTATAAAGAAATACTGTCTATAGACCTTCAAAAAGATAAAAAATTAGCCATATTGATTAATGTTTTAGCAATTGTTATTGCCGCTATAATGGCGGTACCTATGCATTTTGCAGTCCCCATATCAACACTCTTCGATATGAGCAACGGGCTTTCAGCCTACGCGATAAGATTTGTTATTTTAATGGTTGCAATAGTTATTTATATGATACTGCACGAATTGGTGCACGGCATCACAATGAAAATGTGTGGGACTAAAAAGGTGAAATATGGCTTTACAGGTCTTTACGCTTATGCGGGCAGTGCCGATTACTACGACAAACGCAGCTACATAACCATAGCATTAGCACCCGTTGTTGTCTGGGGATTTGTGCTTGCAGTAATCAATGCGTTTGTACCACCAGAGTGGTTCTGGGTGGTTTACTTTATACAGATTTGCAATATTTCGGGTGCGGCAGGCGATATGTATGTAACATTAAAGTTTTCTAAATTACCGAAAGATATTTTAGTAAGTGACTATGGCGTAGGTATGAAGGTATATTCAGCAGAATAAAATGTTAGCACCCCACATATTAATTTATGTGGGGTGTTGTTTTATGAAAGCTCTTGGAATTATAGCAATAATCTGGCTGTCGCTTTGCGCACTTGTTTTGCTTGTATTACATATTAACAGTCACAAAATGATAAAATCAATATTTTTAAATGCTATACTCGGTTTTGCCGCTATTGCCGTAATAAATCTTACGCAAAAATTCACAGGCGTGCATATACCGCTCAATTGGTGGACTGTAGGCGGCAGCGGTGTATTGGGACTGCCCTGCGTTTGCGGAATTGTTTTGCTGCAAACCCTTATTTAATGCATAATGCATAATGCATAATTCACCATGCACAATTACTATATAATAAAACCTCTGCTTCACATAATAAAGCAGAGGTTCGTTTGTTATTTTTTGCTTTCAAGATATTCGCTGATTATTACCTCAAGCAGATTATTAACACTGCGTTTTTGCTTTTCTGCTTCTTTTTTTAATTCCTCTATCATTTCAGGTTGCAATCTTAAATTGATTTGAATTTTATTTGTCATAGTGTCACCACCTTGGTACCATTTTATAGCATTTTTATACAACTTTCAAGATACCACCTTGTTACCATTTAACGAATTTTTAAATCCATCTTGACAGAGTGATATCACCGTGATATCATTTATGTAAAGGAAGTGTTACTATGGCTGAGATTAAAAGAAAGCAACTTGACCAATTAGAAAATCTTACCCTTGAACTATGTTGTATAACATATCTGCAAGCGCTTGTGGACTATGACAAAAACTGCGGAGATTGTATTATAACCGAATTTGAATTTTTAAAAGGCGCCGATACCTACCTGTTAGAAAAACAAACAGCTGCTGTATTAAAATTAAACGATTTATTTAATTCAATGTAAAAGACACCGCATTAAGCAGTGTCTTTAGTTTTAGTTAATTAATGTCGATATGTCGGGCACTGCCCGACTCGATATTTTCGCCTATCAGCAAAATCGATATGTTTGTTATACAAACTCGATATGATATAAATCTATTATATCGTTTGGCGCGAGCCAAACATATCGAGCGTTTACGCATATCGAACTTTGTATATCGAAAATCTCGTAAGAGATTTATATCGATAACGCAAACTTCGTTTGCGTTTATTGTGCATTATGCATTTTTAAGAGCAATAGCCGCCTTTGCTTTTTCTACAATGTTTACAGCGCGGAGGCCGAACTCGTCCAAGAGTTTTGCTGCAGGACCCGAATGACCAAACTGGTCATAAACACCAAGCTTTACAACAGGTACGGGTACGGTTTCGCAAACAACTTCACTAACTGCAGAACCAAGACCACCGATTACAGAATGTTCTTCTGCGGTAACAATAGCACCTGTTTCCTTAGCGGCTTTAATTATAATATCGCGGTCAATAGGCTTAATTGTAGCCATATTAACAATACGGGCGTTAATGCCCTCAGCTTTAAGCAAATCGTAAGCCTCAAGCGCTTCTTTAACCATAAGACCTGTTGCGATGATTGTAACATCACTACCCTCGCGCAGCTCTACGCCCTTGCCTATTTCAAACTTATATGTTTCATCAAATACTACAGGCACTGCAAGTCTGCCAAAACGCATATAAACAGGACCGTCACACTCAAACGCCGCGCGAACAGCCATTCTTGCCTCGGTATCATCAGCAGGATTAATAACTGTCATACCGGGAATAGTGCGCATAAGGGCGATATCCTCGTTGCACTGGTGTGTTGCGCCGTCTTCGCCAACAGAAATACCTGCATGTGTAGCGCCAATAATAACATTAAGGTGGGGATAGCCTACTGAATTGCGAACCTGCTCAAAAGCACGACCTGCCGCAAACATAGCAAAAGAGCTTACAATCACCTTTTTACCTGTAGCCGCAATGCCAGCCGCAATGCTTACCATATTCTGCTCGGCAATACCGCAATCATAAAAACGTTCGGGGTATGCCTTTTTAAACTTACCTGTTTGTGTAGCGGCTGCAAGGTCAGCATCCATTACAATAAAATCGTCACGCTCGGCACCCATTTCTACCAGGGTTTCACCAAAGCCTACACGTGTTGCAACTGTTTTTACTTCTGACATACTCGCCACCTCCTTAATTAAATGCAGCAAGCGCTGCGTTAAGCTCTGTCATAGCCACTTCGAAAAGTTCGTCATTAGGTGCGGCACCGTGCCAGTTAACCGCATTTTCCATATAAGACACGCCTTTACCCTTTACGGTTTCAGCAATAATTGCAACAGGCTTGTCTACTGTTTTTGCCTCTGCAAGCGCAGACTCAATAGCGTCATAATCGTGTCCGTCAATTGTAATTACATGCCAGCCAAAAGCCTCAAACTTTTTATCTACAGGCTTTGCAGAGTTTACCTCATCAATTGTACCGTCAATCTGCAGATTGTTAAGGTCAATAAACGCAGTAAGATTAGAAAGCTTTTTATTGCTTGCAAACATTGCTGCTTCCCAAACCTGACCTTCCTCGATTTCACCGTCGCCAAGAATGGTATAAACGTTATAGTTATCACCGAAATGCTTTGAAGAAAGCGCCATACCTACAGCAGTTGATATACCTTGACCGAGTGAGCCTGTCGACATATCAACACCGGGGATATTTTTCATATCGGGGTGACCCTGAAGTCTTGAGCCTATCTGACGAAGAGTAAGCAGCTCATCAGGTGAAAAATAGCCACGTTCTGCGAGTGTAGCATAAAGAGCAGGAGCAGCATGTCCTTTTGAAAGAACAAATCTGTCGCGCTTTGGATCTTTTGGGTTCTCGGGGTCAACATTCATCTCTTTAAAATAGAGATATGTAAGTATCTCTGCGATAGAAAGCGAGCCGCCCGGGTGTCCTGCCTTTGCTGCGTGTACACTCTCAATAATACCAATGCGTACCTTGCAGGCAATTTGCTCTAATTGTTTTTTAAAGTTTGCATCCATTGTTTATTTTCCTTTCGGTAAGATAATCTATAAAATCGGCAACTGCGCCGTTTTGTGCATCGCACACCACCACATCTGCCACCGCCTTGACCTCATCAGGTGAGTCAATAAGAGCGGCACCTATATCGGCACACTTAATCATTTCAAGGTCATTATAATAATCACCTATAGCATAGCAACAGCCTTTTTTAATGTTTAACTTCTCACAAAGTATTTTTAAAGTTGTCGCCTTTGAAACACCACATGGCACGTGTTCATAATAATATCTTCTTCTGCCGTAAATTACAGCAGAGGTATCAACAAATTGTGAGCTATGCTCAAACTGTGAAATTATCTGTTTTACAGTTTTTGCTTCATCCTCATTTGCAAAAAGATAGATAACCTTGTTCCAATTATAACCCAACGCGTTTTCATAATCAAGCGGTATAGCGTCAAGATTTTCATATTTTTCGTGGTCAATTGCCTCTTGATTATTATTAAGCACCAAAACCTTTTTACCGCTATGCGCCTCAACACCTACAGTAGAGCAGCCGTCAATCACCGCCTTTACAATATGTCGGTCACCCTCGGGTATAGACATATCATATAAGGCTTTGTCTTTTTTAAAATCGTATATCATACTGCCATTGGCAACAATAGACGGACCTATGCAATCAAGTTTGTCGGTAACGGCAGATACCGCACCCGCTGTTCTTCCTGTAGCAAGGGCAAATACGCCGCCCTCGCTTACAAAATATTTTATTTTTTCAATATTACGCTTCGGCATATAGTCATTAAGTAATAATGTACCGTCAATATCGCAGGCGAGTAAACATCCGTCAAATATACCCATTTTTGTTAACCTCTGCACTCGTTTAAAAATCTTGTAAAATATTCGGGTAAATCACTTGTAAATTCCATATACTCACGACTTTCGGGATGAATAAACCCTATTTTACGAGCGTGCAGACACTGCCCTCCAAGTTTTGTTATAACTCTATGAGGTCCGTAAACATCATCACCCGCAACAGCGTGACCAAGAGATGCCATATGCACCCTTATCTGATGTGTCCTGCCCGTTTCAAGCCGCAATCTTACATGCGTAAAACCGTTTAGTCTTTCCAGAACGGTATAGTGCGTAACAGCCTCTTTGCCACCGGCGACTATAGCCATTTGCTTGCGCTTGACAGGGTGTCTGCCAATAGGCGCATTCACCGTACCGCTGTCATTTTTCAGATTGCCGTAAACTATCGCCTCATACTCGCGCGTTAGCGAATGCTCTTTGATTTGCTCTGCCAAAACCAAATGAGCATTATCGTTTTTGGCAATCAGCAAAAGACCGCTTGTGTTCTTATCTATACGATGCAAAATACCCGGTCGCATAACACCGTTAATACCTGACAGACTATCACCGCAATGATAAAGAACCGCATTTACAAGCGTACCGCTGTAATTACCTGCGGCTGGGTGAACCACCATATCCTTTGGTTTATTCACCACCAGAAGGGCGGCATCCTCATACACAATATCAAGCGGTATATTTTCGGGCTTTACGGTATACTCTTTTGCGTCAGGTATGGTTATACCGATAACATCACCGTTTTTAAGCTTTGTATTTTTTGTACTCTCTTTGCCGTTTACTGTGACGTACCCGTCCGTAATAAGAGTTGCTGCATACGAACGCGTAACCTCAGCAGCGTCTGCTACAAACACATCAAGACGGCGGCTTTCGCCGTCGTCAAATGTAAGGTTAACTGTTTTCATTTTCGTTTGCTTGTGCCACTGCTTTCTGGGCATCTAATCGCTTTTTTCTGTTTTCGTCAAGCATATCCTTAAAGAAATATACAAGTAAAAGTCCTGCGCCAATAACTATTGCACAGTCAGCAACATTAAACACGGGGAACGTTGGCCAGAATTCAAAGTGCAAAAAGTCTATAACATTTCCGCCACGGAATATACGGTCAATCATATTACCTACGCCGCCCGAAAGAATAAGCATAATAGACCAAAACATAAGCTTGTTTTTTACGCCGCACTTAAGCAGTAATGCAATACACACAAGCATAATAACAATGGTAACCGACAGCAACAGCCAGGTATATCCACCAAGCATACCCCACGCACCGCCGTCATTATGAATATAGGTTATGTCGATAAGACCTGGCAAAAACTTATAAGACTTCGCCATTTCAAAGTTGTTTGAAATAAAAACCTTGGTAAATTGGTCAACCGCTAAAACTATAACGCCTGTAATGACTGCTAAAATGTATGATATCAAAAAGGCTCACTCCTAAATATCTTCTTCCTCTGCCTCTTCGTCCGAATCAAGATCAAACTCTTCGGCATTAATTACAAAGCCTGTGCCCGATACAGCCTCTACCAATTTTTCCGCAGGCTCTTCTGACACAACTTCATCCTGTTGTTTGTCTGACAAAGTAAAGCTTTCGGGATTTTTAACATATTCTTCAACCGTAGGCATCTTATCAAAGGAACTTGCTACAGCTTCTGCAATCTCGCTTGGGTCATTAGGAATTGTGTCAGGCAAAGCAGACAGCAATTCAAGATGCTCTTTATACTTGGCTGTAATTTCAGCCTTGAAGGCCGCTACTTCTATCTTCATCTTGTTAAACAACAACTGCTGACGGTCTATACAATCCTGTGTTGCAGTTTCCACCGCAGCCTGCTTTTGTTCTGCATTTTTAATTATTTTTTCGATGTCGTTCTGGAGTGCGTCCTTACGCTCGCCGGCCTTTTTATCAAATGCAGTTGTAAGTTCTTTTTCCTGTTCAGTGATTTTTTCAATACTTGCCTGAGCAGAAGCAATAATTTCCGCGCTCTTAGTCTTTGCCTCTTCAACTATCTGGTCAGCAAATTTTTGCGCGCTCACAAGCACGTTTTGTATATTACCCTGAGAATTTTTGCAATCCTCAAGTTCACCCTTCAGCTCGTTTATTCTGTTGTTCATCTCACGAAGAGTTCTTTCAAACTGCTCATAGTCAGCTTCTACCTTATCAAGAAGAATGTCGACCTCCTCTTGCTTATAGCCTCCCATTGCTTTTGAAAAACGCACGTTTCGTATCTCGTTTGCACTTAACATAGCATATCCTCCCTAAAGATATTTATCATATTTTAAAATAATTCTACCCTTTTTTGAATGCTCATCACATGCAGTAATCTCAAATTTACCCTTTTTGCGAACTGCGATTTTATCATCCGCTTTAATATTAGCGGTGGTTTTGATAACAGCTGACGAATTAATTGAAACATAGCCGTCGGCAATTTTTTCAGTTGCCTCTTTACGCGATATTCCGCAAAGGGCAGCTACAACACAATCAAGACGTGTTGATGCCACCGTCACGACCAACGATTGCTTTTTACTACCCTGAGGCAATGGCTCACAAAAGCCTTCCGTCAGAGTTACCCCGACATTACCGATTTTGTTTATACCACTAAATACAAATTTTGAAATATCGTCTGAAACAAACGCAACCGCTCTGCCCTCGCCTACAAGTATATCGCCTATTGTTTCTCTGTTTATGCCAAGCGCCATCAAGGCTCCCAAAAAATCGCGATGTGTAAGCCTGTCACACGCACGATATGTAAAGGTAATCGCCTTTATAGGAAAATCGGGTTTATCACACCATTCCGGCAAAATACCAAGCATCACCCGTTCAGCACCGTCATAACCGCCAAAATGGCTGTGTTTGTCACCAAATTTAAATTGCTTTAAACCAACTGCCAACTCGTCGGCGGTTAAAAAACCTATAAATTTAGGTGAATTTGATTTAGCGCAAAGCCGCTTTAAATCATCAATTCTTGCAGGCAAAAGCTTTATATCCATTAAAAGTAAATCTTGCCGTCTTCAAATTCTTCGGGCAAAAGCTCGCCCATAACATCTACGCCGCGAGCAACTATTATAAAGGTGTTTTTTGCTACCTTTCTCATATTACCGCCGTTAGCGTAAGCCACACCGCTTAAAAAGTCAACAATTCTGCGACTTACCTCACGCGCACTTTCTTCAAGATTAAGAACTACCGTTTTACCCTCGTTAAGATGATCGGCAATGCTTGTAACCTCATCAAAACGATCTGGCTTTACAAGCACTACCTGCAAGCCGTTGTTATTCTGTGAATAATTAATAGTCTTTGATTTTATAAGCTTTGCAGGAGCCTCTTTTTTGGGGGTATATACCGGCTCTTCATAGCTTTTTTCGCGCGGCGCGCGTTCGGTTTCCTCAACAGTATCATTTTCATACTCGTCATCATCAGGAATTACCATAATGTTTTTAATGCTGTCCCAAAGTCCCATAAATACACTTCCTTATATACTAAGTTTTAAATACTGTAATCTCGTCTGCCGAAAAGCGCAGTACCAAGTCGCACCAGATTAGCGCCTTCCTCGATTGCCACTTCGTAATCGTCAGACATTCCCATAGATAAAATATCCATACTACTATTATCTATTTTTTTATTGTCAATGTCAATAAACAGTTTTTTCATTTTTGCAAAATATGGCCTATTTTGCTGTGAATTTTCACAAATTGGAGGTATTGCCATAAGTCCTTTGATTTTTATGCCGTCAAGCTGCGCTATTTTTTCCACCGCAGCCGATGCTTCGGCATAAGAAAAACCCGATTTGCTTTGCTCGTCGCCTATGTTAATTTCAAGTAAAATATCAATCGTTATGCTACGCTTTACAGCCTGACGTGAGATTTCTTCTGCCAATCGGTAAGAATCAACCGAATGAATAAGCTCCACCTTATCAATTATATCCTTTACCTTATTGGTTTGCAGATGTCCTATAAAATGCTTGCGAACGGGAATATATTCTTCATATTTTGACAGAAATTCCTGCACACGATTTTCGCCTATAACATTAACACCTGATGCTATCGCGTGGTTTATAACATTAACATCAACAGTTTTGGTTGCAGCAAGCAAGGTTATATCCTCATAGCTTCTGCCCGATTTCTGAGCAGCGCGCGCAATATTTTGAGTTATTTCCTTATAATTGTCATCAAATATACTAATCGACGATTTTTCCATCATATAACCTCTTTCCCTTTACAACTACATCATCATACAATCGCAACACCGTATCACTGCTTACCTGCTGTTCGCAAATAATGTATTCGTCTGTTCGGTAAATAACATTTACACCCACAAATTTAATAGTCATACCCGAGCGCACAAACACACCTGTTTTATCATCCTGAAAACGCAGCGCCTTGGTAGGAATTTTAAGTCCTGAATAGGTGTTGTTTATAATAGTCATACTGCCGTTTCTGATTGATGCCAGCTCACTGTTCATCTGCTGACACGAAAAGATTATAACAGCGGCATCTTCACTTTGCGAGGTGTTTATTTTTTCTACCGTAACATCAAGCTCGGGACTTGATTTAAGTGTTGTTTTAAGTGTCAGACGGTCACCCGCTTTATACTTAAGCGAATCGCTGATATTTACCGGCGCCGCAATATACCATGTGTAACCTGAAACAACCTTTCCTATAGCGTTTGAGGGCACAACTTCTGATTTCAGCGAGTCAAGATACTGGGGTGTCACAGCTTCAATATTTTCGCACGAAAGCACATTTTCGTAGCCGTCAACACCGGAGACAAAATATCCCGACGTATCGGTCCTGATGCTTCCTATTGGCTGCGGAAGCGTTGCATTAAGCGATTGAAGCTCGGACTTAAGCTCTGCAAGACGCGCCGAAAAATCGGTCTGCTCGCCTGTTATCATCTGCCTGCGGCTGATATTGGTAAGCAGCTCTGCCGAATCAACCTCAACGCTCGAAAAATCACCCGATGCGATACCACGAAGCATTGTGTTAAGTGAATTGCTAACCTTATTGTTCACAAGTGTTATATCGGCAGCCTCTACATCATTATAACTCTGCATTTCCTCAATATCTGCAATACGAGCGTTTAGCTGTTCAATACGGTTGACGGTTACAGACGCTTCCGCGTTAGAATAAATATTAGCTATAACGCCGTCTTTGGCAACTCGCTCACCGTCAGAAAGCGTAAAATGCAGCGTACCTGCTGTATCAGAGGTAATGATTTTTTCTTCACGGATTACTATACCGTTTATCTGAAATCCCTCAACGGCGGTATAATATTCCGCACTGACTGTAGTAATGGGCTTATAAGCTGAGGAATATACCTGATGCGCAACAAAAACTACAGCAATTATACAAATTATTAGCCTTAACGCTTTGTGTTCACGCATAATTTTCCTCTTCCCTTGCATAATTTATCGCTGCTGTCGCAGCATTGTCTGTTTGATCCTTATATATCCAATTTATACGGGCATCCTTGTTAAACCAAGTAAGCTGTCGCTTAGCATATCGGCGCGTAGAACGCTTTAGATTTTCCACCGCTTCTTCCAGTGATATTTCACCCTTAAAGTAGTCAAAAAATTCCTTATGCCCTATCGCCTGAACCGCACCGCCGCTCAAATTTCTGTCAAACGCTGATTTTGCTTCGTCAAGCAAACCATTTTGGAGCATTATATCTACACGTGCATTTATTCTGTCATAAAGCGCTTGACGGTCACCGTATGTAATTCCAATCATACAAACTGCATACGGCGATTCGTTTTTTACTGACATTTCATCATTAAAACTTTTGGTGTTCCCTGTGCTTTCAAAAATTTCAAAAGCGCGGATTATGCGGCGCTTATCGTTTTCGTGCAGCTTTGCTGCTGTGACAGCATCAATTTTATTAAGTCTTTTAAGCATTTCTGCTCCGCCGACACGGTCAAACTCCGCCGTTATACGTTCACGTAGCTTTATATCGGTTTCATCGTCAATAAATTCCACATTGTTAACAAGCGAATTAATATAAAGTCCTGTGCCACCTACTATTATCGGTGTTTTACCGCGACATATAATCTCGGCAATTTTTAATCTTGCCTCTTTGACATAATCGGCAACAGTAAATGTACTACCATACGGTAAAAACTCTACCAAATGATGTGCAACACCCTGCTTTTCACTCTCGTTAGGCGCAGCAGATGCAATGTGCATATCGCGGTAAATCTGCATAGAATCAGCAGATATTACCTCACCGTCAAAGTGCTTTGCCAGTGAAACACCTAAATCGGTTTTACCCGATGCAGTTGGACCGACAACACAAATTATCTTTTGTTTTTTCATTGTATTCTTCCAAAATATTTTTCAAGGTTATATTTCTTTATCTCAAAAGCAACAGGTCTGCCGTGAGGACAATACATAATGTCGTTGTCACCCAGCACCTTAACTGCAAGATTTAATTTTTCGGTATCAGATGTTATATAGCCCGCCTTTATTGCCGCCTTGCAGGCAACTGTATGAAGTATATCGTCAATTCTTTCGAGTTGTACACTACCCTTTCTGGCAAGGCTTTCTGCCGCTTCGGTCACAATGCTTTCGGTATCCTCGTCGTCCAACATTGCGGGTATTGCGCGAACCAGTACCGACTCATTGCCAAAATCTTCAATTTCAAATCCGTAATCCTCAAGCAAATGCAGATTTGATATAATAGCGCTATACTCGTCACCTATAAGCTTTACCGTCACCGGCATAAGCAGACTCTGACTTTCGACCGTATGAGTAGCCTTAAACTGATTAAAGAGTATCCGCTCGTGCGCGGCGTGCTTGTCTATAAGAAAAATGCTGTCGCCCTTTTGCACTACTATATAGGTATTAAAGGCTTCACCTATAAGCTTTATTTCTTCTTTAGGCGAGTATTCCTTTTCTTCCTGCACCAATGCTGTTTGAGGCACAGTATTCTCGACCTTTGTTTCTACAGTTGTTTTGTTTTCTTCTACTACTATAGAAACATCTTTTTTAAGGGGCACATTAGGCTTAAATTCCTCACGTAAGAAAAAAGGAGCCTTATCAGAATTGAGCCTTACAGGCTCTGTTTTAGGTTTCGTTATCTCTTTTACAGGCTCAGGTCTTTCCTGTGTTGGAAGACTTACAGCAGTCTGTCTGTACTGCTCGGTAGTCATATGCAAAAATGTATTAGTCTTGGGTTGATTTACCACGATTTCCGGTCTGGTATCACCCGAAATAATTGCATTTTTTACCGCATTATAAACGGCAGTAAACACACGCTTTTCATCCGAAAAACGCACCTGTGTTTTTGCAGGATGCACATTTACATCCACCGTTTCATAAGGCACGGTTACACACAGTACAAACACAGGGAACTTGCCCACCATTGCGCTGTTTTTATAGGCTTGTTCCGTCGCTGCTGTTACGGTGCCCGACTGCACATATCTGCCGTTTAAGAACGTAAACTGGTAGGCACGTGATGCACGGCAGGATACAGGCTTGCACACAAGACCTGTCACCTTTATCCCATCAAGTATTAAATCAACAGGTATAAGTGTGTTAGAAATTTCGCGTCCTAAAACGCTGTAAGCGGCAGAAGCCAGTTTGCCGTCTCCCGAAGTGCTGAGTGTTTGTTTACCGTCGCGGATAAGCTTGAATGCTATTTCGGGATGCGACATTGCCTGTCGCTCTACGATAGCCGAAACGGTTGTACCCTCTGAAACATCTTTTTTAAGAAATTTCATACGAGCGGGAGTATTGTAAAAGAGGTCACGAACTATAAGTGTGGTTCCGTCAGGACAACCCACCTCTTCGTTTAAAATCTCTTCGCCGCCCTCGATTTTATAATGTGTACCAAAATCCTCGTTGGCAGTTTTTGTAAACAACTCTACACGCGATACCGCGCTTGTAGCGGCAAGCGCTTCGCCGCGGAAACCAAGTGTGGATATGCGGTCAAGATCTACTGCCTTTTCTATTTTGCTTGTAGCGTGACGCAAAAATGCCTTTGGCACATCGTCAGTTGCTATTCCGCATCCATTATCGGTTATACGAATATATGTAATACCGCCTCGCTGAATTTCAACCGTTATATGCGTGGCACCCGCATCTATTGAATTTTCTATCGCTTCTTTTACTATCGAAGCAGGTCTTTCAACCACCTCGCCTGCAGCTATAAGCTCGGCAATGGATTTAGGCAGCACGTTGATCTTTGGCATTTTTGTTCACCTCTTCATTAAATTGTTAAAACTAAAAAAGATTTTGTTGGTTTGAAAGAAAATTGTTCACAGTGCTGTTTTGCAGTGAGCGGTGCCGTACATCAGGTACTGCCCCGAACAAAAACTGTGCTGTGGGCAATTTTACTCAAACCAGTTAAATGGATTTTGCTTTATTAGCTATATCGAAAAGAATTCCCATAGCCTCGATTGGTGTCAAAGTGTTAACGTCGATCGCCTGCAGTTCGCGTAAAATGTCGGTTGCGCCCTGCATTTCAAGCGACATCTGGTCGGTATTTGTCTCTACTGTTTTATATGTTACAATACCGCTTTCTAGCGTTTGTTTAAGTATTTGTTTTGCGCGACGTATAACCGAATCAGGTATGCCGCCCAATTTTGCAACCTCTATACCATAGCTATCATCAGCGCCGCCGGGTACTATGCGTCTTAAAAATATAATATCATCACCGCGTTTTTTAACGGCAATATTATAATTCTTTATACCGTCAAGCTCATTTTCCATTTCGGTAAGCTCGTGATAGTGTGTTGCAAAGAGTGTTTTTGCGCCCAACTTCTTTTTATCGGCAACATATTCAAGCACCGCCCGTGCTATTGACATACCGTCAAAGGTAGATGTACCGCGACCTATTTCATCAATAATAAGCAGACTGTTGCGGGTAGCATTTTTAAGAATATGCGCCATTTCGCTCATTTCTACCATAAAGGTAGACTGACCGCTTGCCAAGTCATCCGACGCGCCCACACGGGTAAATATTGCATCCACTACGCCAATTTCTGCCATTTGAGCGGGGACAAAAGAGCCCATCTGTGCCATAAGGGTGATTATAGCCACCTGTCGCATATAGGTAGATTTACCCGCCATATTAGGACCTGTAATAATAGCGCAACGAGAGCCTGCGGCATCTAAATATGTATCGTTAGAAACAAACGGTGTTTTTAGCAGTTTTTCAACTACAGGGTGTCTGCCGCCTTTTATGCTGATTACACCGTCGTTATTTATAAGCGGTCTGCAGTAGTTGTTTTCAACCGCAACCTGCGCCATTGAACACATTGTATCAAGGCGCGCTATTGCCGCCGCGGTAGTCCGCACACGACCTGCCGCCTCGGCTACGGTCTCACGAATACCGTTAAATATTTCATATTCAAGCTGAAAAGCACGGTCCTTGGCAGTAAGCAGACGGTTTTCAAGTTGTTTTAATTCATCAGTTATAAAGCGTTCGGCGTTTGTAAGGGTCTGCTTTCGCACATAATCGGCAGGTACTTTATCAAGGAAAGAATTGGTAACCTCTATATAGTAGCCAAACACCTTGTTATAGCGCACACGCAGATTTTTGATGCCCGTACGCTCGCGCTCACGAGCCTCGATTGCGGCAAGATGAGATGTGCCGCCGTCCATATCCTCGCGCAGCATATCTACCTGCTCGTTATAGCCTTTTTTAATTATCTTGCCTTCACGTACTGTGGCAGGCGCATCCTCGCTGATAGCCGCATCAATAAGCTCTACTATCTCATCAAGGGTATCAATCTCATTATAAATAGATTTTAACATTTTGCAGTTGGCTGACACCAGCAACTGCTTTATATATGGGAAGCGATGCGCCGTTGCTGCAAGGCCTAAAAGCTCTTTTGCCGTAGCTGTACCATATACAATTTTAGTCATCATACGCTCAATATCGCGTATGCCACTCATATATTCCTGCGCTTCACAGCGCATAACCGTGTCGTTTGCGAGTTCTTCTACCGCATTCTGACGCAAAGTGATTTCGGGTATGCTTACAAGCGGTTGTAAAACAAAAGACCGCATAAGTCGCTTACCCATAGCGGTTTTGGTTTTATCAAGAGTGCCCAGAAGCGAGCCGCGCTTTGACTTTGTGCGCATTGTCTCACACAGTTCAAGATTGCGGACTGCCGTTACATCAAGCTGCATAAACTGCGCCGAGGTGTAAATATTTACTTTTTTTATAGCGATAATGCCCGTTTTGCCGTTTTCGTGCAGATAGTCAATTACAGCACCCAACACACTTTGCGAAATACTACCGTTTTCTATTCCAATATTTTCGGGACTTATTACACCAAAATTATGACAAAGCAAATTTTCGGTGTTTTGTGTATCAAAGCATCTATCTTCACGCACGCTTATGGCAGCCGTAACTTTTTCTTCTAAAAATGTGGCTATTTTATCTTTAAGTTTAGCATCTATTAAAATTTCGCTCGGGCCAAAACGCATAATTTCGTTTTGCATATCATTATACATTTCACTGCCCGAAAGCTCGGTTATGTGCGCTTCACCCGTAGATGCGTCGGCAAAGCATAGGCCAATTTTGCCGTCACGCTCGTGTGCCGCGGCTAAATAGTTGTTGCGAGATTCGTCAAGCATTTCACCCTCGATAACGGTACCGGGGGTAACAATTCTTACAATATCACGTTTAACAATTCCCTTGGCTGTTGCTGGGTCCTCTACCTGCTCGCAAATGGCAACCTTGTATCCCTTTTCAACCAAGCGTGAGATATAACCATCACAACTGTGATAGGGCACACCGCACATAGGGGCGCGTTCATCCAGACCGCAATCTCTGCCGGTTAAGGTGAGTTCAAGTTCTTCCGAGCCTTTTATAGCATCCTCAAAGAACATTTCATAAAAATCACCCAATCGGTAAAAGATAATGCAGTCCTGGTTTTGCTCTTTTATTTCCATATACTGTCGCATCATAGGTGACAGTTCAGCCATAGTTTTTATCCCCTTTAGTTAAAAGTTAAATCTTTGATTTGCGAGTTGTTGTCCCGTTATTTCCCTTTGTTTTTGCGGGGCTGTGCCTCACAAAAACTCATCTTAAAGCGAAAAGTGTCGCAAGGCACTTTTCAAGATGAAAGGGTGTACTGAGGGAAAACTGCGCAGTCAAAATCTTTGATTTTGCGAGTTGTTGTCCCTCAGATTATCTTAGTGGCAGCCTGAACAACTAGAGCATGAGCCTGTGCAAGCGGTGTGAGGTTCAGCAGTCATCGGGTCCTCCCCGTCTACGCACTGCATAATAATGCTGTTGATATCGTTAAGCATAGCGTCAACCTCTGCTTTTGCGGTGTTGTATTCAAGCATTGTTTTGCTTGACATAACAGCGGTGTAAATCTCACGAAGCTTTTCGTTAAGCTCACGGATTTTTGCCTCGTCCTGTGTCTCCGCGTTCATTTCGCGGTCAAGGTTCATACGAACGGTGTTGAACTCGCCAATCTGGTTCTGCAAAGTTTCATCGTTATCGTTTGCAAGCTTTGCCTTTATATAGCGAATAAAACGCTCATCCTTTTGAATTTCTACTCCTAAATTTCTTGTTGTTTCAATAATTCCCATTTTAAAAAATTCCTTTCAAAATTTATATTTTAATTTATTACGGTACCGTAAAGTGTGTTGTTTTCATATTTTTCAACACGCACGGTCACAAATTTACCAATCATATCGTGATTTCCCTCAAAGGTTACACTCGAATAGTATTCGCCTTTGCCTGTGAATAATCCGTCTGCAGTTTCTTCTTCGCAAAGCACCCGCATCTTTTTACCTATAAGCGAAGAATTTAGTTCTTTGGATATTTCGTCCTGTGTCACAAGCAGCTCACTAAACCACTTACCCTTTTCTTCGCGGGATATGGGATCTGGCATTGTGGCCGCAGGTGTTCCCTCACGCGGCGAATAGATAAATGTGAAAAGGGAGGTAAACTTAACCTCTTTTACGAGGCTCAGCGTCTCGCAAAAGTCCTCGTATGTCTCCCCCGGAAAGCCTACGATAATATCACTTGTAAACTCTACATCGGGTATACGCTCGCGAGCCGCACTAATCAGCTTTAAATAACCCTCGCGGTCATAATGGCGGTTCATTTGCTTGAGTATTCTGCTACTACCGCTTTGGAAAGGCAGATGTATATGACGCTCAACCTTTTTGCAGTCGCGGATTGCGTCCAATAGCTCCTCGGTGCAATCCTTTGGATGCGAGGTCATAAAACGAATTCTAAAATCCCCTGGTATGTCGTTTATCATACGCAAGAGTTTTTCAAAATTTATACCGTGTGACTCGCCCTTGCCGTAAGAGTTTACATTTTGACCGAGTAGCATTATTTCTTTAAAGCCGTCGTTTATCATTTTGGTGGCTTCGGCAATAATCTCCTGCGGGTCGCGCGAACGCTCGCGTCCGCGAACATACGGCACTATGCAGTAGGTGCAAAAATTGTTACAGCCGTACATTATTGGCAACCAGCCCTTTAAGTCACCGTCGCGGCTTATCGGAATATCCTCTACAATGTCGGCATTATCAAGCGTTAATTCGTACACTCTTTTGCCTGTTATTCTGCGATAAATAAATTCGGGCAGACGGTGATATTGCTGTGTGCCAAACACAATATCAACATACGGATAACTTTTATAAAACTTGCTTGCTACCGATTGCTGTTGCGCCATACAACCGCAAACCGACACCATCAGATTAGGGTTTGCCTGCTTTAATTTTTTTGTGGCGCCTACGTTACCGTACACGCGGTCCTCGGCATGTCCGCGCACAGCGCAGGTGTTAAAAAGTATAAAATCTGCCTCAGTTATTTCTTCGGTAAGACTATAGCCACAAAGCAGCAGCATACCCTTAATTCTTTCAGAGTCGCTTACATTCTGCTGACAACCAAAGGTTACAATGTGCGCCTTGGGCGATACTACGCCGCGCTCAGTAAGGAGCGCCTGTACCCTTTTGGCGTATGCACATTGTTCTGGCAGATACCCGTTTGTTTTTTCGCTTAAAATCACTTATAAAACCTCTATATTACAAAATGAACATTATAATCTATATAATTATACTACAAACCAGAATTTAAAGCAAGAATTATATGCTCTAAACTCCATCTAAACTTCATCGACTTTTGCAAATGTGAGGCTTTACCACCAAATTACTATTGAGTTGCCTAAGCAAGAATATGTTTTAAGCCAAATACTCGAACCGCTCTCGTACAGCTCGCGATTTACTCGGTTTAAAAAGGCTTTATAATCCATTGTATCGCCTATGTAAAACACTTCAACACTCGTATTTCCCTCATCATTTGCTCTTTTTACTATTTTAGCCGCAGCAGCAACATCATTAGTAAAAATCAAATCGTTTTTCAAAAAATAATTATATTTATCTTTGTTACAAGCATATAAACAAAGATTGAAATCATCGTTACCAACATAAGATTTGCCCACGGATACCGCATCAAAAATTATATGGTCAACGGCAATTTGTTCATCGTTTAAATTTACATATGTATGTCTTAAAAGCTCATTTTTCTCGTCGTCATCCCAGGTAACATCAAGCTGATACCAACCGTCACCCGGATTTATTATATTCCACATATGCGCAATATCGTTTGACCTGCCGTATATCACCGTGCAGGGTATTCCAACGCTGTCGCAAAGCAGCTGCATAGCGCGCGAATATCCCTCGCACACCGCGACACCGTTTATTAAAGCGCCGTACACGGTATACACATTATCAGTTCCGTCAAAATCATATGTAACATTCCGACACAGCCAATCATGGAAGAACAACTCTTTTTCATAACGGCTATCCAAGGTATTTGCTTGCGCCACAAGATTGTTTACAGTAGTAAAAATCTGCTGCTCTGCCATTTTCTTTTCCTGCGGTGTCATTGTATAATCAACACCCTCTTTTTCATCTGAAAAAGCCATTGCGCTTCCGTCAGCGGACATCATATAAACCTCGGGCAGCCAGAATATCTGTGGGTTGTCGCTTGAAAGCGCGCGATACGCTATGGCAATATCGCTGAAACGATCCTCGCCACTTATTGTGGCGCCAACCGAAAAGTAACCCGTAGTCATCTGTTCTGCCGCAGTTTTCATAAATCGATATATACGCTGTTGAGACGCAGTAAGATATGTATAATACAGCGGCTTTTCACCCGCGGTATTAACATCAGCCTCTACAATTTCTTGCACTTCATCGGCTACCGCGTCGCTGATAACTCCTGTTTGACTGCTTGCTTCACTGCTATTGGTATTATCGTTGGAGGATGCGTTGGCGCTTATTGTTTCACTGACGGTTGCTTGGTCATCAAACTCTTGGTTAATTTGTAATTCGATTTGACTTACAGTTTCATCATCAAGCTCGCTACCGTTTTCATCAACATATATCGCGCTACTGCTATATTCAATGTATGTACGGGACGACATTCCGCCGTCCGTAATCCTGCAGCCGCACAGCAAAAGCAGTAAAAAAACTGTTAAAAAAGATAGTATTTTTTTCATATATAGGTATTATTCCTTCGGTTAAATTTTTTTAATTTACAAAGCTTATTCTATTGCACATATCCTCGATATAATCAAGCCAATATATGCAATCTATAATCGAAAGATTACTCTTGCTGTTTTCTATTATATATACAAAATCGTCTTTTGAAAAGTTATTTTTAGAAATCCCACTAAATATTTGTAAAATTATCTGTTTTTTTAATTCCTGCGCACTACCACCGGCTATTAAATCCACTACCTGAACACCTGTATAGCGCAGAGTTTCACCGCCGTACTCTATACTTATACCACCTATTCTATCTATTATTCCGCCAATAAGCTCGTAGCTTACCTGCACCGTATAGTCTGCTGTATAGCCAAAATATTCGGTTTGCACCTGAAATTCTGCCAAGTCAAGCAGCTTTATACTGCTATCCTCAAAATCAAGGTATGCAAGCAGTGCACTGCCCTCGGGAAACACAAAGGCTATCCCGCAGTTTTCGGGAAGCCTTTCATACGGCACGGTATAATCCTTCTGCTCTGCCTTGGCAGCAGTTTTGTTAAAGTTATGCTGCAAATATGCATATGCCGCGCCAAAAAATATTGCACCGCTAAAAAAAATAATCAACGCCTTCTTAAATATACTTTTCAAAAAAATCACCCGTATTAGTATGGGCAAATTCACAAATTTTATTTATATCCGTTTCGCGAAGCGAAACACCGAAATTATTTATTAAAATGAAATCCACGCGCTGCGTGGATGAAATCTGAACTAAAGTTCAGATGAAATCAAAACAAAGTTTTGATGAAATTAAATCCGCTTCTAAAACCCTGCGAAGCAGGATTTCATCGCGCAGCGATTTCATCGGCGATAGCCGATTTATTCCGACGCAGGCGGATTTAGTTATAACGAGTAAAAAACAGACCCCGAGGGGT